>NZ_JBBMRJ010000016.1:0-143600 GCF_037993085.1 Pseudomonas sp. YNh | reverse complement strand
GCGGTAGCTGTCGAGCATGCGCGGGGTCAGCGGGGAAGGGCTGAACAATGGGCGCAGTTCCTGAATGTCATCCAGGTCATAGAGCGTGATGGTCCAGCCGAAGCTGCGGATGATCTCATCGAGATTGCCGGCGCTGGGGGCGGGCTCCCAGGGGGCGTCGACGCTGATGTACAGCAGTGAGCCATTGGGTGCGACACGGTACTGGCTGTGCCATTCATAGGCCGGTGCGCTGTGGCGCTTGATCAGCAGGTAGAGAAAGCCCTCCCGCAACGGGCGGATGGCGTAGCTGGAATGCGTCATCTCGCCGACGTCCGAGAATGGGCTGAGATAGCTTGGCAGTTTCGGCAGGCGGGCGCGTTGTGCCGGGTTGCCGCCGATGGCGGCGTAGCGCAGGGGCAACAGTTCGAAGCGGCGGGTGCAGTTGGCGACGGGGCTGTTGCGCAGGGCGGGGCGGTAGCCGGTAGTGATGCGCCGACACAGTTCGAGGGTTTCGTTCAATGAATCCATGGATGTGCTCCAGTGAGCAGGAGTGATCATCAAATGCATGCAACGCGCTGCATTCGACGCGAACCTGGACCCTAGCGAGGAATCACTTCTTGCTGGAGCTTTGCGCTTCCGATACGTGCGTAGGAGATTTCTGAAAATGCGGTGGTCTTGACGTCGGTAGGTGTTTTCACCGGCTATCACGTCCACGAAAAGGCTTCTCGTCACGCTACGGAAAGTCGGTGGGAGAGCGAACCTGACAGATTTTTTGTAGGCGACCTGGCAAATCAAAAGGGCCGCAAAGCGGCCCTGATGCATTTCAGAACGCCCCTTGCAACGTCACCATGAAGTTGCGTGGCTCACCATAGAAGTTGCCCCACGCCGGCGCACCGATGGTGGCGTAGTACTTCTTGTCGAACAGGTTGTTGCCGTTGAGGGCGACCGTCCAGTTCGGGTCGATGCGGTACTGCACGCGGCCGTTCCATACGGTGTAGCCTGCCTGCTCGACGCGGGTAGTGCCGGTAGTGCGGAAGTTCTCGCTCTGGCTGTTCAGGCCGGCGCCGACGGTGAAGCGCTCCAGTGCACCGCCCAGCTGGTAGTCACCCCACACCTTGAGCATGTGCCGCGGGATGAAGCTGGAGGTGAAGGTCAGCTCGGTGGGGTCGGTGTCTTCGATGGTGTTCAGGTACTTGGTCTGGGTGTAGGTGTAGCCTGCCAGCAGTTGCAGGCGCTCGATTGGCGAGCCGCTGATCTCGGCCTCGAAGCCCTGGGCACGCACCTTGCCGCTGTCGGTGTAGCAATAGCCGTCGCCAGACGGGCAGGCTTCGTTGTAGTCGGTTTCCGCGCGATGATTCTCGATGGTGCGGAACAAGTTGAACGAGGTGTTCAGCGCGCCGTCCAGCAGCTCGCCCTTGATGCCGATCTCGTAGTTGGCACCGGTCTTGGGCTGTAACGCCTGCCGCTCGGCATTCACCTTGTCGCTCTGCGGCTGGAAGATGTCGGCGTAGCTGGCGTAGGCGGTCCACTGGTCGTTCAGGTCGTACAGCACGGCGGCGAACGGCGTGACCTGGCCGTTTTCCTGGCTGCGGTTATTCACCCAGTAATCGTAGAACTGGGTATAGGAGTCGCTCTTGTTGCGGTACCAGCTGACCCGCGCGCCCAGCACCAGGGTCAGCGGCTCTGCCAGCTTCAGCCGCAGGTTGGCGTAAGTGCCGTACTGGGTGGTGGTGGAGTCGGTTGGCACGCTGCCGCCGCGGGTCGGGTTAACCAGGTAATCGCCCTTGGACGGTTGTGGGAAGTTCGCGGTCGGGTTGAACGGGTTCTGCTTGGCGTTCAGCAGCATAAGCGCGAAGTAGTCATGGGTTTTCTGCCGGCTGGCGTTGGCACCGATGATCAGCTCGTGCTGGAGGCCGAACGCCTCGAACTTGCCATCGACATAGCTATCGAAGCCGTAGTCGTCCTGGTCGTAGTCGAAACGACCGGCTCGCACGTTCATGCTGGCGGTGCTGGCGCCGACCGGTACCGTGCCTTCGGAGTAGGCGTATTCGATGTCCTGGTTGTTGTGGGTGTAGATCGAGGCGAAGTTCAGCGTCCAGTCTTCGTTGAAGCGGTGCTTGAGGTCGGCGAAACCGGTAACACGCTGGCTTTGCAGGTCGTTCCAGCTGGCCCCCAGGCAGGTGGAGCGCGACAGCTTCAGGTCACTGCCATCGGCGTAGCGTGGCAGGCCGGAATAGCACGGTGTGGCATCGACATCCTCGTAGGCCAGGCCAAAGCCCAGGGTGGTGTCGGGGGTGACGTCCCAGTCGATGGCGCCGTACAGTATCTGGTCCTGGCGCTTGGCTGTGTCATAGAAGTACTGGCGATCCTGCTGCGACGCCACGGCGCGCCCCCGCACGGTTCCTGACTCGTTTAACGGGCCGCCTACATCCACCTGGCCGCGGTAGTTGTCCCAGCTACCGGCAGACAGGGTGACGGTGGTGGCGGCTTGTTCCTGGCCACGCTTGCGCACGAAGTTGACGCCGCCGGCGGAGGAGCCGGAGCCCTTCATCATGCCCGCCGCGCCCTTGAGGATTTCGACGCGGTCGTAGAACGCCATGTCGCTGGAAAAGCTGTTGGCCTGTACGTAGTTGCCACCCACATCCAGCGGCACGCCGTCGTACTGGTACTGGCCGTCCAGGTTGAAACCACGGGAGTAGAAGTACTTGCCGCCCATGGGCGAGTCGTACACGGTGATGCCTGGGGTCTTGTCCAGCACCTGTTCCAGCGTGTTGAGGTTCTGGTCGTCGAGCATCTTGCGGGTCATCACGGTGACCGACTGCGGGGTTTCCTTCAGCGTGTGCACGCCCTTGCCGATAGTCACTGCGTGGGCGGTGTACGACTGGGTGCCCTCGCTGGTGGCGTCCAGCCGGTTGGCGTCGATGTTCATCGGCCCCAGCTCCATGGCCGAGCCGTTGTCTGCAGGCATCAGCACATAGCCGCCATTGCCCTGGCGCTGAGCCTGCAAGCCACTGTTGGCCAGCAGGCGGATCAGCCCTTCATCGACGCTGTAGCTGCCTTCCAGGCCTGCGCTGCTCAGATTGCGGGTTTGTGCGGTGTCGAACGAAATGGTCACGCCCGCCTGCACGCCAAACTGGGTGATGGCATTGCCCAACGGGCCGGCAGGGACGTGGTAGGCGGTCTGGCTTTGGGCCATGGCCTGGGCAGGCATCAGCAGCAGCCCCGGCGCGCTGGCCAGGGCAATGCCGAACACTACCAGGCGCACGGCCTGGCTCAGCTTGGTTGCAGGGGTGGGGTGCAGATGGGGCATTGCGTGATCCTTCCGTGTCATGGCAGAAAGTCGCTGTCGTCGCGGCTTGTGTCAGGGACGGGCGAGAATCGAAATCAGCAAGGTGTGGGTGAAATTATTTTTGGGGCCGTTATTCAGGCGGGTTCCACGCTCACCCAGTAACGGCTGATATAGCGCACCTTCACGGGCAGGGTTTTGGGCAGGTTGGCCAGTGCAATATCGGTATCGTCGATGCGGAATGCACCGGAAATGCTCAAGGACCGGATCGAGGAGGCGCAGCGCAGCACCCCTTGCCGGTAACGCCCCAGTTCCTCGACAAAGTCGCCCAGCTGCCAGTCGTTCACACTCAGCATGCCCTGCAGCCAGGCTGTCGAATCCACGGGCAGGGCATGTGCGCTGGCGAAGTCGTCGCGGTCAAAATTCACTTGCTGGCTGGCCTGTAGTTGCAGCACCCGATCAGGGTGGTGCTGCGGGCGTACTTCGACAGCGCCCTGCAGCACGCCCACGCGCGTCTGCCGGGCAAGTTTGCGGATGCTGAACTCGGTACTACGGGTGAGCACGCTGCCGTCCTCGGTGTGCACGATGAACGGGCGCTGCTGAAGGCCATTGATCGGGCGCACCAGGATTTCCCCCTGGTACAGCTGGATCGCTCGTACCTTGGCGTCGTAGCGCACATCCAGCGAGGTATTCACGTTCAGCTCCAGCTGTGAGCCATCCTCCAGCTGCATGGCGCGCCGTTCGCCGCCACGGGTGCGTTGCTGGGCCAGCATTGCGCGATAGGGCACCTGCTCGGCTGCCAGCCAGCCACCGCCGCACATGGCCAGCAACAGGCTCAGCACCTTCAGCACATCGCGCCGCTGTGCTTGTGCCGCGCCCAGGCTGGACAGCGCTGCCTGTGGCGGCACCATGGCCCATTGCTGCTGCAGTTTTTCTACCCGCGCCCAGGCGGCAGCATGTTGCGGGCTGGCCTGCAGCCACTGCCGCCAGGCGTAGGTGCGGGCCTCGTCGCTGGCGCCATCGTTGAGCTGCACATACCAGGTGGCAGCGGCTTCGAGTGTCTTGAGATCCATCGCCCTCAGCCTTCGACTGCCAGCAGGCAGCGGGTCATCGCCTTGATCAGGTGGTTCTTCACGGTGGTAACCGACACGCCGAAGCGCTCGGCCGCAGCACCGTAGGTCAAGCCTTCCAGTTGAACGGCGAGGAAGATGGCGCGGGTTTTGGCGCCGAGTTCATCGAGCAGGGTGTCCACGGCCACCAGCATTTCGATGATCGACAAGCGCACTTCCGGCGATACCTCTACCGGCTCCGGGCGCAAGGCCAGGGCTTGCAGGTAGGCTTTTTCGATGGCGCGGCGGCGGGCTTTGTCGATCAGCAGCGCGCGGGCGATAGCGCTCAGGTAGCTGCGCGGCTCGCGGATCGGCAACGGGTTGCGCGCGGTCATTACCCGCAAGAACGTGTCGTGGGCCAGGTCGGAGGCATCGGCGGCGTTGCCCAGGCGGGCGCGCAGCCAGCCCTTCAGCCAGCTGTTGTTTTCGCTGTACAGCTGGTGCAGGGCCTGGGGATCGAGCGTCGACATGCGTCAAGACCGCAATATTAATGGGAATTGATCGCATTGTCGTAGTAGGGCAGGCTGATTGCAAGGATCGAGTGCATGCACACATCCTTGTGGGAGCGGGCGTGCCCGCGAAACAGGCAACACGGTGGATGGCACCGGCTCTGCCGGTGTTCGCGGGCATGCCCGCTCCCACTGAGGTTGCGCCAGCTTCTGGATCTTGAGCAAGGCAGTTGCTCACACAAAGGCAGCGCGCGCGCATTGAATACGTTGTTAGAACCCGGTCTCCAGGCTCAGCAGGTCCTGCACCGTCTGCCGCCGGCGAATCATTCGCAGCGTCCCGTCTTCGATCAGGAACTCCGGCAGCAACGGCCGGCTGTTGTAGTTCGACGACATCGATGCACCGTAGGCGCCGGCATCATGGATCACCAGCAGGTCGCCCACCTGAGCCTGGGGCAGGTCCTGCGGGGTCAGTTCCTGGTCATCCTGGGTGAACACGTCACCCGATTCGCACAATGGCCCAGCCACAACAGTCGGCTGCCGTGGGCGGTCCACCGGCTGGCCGTTTGCGTCGAGCAGGGTCATGCCGTGGTACGCGCCGTACATCGCCGGCCGCATCAGGTCGTTGAAGCCGGCGTCGATCATGACGAAGGTATTGCGGCCCACTTGCTTGACGGCACGCACTTCGGCCACCAGATAGCCCGACTCGGCCACCAGGAAGCGCCCTGGCTCGATTTCCATGCGTACGGGGTGGCCCAGCATTGCTTCGATTTCCTTGCGTGCCACCGCCCAGGTCTGGGCGTAGCGTTGCAGGTCGACCGGCTTGTCGGTGCTGCGGTAAGGGGTGGACAGCCCGCCGCCGATGGAGAACGCCTCGATATCCACGCCCAGGCGACCGACCAGTTCGATCATCGAGCGGGCCACCTGCTCCAGGTGCTGATAGTCCACCCCGGAACCAATGTGCATGTGCACGCCTACCAGGTGCAGGCCATTGGCCTTGATGCACGCGAGCGCCTCGTCCAGTTCTTCGTGCCAGATGCCGTGCTTGCTGTTTTCGCCGCCGGTGTTGGTCTTGCGGCTGTGGCCATGGCCGAAGCCCGGGTTGATGCGGATCCACACGCGGTGGCCGGGCGAGCGTTCACCCAGTTGGCGCAGCATGTCGATGGAGCCGGCGTTGACTTCGATCTTCTCTGCCACCACGCGCTCCAGGGTTGGCCGGTCCAGCGCGTCGCAGGTCAGCACCACGCCGGCAGGGTCACCGTCCACGCTCGCACCCGCAGCGAAGGCCCGCTCCATTTCACCCAGCGACACGGCATCCAGCACCAGGCCGTGGGCGCGCATCAGGCGCAGCACATGCAGGTTGGGGTTGGCTTTCTGGGCGAAGCGTACGGTGTCAAATACGTTCAGCTGTTCGACACGCTCGGCGATGGTGCTGGCGTCGTACGCCCAAAGGGGCGAGCCGTGCTGGCGAACCGCCTCGGCCAGAAGGGTGAAGGGTGCGGTCATGGTGGCGCTACTCGTATAAGGAAGGGCACGAGGATGAATCAAAGCGGGAATTCAGAAAAATAGCTTTTTTTCTTCCAGCCATTCATATCTGATATACCCATTGTCGACTCACCGGGTGCTGCCGTGAAACTGTCCGTCCGCCACATTGAAGTGTTCCGCGCCATCATGGCCGCTGGCAGTGTCACCGGTGCGGCGCGCTTGCTGTTCACCTCGCAGCCCACTGTCAGCCGCGAATTGGCGCGGCTGGAGCAGGTGACTGGCCTGAACCTGTTCGAGCGCGAGGGTGGGCGCCTGGTGGCGACGGCCCAGGCGCTGCTGTTGATCGAAGAGGTCGAGCGTGCCTACGTCGGGCTGGAGCGCATTGATCGCTTTGCCCAGGCCATCCGCAATTTCGAGCAGGGACGGCTGGCCATCACCTGCCTGCCGCTGTTCTCCCAGACCTTGCTGCCCAAGGCCTGCCAACGCTTCCATCAGCAGCACCGCGGTGTGAGCGTGAGCATCGTGGCGCAGGAGTCGCCGTTGCTGGAGGAGTCACTGGTTGCCCAGCAGCATGATCTTGGCCTGACCGAAATCGAGCAGATACCGCGCGGCGCTTATGGCGAATTGCTGTTCAGCGCCAACATGGTGTGCGTGCTGCCCGAGCATCACCCGTTGCAGGCCAAGGCCGAGCTGGAGCTAAGCGACTTTCATGAGGTCGATTTCATCAACCTGGCCAGCCTGGACACCTACCGCCAGCGCCTGGACCAGCACTTTCGCGCGGCGGGGGTGAACCGCCGCACGGTGATCGAGACCACCAGTGCCGCCTCGGTGTGCGCCATGGTCAGGCAAGGCCTTGGGGTGGCTATCATCAACCCGCTGAGCGGCCTGGAGGCGGCCCAGGGCGGTTTGCCGATCCGCAGGTTGCGGGTGTCGGTGCCCTACCAGGTCATGCTGATACGCCCCGACCATCGGCCGGCTTCGGCAGCGGTGGAGCCGTTTTGCGAGGCGCTGCGGGTGCAGGCTAAAGCGATGCAGGCAGCATTGCGCTAGCGCCTGACTCTCCCAAGGGGTTTTGTGCTGCCTGTACCGGCCTCATCGCCGGCAAGCCAGCTCCCACACCGACCACCTCTGCCTCAAGCCATTTGCAGTACCTATGGGAGCTGGCTTGCCGGCGATGAGGCCGGTACAGGCAACAAAGGTCGGCCCTGTGTGCAATCTGCGGTTCAGAGTTCGCAGACGAAGGTCCCGGTCCCGGTCAGGATGTTTTCCAGGGTTTGCTTCACTTCGTCCAGGTCGCTCAGGTCGCTGGTAAGGGTGATCTCCAGCACCTCGTCCCCCTTCAGCGCATCCTGGTCGCCGGCCGCCACTTCGATCAGCAGGCGCTTGGCACTCAGCGTCACTTTCAGCCCATCCAGCGTCGACGGCTCGTCATCCAGGGTCAGGTCGACGGTGTCTTCGTCGGGGTAGCGGGTAAGCAGGAACATCTGTCCCTTGTCGCTGTGGCAGCACAGGGTCGCCATGTTGTCTTCCTCGTCATCGCAAGGGGTGGCGAACAGCAGGGCGGTGTTGATTTGCATGAGCAGGCTCGGATCAAAGGAAACGGAAGGGAATTCTGACAGTCTTGCGTACAGGCATAAACGTAAAGTTACCGCCCCTTGACCGAAATTGTCGCAGCGCTGCAAGCGTTGATGACCGATCAGTCGTTAAGCTTCGCCGAGCCCTGGGCGTGCCCGCGCACGTTCAACGCCTGGTTTTACCGTCCGCCTTGCCACGGGTTGGCTATCGTTGATCCGTACACGGCGCACGCAGCGACGCTTCAACTATTACAAAGCCCAAGCGGAGTACCACAGATGGCGTTCTTCACCGCAGCCAGCAAAGCCGACTTCCAGCATCAACTGCAAGCGGCCCTGGCGCAGCACATCAGCGAACAGTCCCTGCCACAAGTGGCGCTGTTCGCCGAGCAGTTCTTCGGCATCATCTCTCTGGACGAACTCACCCAGCGCAGGCTTTCCGACCTGGCCGGCTGCACCCTGTCAGCCTGGCGCATCATCGAACGTTTCGACCCCGAATACCCGCAAGTACGCGTATACAACCCCGATTACGAACGCAATGGCTGGCAGTCGACCCATACCGTGGTCGAGGTGCTGCACCACGACCTGCCGTTTTTGGTCGACTCTGTGCGCACCGAGCTCAACCGCCGCGGCTACAGCATCCACACCCTGCAGACCACCGTGCTCAGCGTGCGCCGCGGCGCCAAGGGCGAACTGCTGGAACTGCTGCCCAAGGGCACCCAGGGCGAAGGCGTGCGCCATGAGTCGCTGATGTATCTGGAGATCGACCGCTGCGCCAATGCTGCCGAGCTGACCGTGCTGACCCGCGAGATCGAGCAGGTGCTGGCCGAGGTACGGGTGGCCGTGGCCGACTTCGAGCCGATGAAGGCCAAGCTGCGTGAAGTGGTGGCGCAGGTTGAACAGACCGCCTTTGGCCCAGCCCAGAACGAGAAGGGCGAGGTCAAAGCGTTCCTCGAGTGGTTGCTGGACAACCATTTCACCTTCCTGGGCTATGAAGAATTCACCGTCAAGGGCGACGCCGACGGCGGCCAGATGGTCTACGACGAGCAGTCGTTCCTCGGCCTGCCGCGCCGCCTGCGCGTGGGCCTGACGGCCGAAGAGCTGCGCATCGAAGACTACGCCGTGGCTTACCTCAACGAACCGCTACTGCTGTCGTTTGCCAAGGCCGCGCTGCCCAGCCGCGTGCACCGCCCGGCCTACCCGGACTACGTGTCGATCCGCCAGCTGGACGCCGACGGCAAAGTCATCAAGGAACACCGCTTCATGGGCCTGTACACCTCGTCGGTGTATGGCGAAAGCGTGCATGCCATTCCGTATATCCGCGTGAAGGTGGCTGAAGTCGAGCGCCGCTCGGGCTTCGACGCCAAGGCCCACCTGGGCAAGGAACTGGCCCAGGTACTGGAAGTACTGCCGCGCGACGACCTGTTCCAGACGCCGATCGACGAGCTGTTCACCACCGTCATGGCGATCGTGCAGATCCAGGAGCGCAACAAGATCCGCGTGTTCCTGCGCAAGGACCCGTACGGCCGCTTCTGCTACTGCCTGGCCTATGTGCCGCGGGAGATCTACTCCACCGAAGTACGGCAGAAAATTCAGCAAGTGCTGATGGAGCGCCTGAAGGCCAGCGACTGCGAGTTCTGGACCTTCTTCTCCGAATCGGTGCTGGCACGCGTGCAGCTGATTTTGCGCGTAGACCCGAAAAACCGCATCGACATCGACCCGCAGCAGCTGGAACGCGAAGTTAT
Organism: Pseudomonas sp. YNh; assembly: GCF_037993085.1. Classification (NCBI taxonomy): domain Bacteria; kingdom Pseudomonadati; phylum Pseudomonadota; class Gammaproteobacteria; order Pseudomonadales; family Pseudomonadaceae; genus Pseudomonas; species Pseudomonas sp. YNh. The sequence goes on along the minus strand of NZ_JBBMRJ010000016.1, from coordinate 133,979 downwards.
CCAGGCCTGCCGCTCGTGGCATGACGACTATTCGACGCTGGTGGTCGAGAACTTCGGTGAAGCCCAGGGCACCAACATCCTGGCCGATTTCCCCAAGGGCTTCCCGGCCGGCTACCGTGAGCGCTTCGCCGCGCACTCGGCAGTGGTCGACCTGCAGCACGTGCTGAACCTGTCGGAAAGCAAGCCGCTGGCGATGAGCTTCTACCAGCCGCTGACCCAGGTTGGCGAGCGTATCCTGCACTGCAAGCTGTACCACGCCGATACGCCCCTGGCGTTGTCTGACGTGCTGCCGATCCTGGAAAACCTCGGCCTGCGTGTGCTCGGCGAGTTCCCGTACCGCCTGCGCCATGCCAATGGCCGCGAGTACTGGATCCACGACTTCGCCTTCACCTACAGCGAAGGCCTGAGCCTGGATATCCAGCAGCTCAACGACACCCTGCAGGACGCCTTCATCCACATCGTGCGCGGCGATGCCGAGAACGACGCTTTCAACCGCCTGGTGCTCACTGCCGGCCTGCCATGGCGCGACGTGGCGCTGCTGCGCGCCTACGCCCGTTACCTGAAGCAGATCCGCCTGGGCTTCGACCTGGGCTACATCGCCAGCACCCTGAACAACCACACCGACATCGCCCGCGAGCTGACCCGGTTGTTCAAGACCCGCTTCTACCTGGCCCGCAAGCTCACCCAGGAAGACCTGGACGACAAGCAGCTGCGCCTGGAACAAGCGATCCTGACCGCGCTGGACGACGTGCAGGTCCTCAACGAAGACCGCATCCTGCGCCGCTACCTGGACCTGATCAAGGCTACCCTGCGCACCAACTTCTACCAACCGGATGCCAATGGCCAGAACAAGTCGTACTTCAGCTTCAAGTTCAACCCCAAGCTGATCCCCGAACTGCCCAAGCCGGTGCCCAAGTTCGAAATCTTCGTCTATTCACCGCGCGTCGAGGGCGTGCACCTGCGCTTTGGCAACGTCGCCCGTGGCGGCTTGCGCTGGTCCGACCGCGAAGAGGACTTCCGTACCGAAGTACTGGGCCTGGTAAAAGCCCAGCAGGTAAAAAACTCGGTCATCGTGCCGGTTGGCGCCAAGGGCGGCTTCCTGCCGCGCCGCCTGCCACTGGGTGGCGGCCGTGACGAGATCGCCGCCGAGGGCGTGGCGTGCTACCGAATCTTCATTTCCGGCCTGCTCGACATCACCGACAACCTCAAGGACGGCGGCGTGGTGCCACCGGCCAACGTGGTGCGCCATGACGATGACGACCCGTACCTGGTGGTGGCGGCCGACAAAGGCACGGCAACCTTCTCCGACATCGCCAACGGCATCGCCATCGACTACGGCTTCTGGCTGGGCGACGCCTTTGCCTCGGGCGGTTCGGCCGGTTACGACCACAAGAAGATGGGCATTACCGCACGCGGCGCCTGGGTGGGCGTGCAGCGCCACTTCCGCGAGCGCGGCATCAACGTGCAGGAAGACCCGATCACCGTGATCGGAGTGGGCGACATGGCCGGCGACGTATTCGGCAACGGCCTGCTGATGTCCGACAAGCTGCAACTGGTGGCAGCCTTCAACCACCTGCACATCTTCATTGACCCGAACCCGGAGCCTGCGTCCAGCTTTGCCGAGCGCAAGCGCCTGTTCGACCTGCCGCGTTCGGCCTGGAGCGACTACGACACCAGCATCATGTCCGAAGGCGGCGGGATCTTCCCGCGCAGCGCCAAAAGCATCGCCATCAGCCCACAGATGAAAGAGCGCTTCGCCATCGAAGCCGACCGCCTCACCCCGACCGAGCTGCTCAACGCGCTGCTCAAGGCACCGGTCGACCTGCTGTGGAACGGCGGCATTGGTACCTACGTGAAGGCCAGCACCGAAAGCCACGCCGATGTCGGCGACAAGGCCAACGACGCGCTGCGGGTCAACGGCAACGAACTGCGCTGCAAGGTGGTGGGCGAGGGCGGCAACCTGGGCATGACCCAGCTTGGCCGGGTCGAGTTCGGCCTGAACGGCGGCGCCACCAACACCGACTTCATCGACAACGCCGGCGGCGTGGACTGCTCCGACCACGAGGTCAACATCAAGATCCTGCTCAACGAAGTGGTGCAGGGTGGCGACATGACCGAGAAGCAGCGCAACCAGCTGCTCGGCAGCATGACCGACGAAGTGGCCGGCCTGGTGCTGGGCAACAACTACAAGCAGACCCAGGCGCTGTCGCTGGCGGCTCGCCGTGCCCGTGAGCGGATTGCCGAGTACAAGCGCCTGATGGCCGACCTGGAAGCCCGTGGCAAGCTGGACCGCGCCATCGAGTTCCTGCCGTCCGAAGAGCAACTGGCCGAACGCCTGGCTGCTGGCCATGGGCTGACCCGCGCCGAGCTCTCGGTGCTGATTTCGTACAGCAAGATCGACCTCAAGGAACAGCTGCTGAAATCGCTGGTGCCGGACGACGACTACCTGACCCGCGACATGGAAACCGCCTTCCCGCCGTCGCTGGTGAGCAAGTTTGCCGACTCCATGCGCCGCCACCGCCTGAAGCGCGAAATTGTCAGCACCCAGATTGCCAACGACCTGGTCAACAACATGGGCATCACTTTCGTCCAGCGCCTGAAGGAGTCGACTGGCATGAGCCCGGCCAACGTGGCCGGGGCCTATGTGATCGTGCGCGACATCTTCCACCTGCCGCACTGGTTCCGCCAGATCGAGGCACTGGACTACCAGGTGCCGGCAGAAATCCAGCTCACCCTGATGGACGAACTGATGCGCCTGGGCCGCCGTGCCACGCGCTGGTTCCTGCGCAGCCGCCGCAACGAGCAGGACGCCGGGCGTGATACCGCGCACTTTGGGCCGAAGATCGCGCAACTCGGGCTCAAGCTCGATGAGCTGCTCGAAGGCCCGACCCGCGAACGCTGGATGGTGCGCTACCAGGGCTTTGTCGACGCGGGTGTGCCAGAACTGCTGGCGCGCATGGTGGCGGGTACCAGCCACCTGTACACCCTGCTGCCGATCATCGAAGCGGCCGACGTCACCGGTCACGACCCGGCCCAGGTGGCCAAGGCGTTCTTCGCCGTGGGCAGCTCGCTGGACCTGACCTGGTACCTGCAGGAAATCAGCAACTTGCCGGTGGAGAACAACTGGCAGGCGCTGGCCCGCGAAGCCTTCCGCGACGACATCGACCTGCAGCAGCGGGCGATCACCATTTCGGTTCTGCAGATGGCCGATGCGCCGGATGACATGGACGCCCGCGTGGCACTGTGGGCCGAGCAGCATCGGGTGATGGTAGAGCGCTGGCGTGCCATGCTGGACGACCTGCGCAATGCCACCGGCACCGACTATGCGATGTACGCGGTGGCTAACCGCGAGCTGGTCGACCTGGCCATGAGCGGGCAGGCGACGGTGGTGCCGTCCTGAGCTTGAGCTGAAATGATAAGCCCGGCAGAGATGCCGGGTTTTTTTATCCCTGAGCTGGCCTCTTCGCGGGCATGCCCGCTCCCACAGGTATCATACCGGGTTCGAGATTGGCGCAAGACCTGTGGGAGCGGGCGAGCCCGCGAAAGGGCCGGTACAGGCTTACTTGAACCTGCGCTCCACCCCTTTTTCCACCAGGATCTTCGCCGAAATCTCTTCCACCGAAAAATGCGTGGAATTGATGTTGGGTATGTTCTCCCGGCGGAACAGGCTCTCTACCTCACGCACTTCGAACTCGCACTGGGCAAAGCTGGAATAGCGGCTGTTGGGCTTGCGTTCATGGCGGATGGCGGTGAGGCGGTCTGGGTCGATGGTCAGGCCGAACAGCTTGCTGTGGTGCTTTTTCAGCACAGCCGGCAGTTGCAGGCGCTCCATGTCGTCTTCGGTCAGCGGATAGTTGGCGGCGCGGATGCCAAACTGCATGGCCATGTACAGGCAGGTGGGGGTCTTGCCGCAGCGTGACACACCTACCAGAATCAGGTCGGCCTTGTCGTAGTAGTGGGTGCGCGCACCGTCGTCGTTGTCCAGGGCGAAATTCACCGCCTCGATGCGTTCCATGTAGTTGGAATTGCCGCCGATCGAGTGCGATTTGCCCACGGAATACGACGAATGGGCGGTCAATTCCTGCTCTAGCGGGGATAAAAACGAAGAAAAGATGTCGATCATGAAGCCGTTCGACGTCGCCAGGATCTCCCGGATGTCCTGGTTGACGATGGTGTCGAAGATGATCGGCCGCACCCCGTCACGCTCGGCCGCAGCGTTGATTTGCTGGACCATGGTCCGCGCTTTGTCTGGCGAATCGATGTACGGACGGGTGAATTTGTTGAACGGAATGCTCTCGAATTGCGCGAGCAAACTCTGGCCCAGGGTTTCGGCAGTGATACCGGTGCCGTCGGAGATGAAGAACGCGGTTCTTTTCATTTGCGATCTGGGCCTTAAGCTGATGACGATTCTTGGATATGATAAGTTCGGTTTGCCGAATGCGGCTGTCGGCATTCTCACTTATTTTCCAGGTACAGGCCACAAACGCCCGGCCAAGTCACCGAAGACAGGCGGGCGCCTTTTTGAGCTTTTCCAACACAGTTAGTGGAGAGATCACCTTGGTAGAGTACGTAGTTTCCCTCGATAAGCTCGGCGTCCATGATGTAGAGCATGTGGGGGGCAAGAACGCATCCCTGGGCGAGATGATCAGCAACCTTGCCGGTGCTGGTGTATCGGTGCCGGGCGGCTTTGCCACTACGGCGCAGGCGTACCGCGATTTTCTCGAACAGAGTGGTCTGAACGACAAGATTCACGCCGCGCTCGACGCGCTGGATGTGGATGACATCAATGCCCTGACCAAAACCGGCGCCCAGATCCGCCAGTGGGTCATGGAAGCCGAGTTCCCTGCGCGTCTGGATTCGGAAATCCGAACCGCCTTCGCCGAAATGGCCGCTGGCAACGACAACATGGCCGTTGCCGTGCGTTCCTCGGCCACCGCCGAAGACTTGCCGGACGCCTCGTTCGCCGGCCAGCAGGAAACCTTCCTCAACATCCGTGGCGTCGACAACGTGATCCGCGCGGCCAAGGAAGTGTTCGCCTCGCTGTTCAACGACCGCGCCATCGCCTACCGCGTGCACCAGGGCTTCGACCACAAGCTGGTGGCCTTGTCGGCCGGCGTGCAGCGCATGGTCCGCTCCGAAACCGGCACTGCAGGCGTGATGTTCACCCTCGACACCGAGTCGGGCTTCCGCGACGTGGTGTTCATCACCGGCGCCTACGGCCTGGGCGAAACCGTGGTGCAGGGTGCGGTCAACCCTGACGAATTCTACGTGCACAAGCAAACCTTGCAGGCCGGCCGCCCGGCCATCCTGCGTCGCAACCTGGGCAGCAAGGCCATCAAGATGGTCTATGGCGAAGAAGCCAAGGCCGGCCGTTCGGTCAAGACTGTCGAAGTCGACCGTGCCGAGCGTGCGCGCTTCTGCCTGAGCGACGACGAAGTCAATGAACTGGCCAAGCAGGCCATGATCATCGAGCAGCACTACCAGCGTCCGATGGACATCGAGTGGGCCAAAGACGGTGACGACGGCAAGCTGTACATCGTGCAGGCACGCCCGGAAACGGTGAAGAGCCGTTCCAGCGCCAACGTCATGGAACGCTACCTGCTGAAAGAAAAAGGCACCGTACTGGTCGAAGGCCGCGCCATCGGCCAGCGCATCGGCGCCGGCAAGGTGCGCGTGATCAACGACGTATCGGAAATGGACAAGGTCCAGCCGGGCGACGTGCTGGTCTCCGACATGACCGACCCGGACTGGGAACCGGTGATGAAGCGCGCCAGTGCCATCGTTACCAACCGCGGCGGCCGTACCTGCCACGCGGCGATCATCGCCCGTGAGCTGGGTATTCCGGCCGTGGTCGGTTGCGGCAACGCCACCCAGCTGCTGAAAGACGGCCAGGGTGTGACCGTGTCCTGCGCCGAAGGCGACACCGGTTTCATCTTCGAGGGCGAGCTGGGCTTCGACATCAAGCAGAACTCGGTTGATGCCATGCCGGAGCTGCCATTCAAGATCATGATGAACGTCGGCAACCCCGACCGTGCGTTCGACTTTGCCCAGCTGCCCAACGCCGGTGTCGGCCTGGCGCGCCTGGAATTCATCATCAACCGCATGATCGGTGTGCACCCCAAGGCGCTGCTCAACTACGCAGGCCTGCCGCCAGAGCTCAAGGACAGCGTCGACAAGCGTATTGCCGGCTACAGCGACCCGGTCGGCTTCTATGTCGAGAAGCTGGTCGAAGGCATCAGCACCCTGGCTGCGGCCTTCTACCCGAAAAAGGTCATCGTGCGCCTGTCGGACTTCAAGTCCAACGAGTACGCCAACCTGATCGGCGGCAAACTGTACGAGCCGGAAGAAGAAAACCCGATGCTGGGCTTCCGCGGTGCTTCGCGTTACATCAGCGAGTCGTTCCGTGACTGCTTCGAGCTCGAGTGCCGTGCACTGAAACGTGTACGCAACGAGATGGGCCTGACCAACGTCGAGATCATGGTACCGTTCGTGCGTACCCTGGGCGAAGCTAGCCAGGTCGTCGACCTGCTCGCCGAAAACGGCTTGTCCCGTGGCGACAACGGCCTGCGCGTGATCATGATGTGCGAACTGCCGTCCAACGCCATTCTGGCTGAGGAGTTCCTTGAGTACTTCGACGGCTTCTCGATCGGCTCCAACGACCTGACCCAGCTGACCCTGGGCCTGGACCGTGACTCGGGCATCATCGCCCACCTGTTCGACGAGCGTAACCCTGCGGTGAAGAAGCTGCTGGCCAACGCCATTGCCGCGTGCAACAAGGCCGGCAAGTACATCGGCATCTGCGGTCAGGGCCCATCGGACCACCCGGACCTGGCCAAGTGGCTGATGGAGCAGGGCATCGAGAGCGTGTCGCTGAACCCGGACTCGGTACTCGAGACCTGGTTCTTCCTGGCCGAGGGCCAGGGCGCAGCCTGACGAGGTAAAACGCGGGGGGACGTCTGGCGTACCCCCGCCTGGTTTTTTCCAGGGCGTGTTCCAGTAATGGTTCCCGCCCTTTTTTGTGCACCAAGCAACCTTATGCAAAGCAGCAGCACTCTATTTCCCGTGGCCCTGCTCAGTGCCGAGCGGCGCGGCGACCTTAGCGAAGACGTGTACCGGATCAAGGCCGGCAATGGCCCTGACCCTAGCGTCGAGCTTGCCCTTACCCGTTTGGGGCTGGCCGATCAGGGCCAGCCTCTGGGTGTGCCGGTCATTCTTCTGCACGGCAGTTTTTCCAATCGGCGTTTCTGGTACTCGCCCAAAGGGGTTGGCCTGGGTGCGTATCTCGCCCGTGCCGGTTTCGATGTGTGGATCCCGGAAATGCGCGGCCACGGCCTGTCGCCACGTAACCACGCCTGGCAGCACAACAACGTAGCCGCCTATGCCCGTGATGACCTGCCGCTGATTGCCGCGTTCGTGCGCGAGCAGTCGGGCCAGGCGCCACACTGGATTGGCCATTCCCTGGGCGGCACTACCCTGGCGGCAGCCTTGGGTGGTGGCTTTCTTGCTGCCGGGGAGGTGGCCAGCGTTGCGCTGTTCGGTACCCAGATCAGCCGCGTCTACTGGCCGCTGAAAGTGCCACCGCTGGCCTGGGGCGCGAAGCTGGTGCTCAAGCGCTGGGGGCAGATTTCCGGGCCACGTTTCAAGCGTGGACCAGAGGACGAGCCCATCGGCCTGGCGCTGGAGAGCATGCGCTGGCACGGCCTGTTCGGGCGCTTTGGCGACAAGCAGAGCGACTGGTGGGCGGGGCTGGCAGGGGTGGATGTGCCGCTGCTGGCGGTGGCCGGCGCGGGGGACTTCCAGGACCCGGTGTGGGCCTGCCGAAAGCTGTTCGAGCAGTTGGGGGGGGAGCGCAAGCAGTTCCTGCGGCTGGGGCGTGAAGAAGGCTTCGACGCCTTCGGGCACGTCGACATGCTGGTGAGCAAGGCCGCGCAGGTGCAGGTGTGGCCGCTGGTGGAGCGCTGGTTGCGCAACCCGCTGTTGCCGGTGCATCCGTCCACTGTGGCGGTAGAGCCTTTGCCAGCCAGCTGATCCTGCATTAGCTGTGCCGGCCTCTTCGCGGGCACGCCCGCTCCCACAGGGATCTCGAAGCACTCAAGCCTTGCGATATCCCTGTGGGAGCGGGCGTGCCCGCGAAGGGGCCGGTACAGGATGAATACAAATGACTCCCACAGGGATCTCGAAGCACTCAAGCCTTGCGATATCCCTGTGGGAGCGGGCGTGCCCGCGAAGGGGCCGGTACAGGATGAATACAAATGACTCCCACAGGGATCTCGAAGCACTCAAGCCTTGCGATATCCCTGTGGGAGCGGGCGTGCCCGCGAAAGGGCCGGTACAGGATGAATACAAATGACTGCCCGGTCCCGGATGACTGCGACAGCCTCCAAGGTGTAGCCTTGGCCGATACCCGCTTTCGTTGTGACTGACAGGAGCCTCCCATGCAGCATTACGTAACGCCCGACCTGTGTGACGCCTACCCGGACCTGGTACAAGTGCTGGAACCGATGTTCAGCAATTTCGGCGGCCGCGACTCGTTCGGTGGCCAGATCGTCACCATCAAGTGCTTCGAAGACAACTCGCTGGTCAAGGAGCAGGTCGAACTCGACGGCAAGGGCAAGGTGCTGGTAGTGGACGGCGGTGGCTCGCTGCGCCGCGCGCTGCTGGGCGACATGCTCGCCGAAAAGGCCGCTAGGAATGGTTGGGAAGGCCTGGTGATCTACGGCTGCGTGCGTGATGTAGACGTATTGATCCAGACCGACGTCGGCGTACAGGCCCTGGCCAGCCACCCGATGAAAACCGACAAGCGCGGCATCGGCGACCTCAACGTTGCGGTGACCTTCGCCGGTGTGACCTTCCGCCCGGGCGAGTACGTATATGCCGACAACAATGGCGTGCTGGTCTCGCCAAGCCCGCTGAAAATGCCGGAGTGATGCGCCGCACGCGCTGATGGAGCTTTGATGTTCGAGGAAGACAACGCGCAGTGGGGGCTGGTGCATGCCCTGGTGCTCGATGGTAAAGGCGGCGCGCGCTCGATTGCCCGTACTGAACTGGACGACCTGCAGCTGCAACCGGAGCAGAGCCTCTGGCTGCACTGGGACCGCAGCCATCCACAAACCCGCACCTGGCTGCTGCATGACAGCGGCCTGAGCGAGTTCGCCTGCGAGCTGCTGCTGGAAGAAAACACCCGGCCGCGCCTGCTGCCCATGGCTGACGAACAGCTGTTGCTGTTTTTGCGTGGGGTCAACCTCAACCCGGGCGCAGAGCCCGAAGACATGGTCTCGGTGCGCATCTTCGCCCAGGCGCAGCGGGTCATCTCGCTGCGCTTGCGGCCATTGCGCGCCAGTGACGAGATGCTTCAGTTGCTGGAGCAGGGCAGGGGGCCGAAGTCGGCGTCCGAGCTGTTGCTGCTGATGGGCGAACTGCTGACTGAAAAGGTCCAGGGCCTGGTCAGCGACCTGTCCGAACTGGTCGACCTGGAAGAAGAAAAGGTCGAATCCGACGAACGGTACACTCCGGAGAACGGCAGCCTGCAGCAGATCCGCCGGCGTGCAGCGGGCCTGAGGCGTTTCCTGGCCCCGCAGCGGGAGATCTACGCCCAGCTGTCACGCAGCAAATGGAGCTGGTTTGCCGATGCCGATGCCGATTACTGGAACGAGCTGAACAACAGCCTGATCCGCTACCTCGAAGAGCTGGAACTGACCCGCGAGCGTGCCGCACTGGTGCTGGAAAGCGAAGACCGCCGGCGAAGCGAGCGGATGAACCGCACCATGTACCGCTTTGGCATCATCACCTGCATCTTCTTGCCCATGAGTTTCGTTACCGGGTTGCTGGGCATCAATGTCGGCGGTATCCCGGGGGCAGAAAACCCCTATGGCTTCCTGTTCGCCTGCATCGTCGTGCTTGGGCTGGCGGTGGGGCAGTGGTGGATGTTCCGGCGGTTGCGATGGGTCTAGGTGTTCATTTTGAAACATTCGTCCCAATCGGATGTGTGACCCATTGCCCGGCTATCTCGTCTCTTGCTGACACTGCGCGAGGTGCCCATGCACGATCCGTTTGAAGAATCCCTGCGTGACCTGCTCAAGGCGTCACCCTCCGGCAATGACCGCGATGACCGGGATGACGCTGCCTGCCTGGGTCGCGTGCTGAAAACCGCCAACCGCCAGGTTGGCGCGGGCGATCTGTTCAGCCTGCTTGGCCGCTGGAGCCAGGCGCTGCTGATTGCCGTCAATAATGGCTCGGCGCATGTCGCGCCGGTGCGTCGACACTCTTCCCGCAACGCTGCCACCGGCAGCAAAGCAGATAAGGCCGATTGAATATGGAACTCGATCTCTGGACCCAGAGCCTGGTCGCCGCGATGACTGCACTTTGGACCAAGGTAGCGAACTTCATCCCCAACCTGTTCGGCGCGCTGGTCGTGGTGCTGCTCGGTTTCGTGGTGGCCAAGCTGCTCGACACGCTATTGTCCAAACTGCTGGCCAAGCTTGGCCTTGACCGCCTGATGGCCGGCACCGGCCTCACCAAGATGCTCGGCCGGGTTGGCATCCAGGTGCCGATCTCGACCTTGATCGGCAAGATTGTCTACTGGTTCGTGCTGCTCATCTTCCTCGTCTCGGCCGCTGAGTCGCTAGGCCTGGAGCGGGTTTCCGCGACCCTCGACATGCTCGCCCTGTACCTGCCAAAAGTGTTCGGCGCTGCCTTGGTGTTGCTGGCCGGCGTGCTGCTGGCGCAGGTGGCCAACGGGCTGGTGCGCGGCGCCGCCGAAGGCATCGGCCTGGAATATTCGGCAGGCCTTGGGCGTATTACCCAGGGCCTGGTGATCATCATCAGCATCTCGGTTGCCATCAGCCAGCTGGAGGTGAAAACCGACCTGCTGAACCACGTGATCGTCATCGGGCTGATTACCGTTGGTCTGGCGGTAGCCCTGGCAATGGGCCTTGGCAGCCGCGAAATTGCCGGGCAGATTCTGGCCGGCATTTACGTGCGTGAGCTCTACCAGGTCGGCCAGCAGGTGCGAATTGGAGAGGTCGAAGGGCATATCGAGGAAATCGGCACGGTCAAGACAACGCTGCTGACCGATGATGGCGAACTGGTGTCGCTGGCCAATCGCGAGCTGCTTGAGCAGCGCGTCAATAGCCGCTAACCGCACAAAAGCTGTTAATGTATGCCGCCGCGAAATTCGACCCACGGGGTCGCGCGGCGACATTGACCTGACTGTCGGCCAGATCCGTTTTGAATAAAGTTCATTCGCCGCCCATGCGTTATGACCCCCGCGAGCTCACCGATGAAGAGTTGGTGGCGCGTTCGCATGAGGAGCTGTACCACGTTACCCGCGCCTATGAGGAGCTCATGCGGCGCTACCAGCGGACCCTGTTCAACGTCTGTGCGCGTTATCTGGGGAACGACCGTGACGCGGACGATGTCTGTCAGGAAGTGATGCTCAAGGTGCTGTACGGGCTGAAGAACTTCGAGGGTAAATCCAAGTTCAAGACGTGGCTGTACAGCATCACCTACAACGAGTGCATCACCCAGTACCGCAAGGAGCGCCGTAAACGCCGTCTGATGGATGCCTTGAGTCTGGACCCTATCGAAGAGGCGTCCGAAGACAAGGCCCCGAAGCCGGAAGAAAAAGGCGGGCTGGACAAGTGGCTGGTGCATGTGAACCCGATTGACCGGGAAATTCTGGTGCTGCGTTTTGTCGCAGAGCTGGAATTTCAGGAAATTGCAGACATCATGCACATGGGCCTGAGCGCAACGAAAATGCGCTACAAGCGTGCGCTAGACAAGCTTCGTGAGAAATTTGCCGGCCTTGATGAAACTTAGTGGCGTGCAAATATCTCTAACGAATCGGCGAGTTCTGCTAGACTTGCCGTCGAGTTGTCCCCCTTGTTTGTGGTGGGACTGCTTAACTATCACCAGATGGGGATTTAACGGATGAAATTGAAAAACACCTTGGGCTTGGCCATTGGTTCGCTCGTAGCCGCCACCTCGATTGGCGCTATGGCACAAGGCACAGGCGCTGTGGAAGTCGAAGGCTTCTACAAGAAAGAATTCTTCGACAGCCAGCGTGACTTCAAGAACGACGGCAATCTGTTCGGCGGCTCGATCGGTTACTTCCTGACCGACGACGTTGAACTGCGCCTGGGTTACGACGAAGTTCACAACGCTCGTGGCGAAGACGGCAAGAACATCAAGGGCTCGAACACCGCCCTGGACGCCGTTTACCACTTCAACAACCCGTATGACGCCATCCGTCCGTACGTTTCCGCTGGTTTCTCGCACCAGTCGCTGGGCCAGACCGGCCGTGGCGGTCGTGACCACTCCACCTTCGCCAACGTTGGCGCTGGCGCCAAGTGGTACATCACCGACATGTTCTACGCCCGTGCCGGCGTAGAAGCTCAGTACAACATCGACCAGGGCGACACCGAGTGGGCCCCAAGCGTTGGTGTTGGTCTGAACTTCGGCGGTAGCCCGAAGCAAGCCGAAGCCGCTCCAGCTCCAGTTGCTGAAGTTTGCTCCGACTCCGACAACGACGGCGTTTGCGACAACGTCGACAAGTGCCCAGACACCCCGGCCAACGTTACCGTTGACGCCGACGGCTGCCCGGCTGTTGCCGAAGTCGTTCGTGTTGAGCTGGACGTCAAGTTCGACTTCGACAAGTCGGTAGTCAAGCCTAACAGCTACGGCGACATCAAGAACCTGGCTGACTTCATGAAGCAGTACCCACAAACCACCACCGTGGTTGAAGGTCACACTGACTCCGTGGGTCCAGACGCTTACAACCAGAAGCTGTCCGAGCGTCGTGCCAACGCTGTCAAGCAAGTCCTGACCCAGCAGTACGGCGTAGAATCTACCCGTGTTGACTCGGTAGGCTACGGCGAAACCCGTCCGGTTGCTGACAACGCCACCGAAGAAGGCCGTGCTGTCAACCGTCGCGTTGAAGCTCAGGTAGAAGCTCAGTCCAAGTAATTGGCCTGATGTTTCATGAAAAACCCGGCCTCGGCCGGGTTTTTCTTTGCCTGGGTTTTAACCGGCCTCACAGCCTGCACAGCGCTTGCAGGAGCAGCCTTGTGCTGCGAAGAGGCCGGTAAGGGCAAAGGTATCCTGTCGCTGTAATGGCCTCTTTGCAGGACGAAGCTGCTCCTGCAGTGACGGGTATTCAGCCCGCGATTGAAACAAGCTCCAGAGCCTGCTGTTCCCCAACCACTTCCCCAATCACCAGAATCGCCGGGCTACGCAAGCCAAACCTTCGCGCATCTTCAACCATGCCCAGCACATCGCTCCTGCACTCACGCTGCTGCGGCATCGAGGCATTTTCGATCATCGCCACCGGCATGCCCGGTGCCATGCCCCCCGCCAGCAAGCCCTGGCGTACCTGCTCCAGCCGCGCCACCCCCATGTAAACCACCAGCGTCGTCCCGCCCTGTGCCAGAGCCGTCCAGTTCAGCTCGCTGTCGTCCTGGGTGTGCGCCGTCACCAGCGTCACCCCGCGGCTGACGCCGCGTGAAGTCAGCGAAATGCCGCATTGCGTGGCGCCTGCCAGGCCCGCCGTGATGCCGTTGACCAGCTCCACCTCGATGCCATGTCCCTGCAGCCATAGCGCCTCCTCACCTCCGCGACCAAAAATACACGGGTCGCCACCCTTGAGCCGTACCACGCAACGCCCTTGTCGAGCATGGCGCAACATCAGGCGCTGGATGAACGCCTGTGGTGTGGAGCGGCAGCCGCCGCGCTTGCCCACAGCGATCACTCGGGCCTGGGGGCAATGTTCCAGTACTGCCGGGTTGACCAGGTCGTCGATCATCACCACGGCGGCTTGCTGCAGGGCACGTACCGCCTTGAGGGTGAGCAGTTCAGGGTCGCCAGGGCCGGCACCCACCAGCCAGACTTTTGCATTCATCGGGGTACTCCTCATCGGCAGGGTGCGCTCAGCCTTTTAGCAGGCTGAGCAGCAAAATCAGGTTGAACAGCAGAGACAGCAGGGCCAGCGTGCGCCACACCTTCAGCGGCTCGCGCTCCAGCAATGGCCTTGGCCGGTTGGGCAGCTCCTGGCGGTCGCCGCGTTCAAGCAGCAGCAGCCAGTGTTCGGCCGTTTCGAAGCGTTGCGCCGGGTCGGTGGCTACCGCCTGTTGCAGATTGTGCTGCAGCCATTCCGGCAGGTCGGGGCGGTAGCGTGCGGCGTTGACTGGCTGGCCGAAACGCGGGCGCTGGAAGGCTTCAACCTCGCCATACGGGTAGTGCCCGGTCAGCAGGTGGTACAGCGTCACGCCCACGGCATACAGGTCTTGGCGTGGGCTGGGCGGTTGGCCGTCGAACGCTTCCGGGGCGAGGTACGAGGGTGTGCCGGGCACGTCGTGCAGCGGGTCTTCGGACAGGCCTGGGCAGTAGGCCAGGCCGAAGTCCAGCAGGCGTAGCTGGCCATCGCTGCCCAGGTGCAGGTTGTCTGGCTTGATATCGCGGTGCAGCAGGTTGCGCCGGTGCAGCACGCCGACCGCCTGCAGCAGTTGCCGGGCCATTTCCAGCCACTGTGGCAAGGGCAGCGGGCCGTGTTCGGCCAGCAGCGTTGTAAGGGTCTGGCCGGGGTATTCGCGCATCACGTAGTACAGGTGTTGCCGCTGGCTGGCTGCATGCAGCTCGGGGAAGTGTCGCCCAGCGACCCGGCGCAGGAACCATTCTTCCAGCAACAGCCCTTGCGCCGCCTTCGGCTCCTGCTCGCGTTCGCCAGGCAGGGTCTTGAGCAGCCAGGTTTGACCTTGGCCGTCGCGCACCCGGTACAGCAGCGACTGGCGGCTGTGCGACAGCAGCTGTTCGGTAAGCCAGCCATCGATCACCTGGCCTTCGCGCAGGGGGCCGGGTAACGGCCATTGCTGCAGCTGTGCCAGGGTGTCACCGAGGTTGGCCGTGCCCAGTTGCTCGACCTTCACCAGCAAGGCGCTGGCGTTGTCCTGGCTGCCATTGAGGTGCGCGCTGGCAACCAGCGTGTCGACGGCCAGTTGCAGGTCGGGCTGTTCACGCAGCACCGCCTGAATGTGCTGGTCGCCCAGGCTGGCCCAGACTCCGTCGCTGAGTAGCAAGAAGCACTCATCCGGCTGCAGCTCGCCCTCCAGGTAATCCACCAGCAGATGTTGGTCCAGGCCCAGCGCGCGTTTCAGCACATGCTGCATGCCCGGCTGGTCCCACACATGGTCTTCGCTCAGGCACTGCAGGTGCCCGGCGTGCCAGCGGTAAACACGACAGTCGCCGATATGGGCCAGAGTGAATCGTCGGCCCCGCAGTACCAGTGCGCTGAGGGTGGTCAACAATGGCTGGCCGCTGCCTTGAGCGCGCAGCCAGCGGTTCTGTGCCAGCAGCAGGCGGTCGAGTGCCTGGGCCACGCTCCAGGTGGCGGGGGTGGCGTAGTAGTCCAGGGCCAGCGCCTGCAAGCTGGCGCGTGCTGCCAGGCCACCATCGGCGCATTGGCTGACGCCGTCGGCAAGGGCGAACAGGTAGCCCTTGCTGGCGGCCAGCTCTGGCGCTGGGGTCACCAGGCGCAGGGCGTCCTGGTTTTCCGCGCGCGGCCCGGTGGCGCTGGCCTGGGCAAAGCTCAGTTGCAGGCTCATCGGCGTGCCTCAGACCCGCGCTGCAGTGATTGCAGCCGAGCCCCAGGTGGTGCGCCAGCGCTGTTTCACGCCATGCAGGCCGAACCACGCCAGCAGGCCCAGGCTGGCGAACAGCCACAGCCCCAGCTGGTAATCGCCGGTGTGCTGCTTGATGGTGCCGAGCCCTGCCGCCAGCAGGAAGCCGCCGATACCGCCGGCCATGCCGATCAGCCCGGTCATTACGCCGATTTCCTGGCGGAAGCGTTGTGGCACCAGTTGGAATACCGCGCCATTCCCAGCGCCCAAGCCCAGCATGGCGCTGATGAACAGTGCCAGTGCGGCGGCGGCAGACGGCAGGTTGAAACCGACTGCGGCAATGCAGATGGCGGCCACGCTGTACATGCCCAGCAGGGTGCGGATGCCGCCGAAGCGGTCGGCCAGGGCGCCGCCGAGTGGGCGCATCAGGCTGCCGGCGAACACGCAGGCAGCGGTGTAGTAGCCGGCAGTGACCGGGTTCAGCCCGTACTGGTCGCTGAAGTAGCCGGGCAGGGCGCTGGCCAGGCCAATGAAGCCGCCGAAGGTGACACTGTAGAAGAACATGAACCACCAGCTGTCACGGTCGCCGAGGGCCTTGAGGTAGTACGCCATTGCTTTGGGCTTGGGGCGCTCTGGGGCGTTGCGTGCCAGCAGGGCGAACACCACCAGCGCCAGCGTCAACGGAATCAGTGCAAAGCCGAACACATTGTTCCAGCCAAAGCCGGCGGCCAGCGCCGGGGCCAGCAGGGCGGCGAACACCGTGCCGGAATTGCCGGCGCCAGCAATGCCCATGGCCTTGCCCTGGTGTTGTGGCGGGTACCACTGCGACGCCAGCGGCAGCGACACGGCGAACGAAGCGCCGGCAAAGCCGAGGAACAAGCCCAGCAGCAGCACCTGTTCATAGCTGTGTACGCCGAAGTGCCAGGCCGCCGCCAGCGCGACGATGACCACCACCTGGCCGATCAGCCCTGCGGTCTTGGGTGACAGGCGGTCGACCAGCACGCCCATGGCAAAGCGCAGGATCGCCCCGGAGAGGATCGGCATGGCTACCATCAGGCCCCGTTGTTGTGCACTGAGTTGCAAGTCACCGGCAATCTGCACCGCCATCGGGCCCAGCAGGTACCAGACCATGAAGCTCAGGTCGAAGTACAGGAACGCAGCGAACAGCGTGGGCACATGCCCGGATTTCCAGAAGCTGGTACTCATCGAACACCTCACTTGGCAATGCAACGGAACGAAAAAGACGCCGCTACCCACTCCAGGAAGGTGGAGGGGAGAGCGACGTCTTTGTCGGGATTTAAGTGGGGCAACCGCCGTTGGCTACCGGTGCAAATACATCAGCAAGAGCCGGGCCAATTCGGAATATCGAGCAGAGCGGACTTTGTGGGAGCGGCCTGCGCTTCTAGCCGAGCATCTCGTGCATGGCAATGATCTGCTCCGCCACCTGGATCAGCTTCTGCTGTCGGCTCATGGCCTGGCGGCGCATCAGGGTGTAGGCCTGTTCTTCGTTGCAGTCTTTCATTTTCATCAGTAAACCTTTGGCCTGCTCGATGCGTTTGCGTTCGGCCAGTTGCTGGTCGCGTGCCACCAACTGCGCCTTAAGTGCCTGGTCGCTTTCGAAACGGGCCATGGCCACATCCAGAATCGGCTGCAGCCGGGCAGCATGGATGCCTTCGACAATGTAGGCACTGACCCCCGCCTGGATCGCTTGGCGCATCACCCCAGGGTCATGCTCGTCAGTGAAAAGCACGATGGGGCGCGGCTGGTCACGGCTGACCAACACCACCTGTTCCATCACATCACGGTCAGGTGAGTCGGTGTCGATCAGCACTACATCCGGGCGCACCGTTTCGACGCAGGCGGGCAGGTCGATGGTCAAGCCTGGGGCTTCGGTGACCTCGAAGCCCGCCTCGATCAACGCCGCCTTGAGGCGGCCGAGTTTGTGCTGGGTGTCGTCAATCAGCAGGATGCGCAACATATTGGTCCCTCACGCGCCGACACGGGCACCGGGCAATTCGCCCAGTGCATGCAGGCTGAAACTGCGGGCGTAGCCGTAGGGGTCGCTGCCGTCCCAGCAGCTGCCGTCAATCAGCAGGCTGCTGCGCATCGGCAGCGAAGGGCACGCTACGCCAAGGCTTTGCGCCGCCTCGCTGTACAGTGCCAATTGTTGTACCTGGCGGGCCACGCCGAGGTAGTCGGGGTCTTCGCGCAGCAGGCCCCAGCGGCGGAACTGGGTCATGAACCACATGCCGTCAGACAGATACGGCAGGTTGGCCCGGCCATGGTCGAACAGGCGCAGGGCATGCCGGTCTTGCCAGTGGTTGCCCAGGCCATCCTGGTAGTGGCCGAGCAGGCGTGGCTCGATGCTCTCCAGCGGCGTGTCCAGGTAGGCGCTGCCGCTGAGCAGTTGCGCGGTGCTGCGGCGGTTTTCCGGGCTTTGCTCGATGAACCGGCTGGCGGCGAG
Organism: Pseudomonas sp. YNh; assembly: GCF_037993085.1. Classification (NCBI taxonomy): domain Bacteria; kingdom Pseudomonadati; phylum Pseudomonadota; class Gammaproteobacteria; order Pseudomonadales; family Pseudomonadaceae; genus Pseudomonas; species Pseudomonas sp. YNh. The sequence continues at coordinate 115,907 of NZ_JBBMRJ010000016.1, read as the reverse complement.
GATTGCCTTGATCAAGGCGCGGGCGCTGTTGGGGTACTGCTCGGCAAAGGCGCGGGCACAGGCCAGGACTTTTTCCGGGTGGTCCGGCCAGATCGACTGGCTGGTGGCGAGGGTGAAGCCTTGGCCCTTGGCAACCGCATCGGCGGCCCAGGGCTCGCCCACGCAAAAGCCGTCGATGCGCCCGGCCTGGATATGTGCGGCCATTTGTGCCGGCGGCACCACCACGCTGTCGACGTCGCGCAGTGGGTGGATGCCCTGGCTGGCCAGCCAGTAATACAGCCACATAGCGTGGGTGCCGGTGGGGAATGTCTGGGCGAAGGTAAGGCGCGCGCCATGCTGGTGCACCAATCGCGCCAGTGCTTCAGGGTTGGTCACGCCTTTGCGCTGCAGGGCCGGGGACAGGTTGATCGCCTGGGCGTTCTGGTTCAGCCCCATGAGCACCGCCATATCACTGGCCGGTACGCCGCCAATGCCAAGATGCACGGCGTAGACCAAGCCATACAGGCAGTGCGCGGCGTCCAGTTCGCCGCTGACCAGCTTGTCGCGCAGCCCCGCCCAAGAGCCCTGGCGCTTGAGGTTGAGGGTAAGGCCGTGTTGCTGGGCGAAGCCCTGGGTGGCCGCGACCACCACCGAGGCGCAGTCGGTCAGGGCCATGTAGCCGATGTTCAGGCTGGGCTTCTCGGGCGCATCGCTGCCGTTGACCCAGGCCAGGGGCGTTGCTCGGGGTGCAGTGTTCACAAGGTTCCTCGCCCGTACTGATTAGGCTGTGGGCCAAACCGGTGCAACCGATGTGCCAGGCCTGCAGTGGCCCCATGATTTACTGTCCTGTCAGCGCCACGGTGGCTATAATCGCCCCCTCACTCACCCCCGAGTCTTGCCCGCCCATGTATACCCTGGCCCGCCAGCTGCTGTTCAAGCTTTCTCCGGAAACTTCCCACGACCTGTCCCTGGACCTGATCGGTGCCGGTGGCCGCCTTGGCCTCAACGGCATGCTGTGCAAGCAGCCGGCGGCCTTGCCGGTTTCGGTCATGGGCTTGAACTTCGCCAACCCGGTGGGCCTGGCTGCCGGCCTGGACAAGAACGGCGCGGCCATCGACGGTTTTGCCCAGCTGGGCTTCGGCTTTGTCGAGATCGGCACCGTCACCCCGCGCCCGCAGCCGGGCAACCCCAAGCCACGGCTGTTCCGCCTGCCGGAGGCCACGGCCATCATCAACCGCATGGGCTTCAATAACCTGGGTGTCGATAACCTGCTCGACCGGGTACGAGCCTCGCGCTACAGCGGTGTGCTGGGCATCAACATCGGCAAGAACTTCGACACCCCGGTCGAGCGTGCCGTCGATGACTACCTGATCTGCCTGGACAAGGTGTACACCGCCGCCAGCTACATCACCGTCAACGTCAGTTCGCCGAACACCCCGGGCCTGCGCAGCCTGCAGTTTGGTGATTCGCTGAAGCAGCTGCTCGATGCCCTGGCCGTGCGCCGTGAGCAACTGGCCGCTACCCATGGCAAGCGCGTGCCGCTGGCCATCAAGATTGCCCCGGACATGAGCGACGAAGAAACCGCACTGGTCGCAGCCGCGCTGATGGAATCGGGTATGGATGCGGTAATTGCCACCAACACCACGCTGGGTCGTGAAGGTGTCGAGGGGCTGCCGTACGGTGGCGAGGCGGGCGGCCTGTCGGGCGCGCCGGTGCTGGAAAAGAGCACCCACATCGTCAAGGTGCTGGCAGGCGAGCTGGGCGGCAAGCTGCCGATCATTGCTGCCGGTGGCATTACCGAAGGCCGCCACGCTGCCGAGAAAATCGCCGCCGGGGCGAGCCTGGTGCAGATCTACTCGGGCTTCATTTATAAAGGCCCGGCACTGATCCGCGAGGCGGTGGACGCTATCGCGGCAATGCCACGGGTTTGATCGACAGGCAAAAAAAGGGCCCCTTCAAGGGGCCCCTGGGCCTTCGCCCGCCGCCCGGATGGGGCGTGCATGGTAAATCGAATTCAGTGTCCTCGATCAGCCAACGGCGTGATTTTCGTTGAGTCTATGGATGCCAGCGGTGCCAGTCATTCCGTCCCAGTTATCACCGCGACCTTCGCGCCAGCCGTTGATCCAGGCTTGGCGAACAGAAGGAAGATTGAAGGGGCAAAGTTCGCGGGATTTGCCGGTGACCCCGTATTGGTAGCCACGTGAATATGCTCTTTCCAACGGATCACGCTTAAGTCTTCTCATAGGGTGTTGCCCTCACTTGTTGACTGTAATGTCCCGTCGGCCTCTCTGAGGCCGGGCAGAGTCTTTCTGCCGGTTTGCGCTCGCTGCCGGCGTGGCGAGCTGAAAGTGCCGCCTCGTTGCGAAGCGGCCTGAGACCAGTTCTAACGAATGCGAGTCACGGTGTGAATGATCGATTTGTCATAAGCACGTAACCTTTCATAGGGTCAGGGGATAAGTAAATAAATGCGACTTAACCTTATTTGAGGTTTAGCCCGCTATGATCAGGGTTTGCTGATCATTGACGTCATTTCGCCAGCGTTGCTCGCGGGTGACAGAAATAATTTGAAATGCGACGAAGGGTCACACAGGCCCCTCCATCGCCAGAATTTTTTGTACTGCCTGATGATCTAAGCTGTCTTTGCCACTTGGCCGAGCGCAGATCGGTCAGGCGGCCCGGCCCTTCGCGGCACACTTATGTGCCAGAAACGGCCACCCGCACGCCTGCTGGAAAGGCATGCGGGCAAACATCGCGTGGCGATGCGTCGCCTCGTCAGTCAAATAGCCCAAGGCTCTGGAATACTCATGTCGGACCGTTTCGAACTCTACCTCACCTGCCCCAAAGGCCTCGAAAGCCTGCTTGCCGAAGAGGCCAAGGGCCTTGGCCTTGACGAGGTGCGTGAGCACACCTCGGCCATTCGCGGCGCCGCCGACATGGAAACCGCCTACCGCCTGTGCGTATGGTCGCGCCTGGCCAACCGGGTGCTGCTGGTGCTCAAGCGCTTCTCCATGAAGAACGCCGACGACCTGTATGACGGCGTCAACGCGGTTGACTGGGCCGACCACCTGGCAGCCGACGGCACCCTCGCGGTGGAGTTCAGCGGCCATGGCTCGGGCATCGACAACACCCACTTCGGTGCGCTGAAGGTCAAGGATGCGATCGTCGACAAGCTGCGCAACCGCGAAGGCCTGCGCCCGTCGGTGGAAAAGATCGACCCTGACGTGCGTGTGCACCTGCGCCTGGACCGTGGCGAGGCCATTCTTTCCCTCGACCTGTCCGGCCACAGCCTGCACCAGCGCGGCTATCGCCTGCAGCAAGGTGCTGCGCCGCTGAAGGAAAACCTGGCGGCAGCAGTGCTGATCCGCTCGGGCTGGCCGCGCATTGCCGCCGAAGGTGGCGCACTCGCCGACCCGATGTGTGGTGTGGGTACCTTCCTGGTCGAAGCGGCGATGATCGCTGCCGATATCGCGCCCAACCTCAAGCGTGAACGTTGGGGTTTCAGTGCCTGGCTCGGCCACGTGCCGGCGCTGTGGCGCAAGGTACACGATGAGGCGCAGGCCCGGGCGCAGGCCGGCCTGGCCAAGCCACCGCTGTGGATCCGCGGTTACGAAGCCGACCCGCGGCTGATCCAGCCGGGCCGCAACAACGTCGAGCGCGCCGGTCTGGGCGACTGGGTGAAAATCTATCAGGGCGAGGTCAGTACCTTCGAGCCACGCCCGGACCAGAACCAGAAAGGCCTGGTCATCAGCAACCCGCCCTATGGCGAGCGCCTGGGTGACGAAGCCAGCCTGCTGTACCTTTACCAGAACCTGGGCGAGCGCCTGCGCCAGGCCTGCATGGGCTGGGAGGCGGCGGTGTTCACCGGCGCGCCGCAGCTGGGCAAGCGCATGGGTATTCGCAGCCACAAGCAGTACGCGTTCTGGAACGGCGCCTTGCCGTGCAAGCTGCTGCTGTTCAAGGTGCAGCCCGACCAGTTCGTGACCGGTGAGCGCCGCGAAGCGCAGGCTGACAACGCCGAAATCCGTGAGCAAGCGCCGGTAGCCAGTGAGCCGGCGCGCCTGTCGGAAGGGGCGCAGATGTTTGCCAACCGCCTGCAGAAGAACCTCAAGCAACTGGGCAAGTGGGCCCGCCGCGAGCAGATTGACTGCTACCGCCTGTACGATGCCGACATGCCCGAGTACGCCCTGGCGGTCGACCTGTACCACGACTGGGTGCATGTGCAGGAGTACGCCGCGCCACGTTCGATCGACCCGGAGAAGGCTCAATCGCGCCTGCTCGATGCCCTGGCAGCCATCCCCCAGGCACTGGGTATTTCGCCGCAGCGTGTAGTGCTCAAGCGCCGCGAGCGGCAGAGCGGTACCCGCCAGTACGAGCGCCAGGCCACCGAGGGCCGCTTCCAGGAGGTGAACGAAGGTGGCGTCAAGCTGCTGGTCAACCTCACCGACTACCTCGACACCGGGCTGTTCCTTGACCACCGCCCGATGCGCATGCGTATCCAGCGCGAGGCTGCCGGCAAGCGCTTCCTCAACCTGTTCTGCTACACCGCCACGGCTTCGGTGCATGCGGCCAAGGGCGGCGCACGCAGCACCACCAGCGTCGATTTGTCGAAAACCTACCTCGACTGGGCGCGGCGCAACCTGGCGCTCAATGGCTTTTCCGAGCGCAACCGCCTGGAGCAGGGTGATGTGATGGCATGGCTGGAAGCTAACCGCGACAGCTACGACCTGATCTTCATCGACCCGCCAACCTTCTCCAACTCCAAGCGCATGGAAGGCGTGTTCGATGTGCAGCGTGACCACGTACAGCTGCTGGACCTGGCCATGGCTCGCCTGGCCCCGGATGGCGTGTTGTATTTCTCCAACAACTTCCGCAAGTTCCAGCTCGACGAGCACCTGATGGCGCGCTATGCCGTGGAAGAAATCACCGCCCAGACGCTGGACCCGGACTTTGCCCGAAACAACCGGATCCACCGCGCCTGGCGCCTGCAATTGCGTTGAGCCGACGAGGTACATTGCGCGGCTAATGGCCAATAGCTATAAATGTGAGGAGGGCGAGATAATCCGCAGGACGCTGACGTGACGAGATGGGTGTATGTCAAAGTGTGGCGTGCGTGCGCGGTTATTTGGCCTGTGCACAGAAGCGGTGTCCGCCTGGGCGGTGGCGCTGGTGGCTTTGGTGGCGGGCGGCCTGTTGACGGCCGCCTTGGCGCTTGCCGCGCAGACGTTCTACAAGCAGCAGTTGCGCCAGCGTTTCGAGTTGCTGGCCAGCGAGCGCTTCAGCCGCATTGCCGAGCGTTTTGATGAACAGCAGCAGCGCCTGGACGGCCTGCGGCGGTTCTTCAGCTTTTCCAACGAAGTCACCCCGCTCGAATTTGACGGTTACGCCCGGCCATTGCTGCAGCGCACCCTGGCCTACGCTTGGGCGCCGCGTATCGAAGCAGCGCAACGCACCGAGTTCGAGCGCCATGCCAGTGAGCATTCAGGCACGGGCTATGTGATCCGTGACCAGGACGCGCAAGGCCAATGGCGCCCTGCGCCGCTGCGCGACCATTACTTCCCTGTGCTGTATACCCAATCTGGTGAAATGCCAGGGTTGCCCTATGGGCTGGACCTTGCCGGCCAGGCTGCATCCCAGGCTGCCCTGGCACGGGCACTCGGGCCTGGCAGCATGGCGGTGTCCGAACCCCTGGCCATGTACGAGATCCCATCGTACGCGCGTGGCTTGCTGCTGGTGGCGCCGGTGTTTTCCGACGCTAATCCGCATGGCGCAGCAGTAGGTTATGTGACGGCCTTGCTGAGCATGCGCGAGCTGGTCAGTGATGGGCGGCCAGTGGCGGCGGATGACAACCTGGTGGTGCGCATCGTTGATCCGTCCGGGTTGCAGGGGCCGGAAGTGATGTTCGATTCGCTGAACCAGGTCGCCCCCTTGTCGCTGGCCAGCAATCAGCAGTTGCACCTGGCCGATCACCACTTCCAGTTGAGCATCCTGCCGAGCCTGGCGTTCGTGCAGGCCAATCGTTCGTCGGCAGTGCTGGCGGTGGTCCTGCTGGGTGGGTTGTTGAGCCTGCTGCTCAGTGCCTTGCTCTACAGCCTGTTCAGCCAGCGCCAACGCGCCTTGGCCCTGGTCGAGCAGCGCACCGCCGAACTGCGGGTCAGCGAGCAGTCGCTGCGCGGCACTCACAACCAGCTGCGCAGCGTGCTGGATGCGGCGACCCAGGTGGCAATCATCGCTACCAACCTCAAAGGTGTGGTCAGTACCTTCAATGCCGGCGCAGAGCGTATGTTCGGCTACCCGGCCAGCGAGGCGATCGGCCAGTTGCGCCTTGAGAACCTGGTGCTGCCCGAGGAACTGAGCCAGCGCGGCCATGCCCTGAGCCTGCGCTATGGTCGCCCGATTGCCGGTGGCCAGGCCATGTTCGCCGAAACGGTGCAAGCGCATGGCGCTGAACCCGGAGAATGGACCTTGTTGCGCGCCGATGGCAGCCAGTTGGTGGCCAACATGCTGGTTACCGCCATGCTGGATGAACAGGGTTTGTGGGTTGGCTACCTGGCCATCTGCATTGATGTCACCGAGCGGCGTCGGGTACACGAGGCGCTGGCGGCCCGCGACCGGCTGCTGGAAAAGCTCAGTGCCGAGGTGCCGGGGGGCATTTACCAGTATCGCCTGGATGCCAACGGCCATTCGTGCTTTCCCTATGCCAGCCAAGGCCTGTACGACATCTACGAAGTGGACCTGCAGCAATTGCGCGAGGATGCCACGCTGGTGTTCGAGCGCATCCACCCCGATGACCTGGACCGCGTGCGCCGCTCGGTGCGTTACTCGGCCGAGCACCTGGCGCCGTGGCGCGAGGAATACCGGGTGTGCCTGCCGCGTGCCGGCCTGCGCTGGGTCCGTGGCGAAGCGACGCCAGAGGTGGGGGAGCAAGGCTGCACCCTGTGGCATGGCTACCTGACGGATATCTCCGACCTCAAGGGTGTGGAGGAGGAATTGCGTGCGTTGTCGGTCACCGACTCGCTGACTGGCATCCATAACCGCCGCTACTTCCAGGACCGGCTCAAGGCCGAACTGGAGCGCGCCCAGCGCGACGGCCTGGCGTTGGCCGTGATCATGCTCGACATCGATCACTTCAAATGCATCAACGACCGCTTCGGCCATGCCATGGGTGACCGGGTGTTGCGCAGCTTGTGCCAGCGTATTGGCCAGCGCTTGCGGCGTACTGATGTGTTCTGCCGGCTGGGTGGGGAAGAATTCATGGTGTTGTGCCCGGGCAGCGATGCCGAGCAGGCGCGGCTGCTGGCGCTTGAGTTGTGGCAAGGGGTGCGCACGGTGCCGGTGGACGGCGTGGGCCAGGTGACCGCAAGTTTTGGAGTGGCGGGCTGGCGGCCGGGGGAGGGCGCCGATGCTTTGCTGTTGCGGGCTGATGCGGGTGTCTATACAGCCAAGCAGGCCGGGCGGGACCGGGTGGAAGGGGAATCCGCCTGATAGCTGCCAGTTGTGGGTACTGGCCCTTTCGCGGCTAAAGCCGCTCCCACAGGATCTTCACAGCGCTTGAGGCCTGTGCAGTACCTGTGGGAGCGGCTTTTGCCGCGAAAGGGCCGGTACTGGCTGACCAATCAGTTGGCCGCGGTGCTGCCTGCCAGCTTCGGCTGGCGATACAGGTCGAGCAGCACCTGGTCGAGCACCTGCGAGGCACCCCACGGTTTCGGGTCGTTGAGAATCGCTGCCACCGCCCAGGTATGGCCGTTGCTGTCGCGGCTGAAGCCGGCAATCGCCCGCACGGTGTTCAGCGTGCCGGTCTTGATGTGCCCCTCACCGGTCATGGCGGTGCGCTTCAGGCGCTTGCGCATGGTGCCGTCCATGCCTACCAGCGGCATCGAACTCATGAACTCGGCAGCGTAGGGGCTCTTCCAGGCAGCCTGCAGCATCTGGGCCATTTCCCGGGTGCTGACCCGCTCGGCACGCGACAAGCCAGAGCCGTTCTCCATCACCAGGTGCGGCGCGGTAATGCCCTTTTTCGCCAGCCATTGGCGCACTACGCGCTGGGCGGCGCGGGCATCGTCGCCATCGGCATCGGTGCGGAACTGCGCGCCAAGGCTCAGGAACAGCTGCTGGGCCATGGTGTTGTTACTGTATTTGTTGATGTCGCGGATCACTTCCACCAGGTCTGGCGAGAAGGCGCGGGCCAGCAGGCGAGCACTCTTGGGCACGTTCTCGATGCGGTCGCCACCCTGGATGCTGCCGCCCAGCTCGTTCCAGATCGCGCGCACGGCACCGGCGGCGTAGGTTGCGTGGTCGAGCAGCGACAGGTAGGTCTGCGAGTTGCAGCCGTCACCCAGCTGGCCACTGACGGTTACGCTGATGCCATCGGCCTGGGGTACCGGGTTGTAGCGCACATCGCCAGTGCACTGCTTCGAAGCCACCGCCTTGACCTGGTTGTCGATACGGATGCTGGCAATCGGTGGCTCGACCGCGACGGTGACTTTGCCCCCATCGTTGCGGGCAACGAAGCGCAGGGCCTTGAGGTTGACCAGCAGCGAATCGGGCTTGACCAGGAACGGCTTGTTTTCATCGCCGCCGTCATCATTGAACTGCGGCAGGTTGGGTTGCACGAAGTGGCTGCGGTCCAGCACCAGATCACCGGTGATGGTGCGCACGCCATTGGCGCGCAGGTCACGCATCAGCAGCCACAGCTTTTCCATGTTCAGCTTCGGGTCGCCGCCCCCTTTGAGGTACAGGTTGCCATTGAGCACGCCGTTGCTCAGGGTGCCATCGGTATAGAACTCGGTTTTCCACTGGAAGGTGGGGCCAAGCAGTTCGAGGGCAGCGTAGGTAGTGACCAGTTTCATGGTCGAGGCCGGGTTTACCGAAACATCGGCATTGAACACGGTCGGCGTGCCGGGGCCGTCCAGCGGCAGCATTACCAGCGACAGGGCTGTGTCCTGCAGCTTGTTGGCCTTGAGCGCCTGCTGCACTTTGGCGGGCAGGGTGGTATTGACGGCGGCGGCCTGGCTGGGCAATGCGAGTGGCAACAGCAGGCTTGCAAGAATGAAGGGACGAAGCGTTTTGATCATAATGGATAAATACCCTGCGGCGAGGGAAAAGGGCATTGGGGCTGTAAGGGATGATGGCCCCACGACGAAAGAGTACGCATTATGCCCCAAGCGTAGCGACGATGCGCCACGTTCGACGGAAAAGCACCGCCAATAAAAAAGGCCACCCGCAAGGGCAGCCTTTTCAGCGATCAAGCCAGGCAGGTATCACTCAGCCTTGTTGATCGGCTTTTCCGGGTACCAGGCGTCCAGCAGCGGGCTGACTTCGATCTTGGTCAGTTCGCTACGGCCCTTCAGCCAGGTTTCAACGGCAGCGCGCTGTTCTTCGCTGGCCGAGCCGCGTTTGACCGAGCACACCAGGCCGTAATCGTCACCGCCTACATAGTCCAGGCCGTTGGCGTCCATCGCTTCTTCCAGGAACGCATCGAGGAAAGCATCGATTGCCTGGTCATCCAGATCTTCCTTGAATTCCAGGTTCAGCTCGAAGCCCAATTCCTGAAACTCGTCGACACACAGCTTTTTGCGCAGACGACGGGAGCGGTTTGTGGCCATGAAACAATCCTCTTAGGTAATAACGCCGCGCAGTCTACCAGTTAACACGTCTGGCTGCCTGCCTGAGTGCACGCGCCGGTGGCCAGTTCCTTGGCCAGAGCCCGTTCTACACGGCACATGTGCCGCGCCAGTGCCTGGCGCCGCAGGCGCAACAGGTGCGTGGGCAGGCCGCGGGCCTCCAGCGCCTCGCAGGCCTGCATCAGGTCGGGGGCTTCCAGCATGCGGGCCGCACTCAGCACCTTGTGGGCCTGCTCGGCAATGGCGTCGCTGTCATGCTCCGGATGCAGCGCCATCAAGCTGGCCAGGTCGGCCTGCAGGCTTTGCTGCAAGACCTGCAGGAAGCGCTGGCGGTCGGCGGGGTCATGCCCGACCACTGCAGCCAGGCCGTCCAGATGGTAAAGCTTGCGCCGGGGCTTTTGCTGGCGGCGTGGACGAATGCTCGCCAGGTGCTGGCTGAGGGTGCCCAGGCTGATCGGCTTGAGCAGGCAGTCGTCCATACCGGCGCTCAGGCACCGGCGGCGCACCTCTGGCTGCGCATTGGCGGTATAGCCGAGAATGGTGCAGCGCAGCCGCTTGCCATGACGTTCTTCGGCACGGACGGCGGTCGCCAGTTGGTATCCGTTCATATGCGGCATGTTGCAGTCGAGCACCAACACATCGAAGTCGCCTGCGCGCCAGGCCGCCAGGCCTTCGCGGCCATCGCGGGCGCTGGCGTGGGGCAGGCCCAGGTAGCCGAGCTGCTGCGCCATCAGTTGCAGATTGGCCGGGTGGTCGTCGATCACCAGTACGTTCAGCCGCGGGTCAGGCACATCGAGGTGCTCGAGGAGCGGCGCTGGGGGTGGGGCGGCGTCAATCCGCTGCAGCGGCATCTTCAGGCGCACCTGGGTGCCAACATCTTCCAGGCTCTTGATGGTCAGGCTGCCGCCCATCATTTCGCACAGGCTGCGGCAGATGGCCAGGCCTAGCCCGGTACCGGCACGGGCGCCCTGGCTGTGCGGGTTGGCCTGGATGAACGGATTGAAGAGGCGTTGCAGGTCGTCGGCGTGGATGCCGATGCCACTGTCGCGTACTTCCAGTTCCAGCACTGCGGGCGTGGTGTTGCCGTCATCCTGCAGACTGACGCCGATACGGACCTGGCCATGCTCGGTGAACTTGATGGCATTGCTCACCAGGTTGGACAACACCTGTTTGAAGCGCAGGGGATCGAGCACTGCGTGGCAGCGCGCGGCGGGTGCAATCCTTACCTCCAGAGCAAGGCCTTTCTGGCGCGCCTGCCCCTCGAAAATACGCCCTACCGATTCGACCAGTGCTGCAAGGTCGACGACCTCCGGTGCCAGGGACAAGTGGCCAGACTCGATGCGCGCGATGTCCAGAATATCGCCGATCAGGCCCAGCAGGTCCTTGGCTGAATGGTGGGCCAGCTGCAGTGCGCTGCGGTCTACCCGGCCCTGGTCGGCGCGCTTGACTGCCAGTTCGAGCATGCCGATGACGGCATTCATCGGGGTGCGGATTTCATGGCTGATGGTGGCCAGGAAGGTGCTCTTGGCGCGGTTGGCATCGTCGGCCTGCTGCTTGGCCTGACGCAGTTCCATGACCAACTGGCGGCGCTCGCTGATGTCGATCCAGCCGCCGATGATGCCCTGCACCTCTCCCAGCGAGTCGCGGTACGGCAGTATCCAGTGATAGATGGTCATTTCGCGGCCCTTGATCCGCAGTGGCCGGTCCATGATCAACGGCGAGCCTGCGGCCATGACTTTCAGGTAGTCGGCCTGGATCTGCCGGGTTTGCTCTTCGTCGGCAAAGAGGCTGCCGTCCAGCTGTTTGCCGATGACTTCATCGGAGCGGGCCTGCACGGCTTCCAGATAGCTGTAATTGCAGCTTTGCAGGCAGGCCTCGCGGTCACGTACGTACATGGGGTGAGGGGTACCGTTGAGCAGGGCGCGCATGAACGCCAGTTGGTCGTTCAGTGCTCGTTCGGCGCGTTGGCGCTGGCGAATCTGCAGGCGCAGGCGGGCGTTCCAGAGCAAGGCCAGCAACAGCAGCGCGACCATGCCCAGCACCACCTGCAGCGCAAGCTGGCTGTAGCCTTTGCCGTTACCATCGTCGTGCTGGCCGAAGCCGCGCCAGCGGTTGTTGATTACCCCCAGCTCTTCTGGCGAAATGCTCAGCAACGCCTTGTCGAGGATCGACATCATCGCCTGTGACGGAGTGCTGGTGGCCATGGCGAAGTTGGCGGGCTCGCTGCCTACCGTGGTGCGGATGACCAGCCCAGGGTTGTTGGCCAAGGCATGGTTTGCGTCGAGCAACGTGGTAATCACTGCGTCCACCGCCCCGCTGTTGAGCAATGCCATGGAATAGAACCCGCTTTCGGTCTCGACCCAGCCGATTGCCGGATAGTGCCGCGAGAGCTTTGCGTTCATGGCGCTATAGCGGGTAATGGCCACGCGATGCCCCTGCAACTGATCGAGGGTGTTCAGGGCCATATCGTCCTTGCGGCCTACCAGCACGAAGGCGCTCTCCAGGTAGGGCCGACTGACTTGCAGGTCATCGTCGGTCACCGCGCCGGTGGCCAGTGCGGCAATCACATCAGCGCGGCCATCCTTGAGGCGGGCGATCATGTCGGCGATGCCGCTGGTACGCTGCACTTCAAAACGCAAGCCGGTGCGCAAGCTGATGAACTCCAGCAGGTCGGCGGTGATGCCGCGAAAATGCCCCGAGCCATCGAAATACGATAGCGGCGCAGCCGTATCATCGATCGTCACGCGCATCACCGGGTGATCTTGCAGCCATTGTTCCTCGGCGTCGGTCAGTTGCAGCTTGCGCTCGGTCAGCAGCAGGTCGCTGCCGGCGCTCCAGCGCTTGAAGATGCTGGCGCGCAGGGCGGGGGGCTGGCTGTCCAGTGTGGCGTTCACCACCTCCAGCAGCAGCGTGTCCTGCTGGCGCAAGGCAAAGCCGAAGCCGATGGCCTCGTGCTTGCCGAAATTGGCCATGCGCAGACGCGGCAGGTGGCCGCGGTTAAGCAGATAGTGGGTGGAGATGGTATCGCCGATGTATACGTCGGCCTGCCCGAACGCCACGGCGTTCAAGGCCTGGCTGGAGGAGCCAAAGGCCAGCAGCTCGGCCATGGGGTAGGTGCTGCGTACCTCCTGCTTGGGCAGGTAATGGTAAAGCATGCCCAGGCGCAGGCCGGCCAGGTCCATGTCGAGCGCCCGGCTTTCGTCTTCGCGTGTTACCAGCACCGGCTGGTCAACGGCATACGGTTGCGACAGCGCCAGGCCGTCGCTGGCCGCTTCGTAGCCATTGGCGCTGCCAAGCAGGTCGATATCACCATGCCTGAGCGCCTCCACCGCCGCCTGCCGACTGGGGAAGCGCAGCACCCGTATGGGTAACTGCAGGGCTGTGCCGATCAGGCTCGCGTACTCGGCGGTGAGGCCCTGGTAGTCGCGGCCGCCACTGGTGATGTCGAACGGCGGGTAGTCTGGCGCCGACGTGCCCAGTACCAGTTCCTGACGGCCTTCGAGCCATTGCCGTTGTTCGGCCGTGAGCATGGGTTGGGTCGGCTTGGCCGATGACCGAGCCAGTAACGTATAGGACGAGGCCCCTTGATAGGTGGCCTGCGCTACGCCGCTGAACAGGAGCAGGGCGAGCAGCAGGCGAGCAATAGGGTGCGGCATGACCACCCTCAGACCAGCGCGTTGCGTTTGGCTATTTCGATCAGGTCAACCAGTGTACTGACCTGAAGTTTGTGCATGAGGCGCTTCTTGTAGGTGCTGACAGTCTTGCTGCTGAGGAACATGCCCTTGGCAATTTCCTTGTTGCTGCGGCCTTGGGCGAAGAGTTGCAGTACCATCAGTTCGCGGTCATTTACCTGGCGGAAAAGTTGCAGCTCGGTATCGGTTGTCTGGTTGTGTTTTATTGCCTGGCTGGGGAAGTAGTTGTAGCCGGCCAGTACCGCCTTGATAGCACTGAGCAGTTCGCTCAGGTCTTCCTGCTTGCACACATAGCCTGCGGCGCCGGAGTGCATGCAACGCACGGCAAACAATGCCGGAGACTGGGCGGTCAATACCAGAACCTTCAATGGCAGGGCCATGGCCTGGAAGCGGGAAAGTACCTCCAGGCCGTCTAGCTTGGGGATGCTGATGTCGAGGATGACCAGGTCGGGCGCGGCTTCACGAATCATCTGCATGGCGTCCACGCCGTTGTCCGACTCGCCGACGATCTTGTAATTCTGGTTTTCCAGCAACATACGGACGGCCAGGCGGATGACAGGATGATCGTCGACAATAAATATGGAATGCATGTTCAACTTCCCTGCGGGCGATTGAGGGGGACAACCGGCACCTTATCGCAGTTGGAAGTCATCGGGCATGCGGGGGAGGGCGATTCGCTCCTTATGGGAAATGGCTTACAAGATAAAACAAAACGGGCTACGAATTTTTTGTGTTTGACCCAATGTCAAAGCGTCTTTGGTAACTTTTCATGGGCTTTTATTCGTACTGTTTAACTTGCTGCCAGTATATGTAGGAAGTTTCCTGCAATACGCGGTGCAGCACCGGCTGAGGGGCCGTGGCTGCACCGGCGTGATTCAGGTGGGGCTGGAGCGCCCGGTCATTTCGCGGGCCATTTCGCTGGCATAGCTGTCGGTCATCCCGGCGATGAAGTCGATCATGCGCAGGAACGCGCTGTGCAGCGAGGCATGCGGGTCCGGGGCATTGTTGCCGATCAGGTCCAGTACCCGGCGGCTCTTGAACGAGGGGGTGCGCCCGCCGTGCTGTTCGAGCGCTGCGCCACAAAAGGTGTTGAGCAGAATCTCCAGGGTGGTGTAGGCGCCGATTTCGTGCAGGGTCTTGCGCTTGTCCTGGAAGATCTTGTTGCGCGCCATGTCCTTGGCCTGCAGCACGCAGCGCTTGGCCGGGCCGTGCATGTGCTCGACCAGGTCGCCTGCCAGGTGTCCGGCCAGCAATGCCTGCTGCTGCTCGACGAACGCATGGGCGGCGGCGTTGGTCAGGTGCTCGATAGCCTTGCCACGCAGAATCGCCAGCTTGCGCCGGCGGGAATCGCGTGGGCCTAGCTGGCGGTAAGTTTCTGGCAGGTCTTCGCCGACCAGGTCAAGCAGCAGCGTTTCGACTTCGGCGTATTCCAGCAACTCCATTTCCAGGCCGTCTTCCAGGTCGATCAGCGCATAGCAGATGTCATCGGCGGCCTCCATCAGGTACACCAGCGGGTGGCGCGCCCAGCGTTGCTCTTCCAGTTGCGGCATGCCGAGCTTGCGGGCGATCTGCTCAAGCAGGGGCAGCTCGCTCTGGTAGCTGCCGAACTTGTGCTTCTTGTAGCCCAGCGCGTCGGCGTGGCGCGCGCTCCAGGGGTACTTCAGGTAAGTGCCGAGGGTGGCGTAGGTCAGCCGCGTACCGCCGTCGAACTGGTGGTACTCCAGCTGGGTGAGTACGCGAAAGCCTTGGGCATTGCCCTCGAAATTCAGGAAATCAGCCCGCTCGTCGTCGCTCATGTCATCCAGCCACCCACGCCCGGCGGCCTGCTGGAACCAGTGGCGGATGGCGTCCTCGCCGGAGTGGCCGAATGGCGGGTTGCCGATGTCGTGGGCCAGGCAGGCTGACTGCACGATCATCCCCAGGTCGCTGGGGGCGCACCAGTCGGGCAGGTTGTCGCGCAGGGTTTCCCCGACGCGCATGCCGAGCGAGCGACCTACGCAGCTGACTTCCAGCGAGTGGGTGAGACGCGTGTGGATATGGTCGTTGCTGGTAACCGGGTGCACCTGGGTCTTGCGCCCGAGGCGGCGAAAGGCGCCGGAGAAGATGATGCGGTCATGGTCTTTGTGGAAAGGGCTGCGCCCGAGTTCATCGGCGCTGTAGAGAGCTTTGCCCAGGCGTTCACGGGTGAGCAGGGTGTGCCAGTCCAAGGCGCATTCTCCTGTGGATCGAAGGAAGCAGCATATCCTGTAGGAGCAGCCTTGTGCTGCGAAGAGGCCCGTTTGATCGATACACGTGTGTTACCGGGCCGGCCTCTTCGCAGCACAAGGCCGCTCCTGCAAAGGAATGTGCAGGGCTCAGGGGCGGCGGTTGCCTTGCAGGTACAGGCGCACCAGCGGCAGCAGGCTGCTGCCCAGGCGCACCAGCCGCGCCAGGTTACCGCTGCGCACGCCCTTGCCGGTGAGGAAACCCAGCGCCACCACGGCGCCAATCCCCCACAAAGGCGCATGCTTGATCCCCAGCCCTTCATGCAGCGAGCTGCCCATGCCGCGCACGCGGCGCAGCGGTTCCATCAGTTGGCCGGACTCATGGCGAATTTCCTGGCGGTGCATCTCCATGCGCAGGCGCAGCAGTGCTTTGCGCAGTTCGCGCGGGTTACGGGTGTTTGGCAGTTGTGGCAGGCTCATGGCAACAGGCGCTCCCGGTCCTTGGCGAGTTCGTCGAGGGTGGCCCCGAAGGGCGACGATTCGTCGAACACCGCAGCCTTCAGGCGCAAGCCGCAGTACAGCGCGGCAAGGCCATAGAACACGCACAGGCCGATGATGCCGGCCAGGCGATAACTGTCCCACAGCAGCACCAGCAACAACCCGGACAGGGCCGTCAGCAGCAACAGGGCAAACACCAGGGCCAGGCCTGCGAACAGCAGCAGGCTCAAGGTGCGGCCCTTTTGCTCCTGCAACTCGATGCCGAACAGTTCGATATGGCTGTGCAGCAGCCCCAGCGCTGCGGCGCCCAGGCGCTTGCCCGAGGCGCTGGCGCCGTTGGCGTCATTCTCCATGGGAACCCCTTAGCGCCGGTTGGCCAGCAGGCCGATCAACAGGCCGACACCGGCCGCGATGCCGATTGCCTGCCACGGGTTTTCCTGCACGTACTGCTCGGCGCTGCCCAGCGCGGCTTGGCCGCGTTCGCGGACAGAGTCCTGGGTCAGTTGCAGGGTTTCGCGAGCCTGGGTCAGGCGGTCGTGAATCTGTTCGCGCAATTCGTCGGCCTGGTCGCCGGCCAGGTTGGCAGTGTCGGCCAGCAGCCGCTCGGTGTCGCGTACCAAAGCCTGGAAGTCAGCCATCAGAATTTCTTGTGCAGTCTTTGCCGATTTGCTGGCCATGGGCCTCTCCCTGTCGATGAGTGATGGTAATTCGAGTAATAGCACGCGCGGAAGGTTCAAGTGCCGGTGCTGGTATGGGCCTTGCTAAGGCATTGCCACGTTGCGGGGCGTCGCTGGCAGCTATTGCGCCGATTCAGGGCGCTAGCGCAGCGGGTACCGATAAACCTTAACCCAATCCTCGACAAACCCAAGAAAAAACCACGCAGGCTCCGACCCGGTCACCGAAACAGGGCAGGGGGCTGGCACCGATTCGGTGCAGGGATGCAGGTTCTTGAACTGTCCTGGTGCCTTTTTCAGCAGGTCTGCCTATTTCATGGAAAACATGCACAGCGCGATGGACTCCCTGGTCCACGGTTCCAATACCCTGTTCATTCTCATGGGCGCCATTCTGGTGCTGGCCATGCATGCCGGCTTCGCGTTCCTCGAAGTGGGCACGGTGCGCCACAAGAACCAGGTCAACGCCTTGTCGAAGATCCTCAGCGACTTTGCCATTTCGGCACTGGTGTATTTCTTCATCGGTTACTGGATAGCCTATGGCGTCAATTTCTTCCAGCCGGCAGCGGCGCTGGCGGTCGACCATGGCTATGCGCTGGTCAAGTGCTTCTTTCTGCTGACCTTCGCTGCGGCGATCCCGGCGATCATCTCCGGGGGCATCGCCGAGCGGGCGCGCTTTGTGCCGCAACTGTGTGCCACGGCGTTGATCGTGGCGTTTGTCTACCCCTTCTTCGAGGGCGTGGTATGGAATGGCAACCTGGGGCTGCAAACCTGGTTGCAGGCCCGTTTCGGCGCGCCTTTCCACGATTTTGCAGGGTCGGTGGTGGTGCATGCCATGGGCGGCTGGCTGGCCCTTGCGGCGGTGCTGCTACTGGGCGCGCGCCGTGGGCGCTACCGCGAGGGCCGGTTGGTGGCGTTTGCGCCGTCGAGCATTCCCTTCCTGGCGTTGGGCTCGTGGATTCTGATCATCGGCTGGTTCGGCTTCAACGTGATGAGTGCCCAGACGTTGCAGGGGGTGAGCGGGCTGGTAGCGATCAACTCGCTCATGGCCATGGTCGGTGGCACCCTGTCGGCCTTGCTGGCCGGGCGCAACGACCCAGGCTTTCTGCACAACGGGCCGTTGGCCGGCCTGGTGGCGATTTGCGCCGGCTCCGACCTGATGCACCCGATTGGCGCACTAGCCACCGGCCTGGTGGCCGGCGCGTTGTTCGTCTGGTCCTTCACCGCAGCGCAAAACCGCTGGAAGATCGACGACGTGCTGGGCGTGTGGCCACTGCATGGCCTGTGCGGCGTGTGGGGTGGCATTGCCTGCGGCGTCTTTGGCCAGGCGGCACTGGGTGGCATGGGCGGTGTCAGCCTGATCAGCCAGTTGCTGGGCAGCCTGATGGGCGTTGTGGTGGCATTGGTCGGCGGCTTTGGCGTCTATGGCGCAATCCGCGCGCTGCATGGGCTGCGCTTGAGCCATGAGCAGGAGTTTCAGGGTGCGGACTTGTCGCTGCACCGTATCGGCGCCACCAGCCAGGATTGAGCCAGGTCAGGTGCATGACGGGCGCGACAGACCTAGAATAGGTTTCTCTGCATGTCAAACCGGGACCTGCCCATGCTGCCTGAATGCCAACTGTTCGGCACCCTCGGCTGCCACCTGTGTGAAGTGGCCGAAGCTGTGCTGATGCCTTTCGTCGATCATGGCCTGCTGGTGGAGCTGGTCGACATTGCCGAGAGCGAGCCCTTGTTCGAGCGTTACGGCCTGATCATTCCAGTGTTGCGACGCTGCGACAATGCCGCCGAGCTGCACTGGCCGTTCGATGCCGAACAGGTGGTGGCGTTCCTTGGGCAATGAAGGCCGCAGAGGAGTCGCAACCCTGCTCCATGATCTGTGACGCGAGCTGATGATCAGGTGCCGGCGCACTCTGGCGCCGCTACCTCCCTCATCATCGGAATAGTTCGCCATGTTGATCACCCCACATTTCACGTTCGATGAAATGACCGTATCCCAGCTCGCCGCCAGGGACGGATTCGATAACACCCCGCCCCCTGAAGCCAGGGCCAACCTGCAATTGCTGTGCGGTGCGCTGGAGCAGGTGCGCGCACTGTTCGGCGCGCCGATCATCGTCAGCAGCGGTTTTCGCAGCGAGAAGGTCAACCGGTTGATCGGCGGTGCCACGAACAGCCAGCATGTACAAGGCCTGGCGGCGGACTTCACGGTAATTGAAGTCAGCCCTCGGGAAACCGTGCGCAGGATCAGCGAAAGCGCCGTGCCGTTCGATCAACTCATCCTGGAGTTCGACAGGTGGGTGCATCTGTCGGTGGCCCCGGGCACGCCGCGTCGGCAGGTCTTGACCATGCGCAAAGGCAGTGGCTACCTGGCGGGGCTGCAATGAAGCGCATTGACGGCGGCAAGGGGATGTTCGTATGCTGTATATAAATACAGTATCGAGGTAAAGCCATGCTCAACGTCGAGCAACTCAAGTACAGCGTCAACCGCATGCCCGTGGATCGGGTGGCTGACGCCGTTCTGGAACTGCGCCTCGAAGGCCTGGTGACCGACGACCGCACGCCGTTCGGTAAAGTGCACTTCAATACCTGCTTCGCCGAAATCGAGGCCTTGTTCCAGCGTGCCGGTTACCACCGCGGGCTGGATGTGGTGGGTTACCAAGGGTTGCTCTATGCCCTTTACGACCCAGGCCGTTGGGAACCGGTGCAGGTGCTGCGCTGGCTGAAGGAACGCAGCGAGGCGATAGTCCAGGCTGGTTGAGGGCGCGGGCTTGGGCGATAATGCGCGGCCGTGAACGTTCCGAGCCCTGCCATGACCGCGCCCTTCGACCCCGCCCGCCAGCAAGCCAGCACGGTGTGCCTGCCCCCCGGTAACTGGGCGACGGTGCTTGATTGCCTGTGCGACCATTTCAAGGCCATCGACCGCGCCCAGTGGCTCGACCGTTTTGCCCGTGGCAGGGTGCTGGATGCCGAGGGCCGGGCGGTTGCCGCCGAGTTACCCTACAAGCGTGGCATGCGTTTGCACTACTTCCGCGAAGTGCCGAACGAGCGGCCGATCCCGGTGCAGGAGGTGGTACTGCACGCGGATGAACACCTGGTGGTGGCAGACAAACCGCATTTCCTGCCGGTGACGCCAACCGGTGAATACGTCGAGCAGACCTTGCTGCGCCGCCTGATCCGTCGCCTGGATAACCCGCACCTGGTGCCGCTGCACCGCATTGACCGGCACACCGCCGGGCTTGTGCTGTTTTCTGCCAACCCGCACAGCCGCAGCGCCTACCAGCGGCTGTTCCCTGAACGGCGCATCGACAAGCGCTACCAGGCCATTGCGGCGGCTTTGCCGCAGCATGCATTTCCACTGGTGCACAAAAGCCGCCTGGTGCATGGCGAGCCGTTTTTCCGTATGCACGAAGTGGAAGGGGAGGCCAACAGCGAAACTCTGGCCGAGGTGCTGGAGAAGAACGGTGAGCTGTGGCGCTATGGGCTGTCGCCAGTGACCGGCAAGACCCACCAGTTGCGCGTGCACATGGCAGCCTTGGGGGCGGGAATCTGCAATGACCCGTTCTATCCGCAGCTGCTTGATGCAGCTGATGACTACCAGCGGCCGCTGAAACTGCTGGCGCAGAGCTTGCGTTTCGAGGACCCGTTGAGCGGCGAAGAGCGCTATTTCGAGAGCCGCCTGCGTCTGGACTGGTAACACAGACCGCAGGCATACGCGGCCCTTGTGGGAGCGGGCATGCCCGCGAACACCGGCAGGGCCGGTGCCATCTACCGCGTTGGTTTCTTCGCGGGCATGCCCGCTCCCACAGGTAGGCTTCAAGGGCACTCGGTTGCTGTGGGAGCGGCTTTAGCCGCGAACACCGGCAGGGCCGGTGCCATCTACCGCGTTGGTTTCTTCGCGGGCATGCCCGCTCCCACAGGTACGTCGCAGGCTTCAAGGGCACTCGGTTGCTGTGGGAGCGGCTTTAGCCGCGAACACCGGCAGGGCCGGTGCCATCCACAGCGGTGGAGTGCTTAAGTCGCGAGCATTAGCGGTTGAACCGCTCCACCAGTGAATACTGGCTGCCCGCCGTGCTGGTCAGCTCCTCGCTCAGCAGTGCCGAATGCTGCGCCTGTTCGGCGGTCTGGTCGGCCAGTTCGGCAATGGTGCTGATGTTGCGGCTGATTTCGTCGGCCACTGCAGTCTGCTCTTCGGTAGCGGCGGCAATCTGGGTGGCCATGTCGGTGATGTTGGCCACCGCTTCGCTGATCCCCACCAGTGCCTCGTCAGCCTGCATCACACGGTCGACGCCTTCCTGCGCCTGGCGGTGGCCGGTTTCCATGGTCAGCACGGCGTTGCTGGCGGTTTGTTGCAGCTTGGCAATCAGGCCGTGGATCTGCCCGGTGGATTCGGCAGTGCGCTGGGCCAACTGGCGCACTTCGTCGGCCACCACAGCAAAGCCACGGCCCATTTCACCGGCACGCGCCGCTTCGATGGCCGCATTCAGTGCCAGCAGGTTGGTCTGGTCGGCAATGCCCTTGATCACATCGACGACGCCACCAATCTCGTCGCTGTCCTTGGCCAGTTGGGTGACCGTCTGACCGGTTTCGCCCACCGCTGCCGACAGGCGCTCAATGGCCTCGCGGGTCTCCCCGGCAATCTGCCTGCCCTGGCTGGTCAGGCGGTTGGCTTCTTGGGTGGCATCGGCGGTGCGCTGAACGTGGTTGGCCACTTCCTGTGTGGTGGCGGCCATCTGGTTGACGGCGGCGGCGACCTGCTCGGTCTCCACCCGCTGGCGCTCCAGCCCCGAAGAACTCTTGTGCGCCAGGGCGTCGGACTGGCGCGCCTGGTCGCTGAGGTGTTCGGCACTGTCCTGCAGGCGGGTCAGGCAGGTTTTCATGCGGGCATCCTGGCTGAGCATGGCCATTTCCAGACGCGCCTGTACGCCACGGCTGTCGGTAAACATCTGCGCGATCAGCGGATCGGAGGTGGTCTGCTCGGCCAGGCGCAACAGGCGCTTGAGGCCGCGCTGCTGCCAGCTCAAGCCCAGCAGGCCCAGGGGTACGGATAGCCCGGCAGCCAGAGCAAAGCCCCAGGAATGGCCCAGCCAGTTGCCGATCAGGAAGCCCACCTGGCTGATCAGGATGAAAGGCAACCAGTCCTGCAGCACCGGCAGCCACTTGTCCCTGCGAGGTACAGCTGGCTTGCCCTGGTTGATGCGCTGGTACAGTGCTTCGGCGCGGCGAATCTGCTCAGCGGTTGGCTTGACCCGCACCGACTCGAAACCGACAACCTGGTTGTTGTCGTAAATCGGTGTGACGTAGGCGTTGACCCAGTAGTGGTCGCCGGACTTGCAGCGGTTCTTGACGATGCCCATCCACGGCTGGCCCTGCTTCAGGGTTTGCCACATATGGGCAAACACGGCAGGAGGCACGTCGGGGTGGCGTACCAGGTTATGCGGCGCGCCGGTCAACTCTTCGCGGGTGAAACCACTGATTTCGATGAAGGCATCGTTACAGTACGTGATCACGCCCTTGGCGTTGGTGGTGGAGATCAACCGCTGCTGGGCAGGGAAAGTCCGTTCTCTCTGGGTAATCGGCTGGTTGTTACGCATGGGGTGATAGTCCGCAGGGCTTTGGACAGGTATCGGCAAGCCACTGGTTTTATTGAATGATTATTTAACGTTGCTGCGTTTGGTCCGGCGTTGGAGCTGTGGCGCCTGTGAAATCGAGCGCCGCCCGCGCGGCGCATCGCGGGCGGCGCTCGGTCTCGAGAGCGCCGCAAGTTCGCAGCCGTACCTCCCAGCCTCAGCCGGCGATCATCTGTCGCAACACGTAGTGCAGAATTCCGCCGGCTTTGAAGTACTCCACTTCGTTCAAGGTATCGATCCGGCACAGCACCTCGATCTGTTCCTGCTGCCCATCTTCGCGGGTGATGCGCAACGGCAGGCTCATGCCAGGGCGGATCTGTGCACCGCTCAAGCCCAGCACGTCGATCCGCTCCTTGCCGGTCAGCACCAGCTGCTTGCGGTCGTGGCCGGCCTTGAACTGCAGCGGCAGCACGCCCATGCCCACCAGGTTGGAGCGGTGAATGCGCTCGAAGCTTTCCGCCAGCACCGCCTTGACCCCCAGCAGGTTGGTGCCCTTGGCCGCCCAGTCGCGGCTCGAACCGGTGCCATATTCCTGGCCGGCGATCACCACCAGCGGGGTGCCTTCCTGCTGGTAGCGCATGGCCGCATCGTAGATCGACATCTTCTCGCCGCTTGGCACGTGAAGGGTATTGCCACCTTCTTCACCCCCCAGCATTTCGTTGCGGATACGGATGTTGGCGAAGGTGCCGCGCATCATCACTTCATGGTTGCCACGCCGCGAGCCGTAGGAGTTGAAATCGCGTGGCTCCACGCCCTTCTCGCGCAGATAGCGCCCGGCAGGGCTGTCGGCCTTGATGTTGCCGGCAGGGGAGATATGGTCGGTGGTCACCGAGTCGCCCAGCAGAGCCAGTACCCGCGCACCGTGGATGTCGGCAATGCGTGGCGGCGGTCCGCCGATGTCGTCGAAGAACGGCGGATGCTGGATATAGGTAGAATCGGCCTGCCACACGTAGGTGGCAGCCTGTGGTACCTCGATGGCCTGCCACTGCGCATCGCCGGTAAACACTTCGGCGTATTCCTTGTGGAACATAGCGGTATTGACCTTGGCCACGGCCGCCGCAATTTCCTGCTGGCTTGGCCAGATATCCTTCAGGTACACCGGTTGGCCGTCGTTGCCCGTACCCAGCGGGTCGCGGGTCAGGTCCAGGCGCACGCTGCCGGCCAGCGCGTAAGCCACTACCAGCGGTGGCGAAGCCAGCCAGTTGGTCTTGACCAGCGGGTGCACGCGGCCTTCGAAGTTGCGGTTGCCCGACAGCACCGAGGCGACGGTGAGGTCGGCGCTGCCGATGGCTTTCTCGATCGCTTCGTCCAGCGGGCCGGAGTTGCCGATGCAGGTGGTGCAGCCATAGCCGACCAGGTCGAAGCCCAGTTGATCGAGGTAAGGGGTGAGCCCCGCTGCCTCGAAGTAGTCGGTGACGACCTTGGAGCCCGGCGCCAGCGAGCTCTTGACCCAGGGTTTGCGTTGCAAGCCTTTTTCCAGGGCCTTTTTCGCCACCAGCCCGGCCGCCATCATCACACTGGGGTTGGAAGTGTTGGTGCAGGAGGTGATCGCGGCAATCACCACGGCGCCATCGCGCAGGGTGTGAGTCTGGCCTCCATGGCTGTAGTCGATCTCGCCAGCCTGGTCGGCGTTGCCCACCGCTACACCGCCGCCACCCTCGCTTTCCAGGCGGCCGACTTCCTTGGCCAGCGGCTTGGGCTGCAGTTCGATGAAATGGTCAAAGGCCTGGCTGACCTGGCCCAGCGCCACGCGGTCCTGCGGCCGCTTGGGCCCGGCCAGGCTTGCTTCGACCTCGTGCATGTCCAGTTCCAGGCTGTCGCTGAACAACGGCTCCTGCCCCGGCAGGCGCCACAGGCCCTGGGCCTTGCAGTACTGCTCGACCAGTTGCACAGTCGCGTCTGGTCGGCCCGACAGGCGCAGGTAGTCCAGGGTCACCTCGTCAACCGGGAAGAAACCGCAGGTGGCGCCATACTCTGGTGCCATGTTGGCGATGGTCGCACGGTCTGCCAGCGGCAGCTCGGCCAGGCCGTCGCCATAGAACTCGACGAACTTGCCCACCACACCTTTCTTGCGCAGCATCTGCGTTACCGTCAGCACCAGGTCGGTGGCGGTGATGCCCTCGCGCAGCTTGTCGGTCAGTTTGAAGCCGATCACCTCGGGGATCAGCATCGACACGGGTTGGCCGAGCATGGCCGCCTCTGCCTCGATGCCACCGACACCCCAGCCGAGCACGCCCAGGCCATTGATCATGGTGGTGTGCGAGTCGGTACCGACCAGGGTGTCGGGGAAGGCGTAGGTGCGGCCATCGGCTTCACGGGTCCACACCGTGCGGCCCAGGTATTCCAGGTTGACCTGGTGGCAGATGCCGGTGCCCGGCGGCACTACGCGGAAGTTGTCGAAGGCGCTCTGGCCCCAGCGCAGGAAGGCATAGCGCTCGCCATTGCGCTGCATTTCGATATCCACGTTCTCGCCGAAGGCCTGCGGCGTGCCGTAATGGTCGACCATTACCGAGTGGTCGATCACCAGGTCCACCGGTGACAAGGGGTTGATCCGCTGCGGGTCGCCGCCGGCCTTGGCCATGGCTGCGCGCATGGCGGCCAGGTCGACCACGGCCGGCACGCCGGTGAAGTCCTGCATCAGCACGCGCGCCGGGCGGTATTGGATCTCGCGGTCGGAGCGCCGCTCGCTTAACCATTGGGCAATGGCGCGCAAGTCATCGCCGGTGACGGTTTGGCCGTCCTCCCAGCGCAGCAGGTTTTCCAGCAGCACCTTCAGCGACATGGGTAGGCGTTGCAGGTCGCCCAACTGGCGGGCGGCCTCGGTAAGGCTGAAGTAGTGATAGGTCTGGTTGCCGACCTTGAGGGTGTTGAGGGTGTTCAGGCTGTCGAGCGAGGGCATTGCCAACTCCTTCTGCGCCGGTGCCCGGCAAATACTCAAGGTCTGCCGGTGTCACCGCTCTGTTTCGATCCGCACGGTACGGACCTGGCTGAGTGGTCAGGTTAGACCGGTTTGCGGCCCCTGACCCTTTTCTGGACCGGCGGGGCGTGTCGCAGGTTCCGAACTTCCTTTATTATCGCCGCCCTGCCGGCGCCTGTTGCGCGCCAGCCGTAGTGGAGTGAGAGATGAATACCCTGTTCATGCATTGCCGGCCCGGTTTCGAGGGCGAGGTGTGCGCCGAAATCAGCGAACATGCCGCCCGTCTGGGTATTGCTGGCTATGCCAAAGGCAAGCCGCACAGTGCCAGCGCCGAGTTTGTCTGTACCGAAGAAGGCGGCGCCGAGCGGCTGATGGGGGCGCTGCGTTTCAACGAGCTGATTTTCCCGCGCCAGTGGGCCCGGGGCGGTTATGTCGAACTGCCGGAAACTGACCGCATCAGTGTGCTGCTGGCGGAGCTGGCCGACTTGCCTGTGTTCGGCAGCCTGTGGCTGGAAGTGCTGGACAGTAACGAAGGCAAGGAATTGTCTACCTTTTGCCGCAAGTTCGAAGTGCCGCTGCGCAAGGCGCTGGAGAAGGCCGGCCGCCTGGTTGACGACGCCAGCCGCCCACGCCTGCTGCTCACCTTCATCAGCGGCCGGCGGGTGTTCGCCGGTGTTGCGCCGGCCAACAACAGTGCCCTGTGGCCCATGGGCATCCCGCGCCTGAAATTCCCCCGCGAGGCACCCAGCCGCTCGACCCTCAAGCTGGAAGAAGCGTGGCATCAGTTCATCCCGCGCGAGCAGTGGGAGCAGCGCCTGGGCGATGACATGACCGGCGTTGATCTGGGCGCTTCGCCGGGTGGCTGGACTTACCAGCTAGTGCGCCGGGGCATGCTGGTGACCGCCATCGACAACGGCCCGATGGCCGAAAGCCTGATGGACACCGGCCTGGTTCAGCACCTGATGGCTGATGGTTTTACCTGGCAGCCGAAGCAGCCGGTGGACTGGATGGTGTGCGACATCGTCGAGAAGCCGGCGCGCACCACCTCGCTGATCGAAACCTGGCTGGGCGAGGGACTGTGCCGCGAGGCAGTGGTCAACCTGAAGCTGCCGATGAAGCAGCGCTATGCCGAAGTACGCCGGCTGCTCGATCGCATGGAGGCGACGTTCAAGGCGCGCAAGATCAGGGTATCGATTGCCTGCAAGCAGCTGTACCACGACCGCGAGGAAGTGACTTGCCACCTGCGCCGGCTCGATCTGAAGCCGCGCTGAGCCCAGCGCGCTGTTCGCGCTCCGCCTGTAGCTCTTGCTTCGGTTTTTGCTTCTAAGCGCGCGGTAGCTCAGGCGACGCAGATTGCGACTTCAGGAGGCCGAGCGCAGGGGCCGGATGATGGGAGCGGACGGCTTTGGTTACTTTGGCCAAGACCGAAGTAACCCGCCGGAAGGGCGCAAAGGTGACTCAGCGCCACCTGCGCGAACGAATGTCTACACTGTGTTGAGGCCCATCTCGCAAGAAGCTAAAAAGCGGATCTGGCTGTTTTGGTTCAGCGAACAGTCCATTTGTGATGGCGACGCTTACTCACCTTTTCGACCTTAGGGCGAGTCACTTTTTGTCAAACGCGACAAAAAAGTAACCAAAAAACGCTGCGCTCCGATCATCCGGCCCCTGCGCTTCGCTCCGGGGTTCCCTCACTCCAGCCTCGCTCCCGGGAGGACCGCGCTGCAGGCCCCATCCTGGGGCCCAGCGCTTGACGGGCATCCATGCCCGTCACCTCCCTCCGCAAGGCCTGCGTTCGGCCTCCTGAAGTCGCGAAGATCAAAAGCAAGATCAAGAGCAAGAGCAAGAGCTGGGCTGGCGGGCAGCTGCGCATTTCTCAAGCGGTGCTTGGACCGCGTCGCGCTATGCGCGACAATGGCGATCATTTTCGGAGCCCCCCATGACCGATTTCACCCCTGACGCCATCCTCGATGCCACCGGCCTGAACTGCCCGGAGCCGGTGATGATGCTGCACCAGCACGTGCGCGACCTGGCCGCCGGCGGCCTGCTCAAGGTGATCGCCACCGACCCGTCGACCCGCCGCGACATCCCCAAGTTCTGCAACTTCCTCGGCCACGAACTGCTGCAGCAGCAAGAAGACGCCGGTACCTTCCTGTACTGGATTCGCAAGAAAGCCGACTGAAGCGCTCTGGAACACGCCCGACGTTGCGCCTACACTGCGTTCCCCAGACAGGAGAGCGCCATGCTGATAGTTGCCGACGAGAACATTCCGCTGCTCGATGCCTTTTTCCAGGGTTTCGGTGAAATCCGCCGTTACCCCGGCCGAAGTCTCGATGCCGCCAGCGTCAAGGACGCCGATATCCTGCTGGTGCGCTCGGTAACCAAAGTCGACCGCCAGTTGCTCGAAGGCAGCCGCGTACGCTTTGTCGGCACCTGCACCATCGGTACCGATCACCTGGACCTGGACTACTTTGCCGAAGCCGGCATTCGCTGGAGCAGTGCGCCGGGCTGCAATGCCCGCGGTGTGGTCGACTACGTGCTGGGCAGCCTGTTGACCCTGGCCGAGCTGGATGGCGCGGTACTGCCCGAGCGGGTGTATGGCGTGGTGGGCGCGGGTGAAGTGGGTGGCCGCCTGGTGCGGGTGCTGCACGGCCTGGGCTGGAAGGTGCTGGTGTGCGATCCGCTACGCCAGGCCGCCGAGGGCGGCAACTACGTCAGCCTGGAAACCATCGTGCAACAGTGCGATGTGATCAGCCTGCATACCCCGTTGCAGCGCGATGGCGAGCACCCGACCTGGCACCTGTTCGGCCAGGCGCAGCTGGCGCAGTTGCGTCCGGGTGCCTGGCTGATCAACGCCAGCCGTGGTCCGGTGGTGGACAACGCCGCCCTGCGCGAGCTGCTGCTGGACCGTGAAGACGTGCATGCAGTGCTGGACGTGTGGGAGGGCGAGCCACAGGTCGACCTGCAACTGGCCGACCTGTGCACATTGGCCTCACCGCACATTGCCGGCTACAGCCTCGACGGCCGCCAGCGTGGCACGGCGCAGATCTACCAGGCGCTGTGCCGGTTCCTGGGTGTGGACGAGCAGGTGCAACTGGCCGACTTGCTGCCCCGACCGCCGCTGGCGCAAATCGAACTGGATGCCAGCACCGACCCGGCCTGGGCCTTGGCGACCCTGTGCCGCGCCGTGTACGACCCACGCCGCGACGATGCCGACTTCCGCCGCAGCCTGAGTGACGACCCGCAGCAGCAGCGTGCGGCGTTCGACCAGTTGCGCAAGCAATACCCGCCGCGGCGCGAGATTGAAGGGTTGGCGGTGCGCTTGCGTGGGGAGTCGCCGCAGTTGGCGCAGCTGGTGAGTGCCTTGGGGGCGGAGTTGGTCTAAGCAAGTTTTGGAGTTATCTGCGGTTGTGGGAGCGGCCTTGTGTCGCGAAAGGGCCGCAAAGCGGCCCCAGGATTTCAGCAGCGCGGCACGGGTTGCCGGGGCTGCTTTGCAGCCCTCTCGCGACGCAAGGCCGCTCCCACAAGGGCCCAAGCAAACCTGCGGGCAATAAAAACCCGGCGCAGGCGCCGGGTTGCAAAAAATTCGCCGATCAACCTTTGTGTACGCGCTCGACCCTGCTTTCTTCCAGGGCCTTGCAGGCCTGCTGGATCATCTGCTCGGTAATTGGCACTTCGCGCCCCTTGCCGTCGATGATCGAACCGCATGCCTCGGGTGGCGGGGTGGTCTGAGGCTTCTGGTGGTCACTGCCATGCTGCAAGCTCATGCACTGTCTCCTCTTCAGGTTCAAGTTCAGGGTAGCCCTGCGCCGTGACTGGCCTGTGACAGCTTCTGTGTCACGGCAGCAACAGTCCAACAGAAACCCTGTGAAAGCTCCATCATCTGTTTAGACCGATGCGTTATAGCAACCTGCATGCATTCCCCCTGCCGGATGAGTGGTAGTCTGCGGTTTCCCCGCCATCGTAGCCGCCGCCATGCCCGATTCGGTTTCCCCTCGCCAACGCCGAGCCTTGCGCCTGGCTTGGCAGTTCGTTCGTCCGTACCGTCGACAGGTGCTGCTGGCCTTGTTGGCCCTGGTGGTTACTGCCGGCATCACGCTGTCCATGGGGCAGGGCATCCGCCTGCTGGTAGACCAGGGCTTCATGACCCGTTCGGCGCACCAGCTCAACCAGACCATCGGCCTGTTCCTGCTGCTGGTGCTGGCCCTGGCGGTGGGCACCTTCAGCCGTTTCTACCTGGTGTCGTGGATCGGCGAGCGTTGCGTGGCCGATATCCGCCGTGCCGTGTTCGACCACCTGATCGGGCTGCACCCCGGCTTTTTCGAAGACAACCGCAGTTCCGAGATCCAGTCGCGGCTGACCGCCGACACCACCTTGCTGCAATCGGTCATCGGCTCATCGCTGTCGATGTTCCTGCGCAACGCGCTGATGGTCATTGGTGGTGTGGTGCTGTTGTTCATCACCAACCCCAAGCTCACCAGCATCGTGGCGGTCGCCTTGCCGCTGGTGCTGGCACCGATCCTGCTGTTTGGTCGCAGGGTGCGCAGCCTGTCGCGCCAGAGCCTGGATCGGGTGGCCGATGTGGGCAGCTACGTGGCCGAGACCCTGGGGCAGATCAAGACGGTACAGGCCTACAACCACCAGGCGCATGACCGCGAACGGTTCGCCGACACGGTCGAAGCCGCCTTTGGCGTGGCCCGCAAGCGGATTGCCCAGCGTGCCTGGCTGATTACCCTGGTGATCGTGCTGGTGCTGGGGGCAGTGGGGGTGATGCTGTGGGTCGGCGGCATGGATGTGATCGCCGGGCGTATCTCCGCAGGCGAACTGGCGGCGTTCGTGTTCTACAGCCTGATCGTCGGTAGCGCGTTCGGCACCCTCAGTGAGGTGATCGGCGAGCTGCAACGTGCAGCGGGTGCGGCCGAGCGCATTGCCGAGCTTTTGGCGGCGCGCAGTGCGATCCTGCCACCCACCGTGGCGCAGGCGCTACCGCAGCAGCGGGCCAGTGGACGTATCGAGTTGCAGCAATTGGTGTTCGCCTACCCGTCACGGCCCTCGGTGGCAGCGGTCGATGGCCTGAGCCTGGTTATCGAGCCCGGGCAGACCGTGGCCTTGGTGGGCCCCTCGGGGGCGGGCAAGTCGACCCTGTTCGATTTGTTGCTGCGCTTTTACGACCCACAGCAAGGGCGCATCCTGCTCGATGGCCTGCCGGTGACTGAGCTGGACCCCGACCAGTTGCGCCGCCAGTTCGCCCTGGTGGCGCAAAACCCCTCACTGTTTCGCGGAACGGTGGAGGCCAATATCCGTTATGGCCGGCCCGATGCGACCCTGGCCGAAGTCGAAGCAGCGGCGCACGGTGCCCATGCCGACGAATTCATCCGGCAGCTACCGCAAGGCTACCAGACGCCCTTGGGCGAGGGTGGCATCGGCCTTTCTGGCGGGCAACGCCAGCGCCTGGCGATTGCCCGGGCGTTGCTGGTGGATGCACCGATCCTGCTGCTGGACGAGGCCACCAGCGCGCTCGACGCGCAGAGCGAACACTTGATCCAGCAGGCGTTGCCCAGCCTGATGGCCGGGCGTACCACGCTGGTGATCGCCCATCGGCTGGCCACGGTGCAGCATGCCGAGCGCATTGCGGTCATCGACAAGGGCCGGGTGGTGGCGGTGGGTACCCACCGCCAGCTGGTCGAGGAAAGCCCGCTGTATGCGCGGCTGGCGGCCTTGCAATTCACCAGCGGCTAATGCGTCGCGAGTTTGTAACAATTTTGTAGCAATTGCCTGAGAGTATCTGGCTCAACTGTTGCGTAAGTGCTCGACCTGGCTGCCATTGCTTGATGGCAGCTTTTTTTTGGCCTGCCAACAAGGACATGGAATGTCTTACCTGGTGTTGCGGATGCGCGCCATTCCTTTCCTTCCGGTTTCGAGATCCACGATGTTGCGTAAATCCCTCAGAGTGCAAATTCTCTCGCTGCTCGGCGGCAGCCTGGTGGCGATGCTGTTGATCGCCCTGGTGTGTTTCCAGTTTTTGTCGTCCAGCGTGCGCGGTTATGCCGAGTTGGTGGACGGGCCGCTGCGGGCTTCGCAATTGATTGATGAAGCTAACCTGCAGTTCAAGATCCAGGTGCAGGAATGGAAGAACGTGCTGCTGCGCGGGCGCCAGCCGGCTGAGATGGAGAAGTACTGGCAGCAGTTTCAGGCCCGCGAACAGCAGGTGCAACAATTGCTCGGGCAACTGATCGACAGCAGCGACGACAGGCTCAAGCCGCCGTTGCAGCAACTGCGTGACAGCCACCAGCAGCTGGGCCAGGCCTATGCGCAGGGCCGTCAGGCCTTCCTCGCCGCCGGTGGCGACCCGGTAGCCGGCGACCTGGCGGTGAAGGGTGTAGACCGCGCCGCCAGTGAGCAGATGAGCGAACTGGTGGAGCAACTGCGTGCCGATGCCCGCCAGCGTGCGGCCAGCATCAACGCCAGTGCCGAACGCACGGTATGGCTGGGCTTGCTGGTGATGCTGGCCTCGGCGGTACTGGTGGGGCTGCTCAGCCTGTGGCTGGTCAACCGCAGCCTGATCGAGCCGATCCGCCAGTTGATCGAGTACGTCGCGCAGCTTAGCCAGGGCCGTTTTGCCGCCCGCGTGGACAGCCGCCGCGAGGACGAGCTGGGGCGCCTGGCGCGGGCGGCCAACACCTTGCGCGACTTTCTCGCCGACACCGTCGGCCGGCTGAAGGACAATGCCCAGGAGCTGGAAGGTGCCAGTGGCCAGTTGCGCAGCATTGCCGGCGACATGGCCCGCGGCACCCATGACCAGTTCCAGCGCACCGACCAGGTGGCCACGGCCATGCACGAGATGTCCGCCACCGCCCAGGAAGTGGCCCGCCATGCCGCTGAAGCTGCCCGCGCAGCGGATGACGCCGACCACAGTGCCCAGGCGGGTGAGCAGGTGATGCAGCAGACCATCGATATCATTGGCGTGGTCAACCGCGAAATCGCCGGCACGGCGGCGGTAATCCGCGACCTGGAACACGACAGCACGCGCATCGGCAAAGTGCTCGAAGTGATCCGCGGTATTGCCGAGCAAACCAACCTGCTGGCGCTGAACGCGGCCATCGAAGCGGCCCGTGCCGGCGAGGCCGGGCGTGGCTTTGCGGTGGTGGCCGATGAGGTGCGCAGCCTGGCCCAGCGCACGGCAGCCTCGATTGCCGAGATTCACCAGATCATCGAAGCGGTGCAGTCAGGTGCGGTTGAAGCGGTCAAGGCCATCGAAAGCGGCCAGCAGCGAAGCGAAGAGGGGGCCGAGCAGGTGCAGCAGGCCGGGCAGATGCTGCAGCGCATCACCCAGGCGGTAGAGGCGATCCGCGACATGAACCGGCAGATCGCCACGGCGGCAGAAGAACAGACCAGCGTGGCCGAAGACATCTCGCGCAACCTGATCGAAATCACCCGCATTGCCACGGCCAACCAGGAGTCGGTGCAGCACACCGAGCAGGCGGGCCACCGCCTGCATGGGTTGTCCGGGCAGCTGGGCGAAGTAACCTCGCGCCTGAGCGCCTGACACTTTTTCAGGGGCAACAAAAAGCCCGCGCAAGGCGGGCTTTTTGAAGGATCTGGTCGGAGAGACAGGATTCGAACCTGCGGCCTTCTCGTCCCGAACGAGACGCGCTACCTGGCTGCGCTACACTCCGATGAACAAAATCCTACTGCATCCCGTTTTTGCCCACAAGCCCTTGTTGTTGTAAGGGCCTTTGCCAAAACAGGTGCTTGATCAGAGCTCTTTGACGGTGCGGATCTGGTCTTTGTTCAGGCGCGTGCGCTTACCGTCGAGTTGCTCGAATTCGTAGAAACCGGAGTCTTCGTCGAAGGAGGGTTTATCCGTTGCCTGGATCTCCCGGCCATCGTTCAGGGTGATGACGGTAGGGGTCGAGCAGCCAGCGAGGGCGCCCAGGCCCAAGGCGAGCAGGAAGGCGGGTAGGGTCCGTTTGATCATCGTGTTTCTCCAAGTGCGATGGTGCTAGATGACATTTATGACGCAGGACATTAGTGCAAGTTCACTCCAAGTGCAGCATAGCGACAAATCTGTCTTCTTGATCCAGGGCAAGGCTGATGGCGCAACGCCGGGCAAAGGTACGCTGTGATATAACTGCGGCCATCTCATCCTGTTGTGACGGACACCCATGAAAGCCAAGGCAGATACCCCCTTCGTGGCGCTGAACATCGCCGTGCTGACGGTCAGCGACACCCGCACCTTCGACACCGACACCTCTGGCCAGCTGTTCGTCGACCGCCTGAGCGCAGCGGGCCACCGCCTGGCCGAGCGCGTGCTGCTGAAAGACGACCTGTACAAGATCCGCGCCCAGGTCGCCACCTGGATCGCCGATGACAGCGTGCAAGTGGTGCTGATTACTGGTGGTACCGGTTTTACCGGCCGCGACAGCACGCCCGAAGCGGTGGCCTGCCTGCTGGACAAGCAGGTAGACGGTTTTGGTGAGCTGTTCCGGCAGATTTCCGTGGCCGACATCGGCACCTCCACCGTGCAGTCACGCGCCCTGGCCGGGCTGGCCAACGGCACCTTGGTGTGCTGCCTGCCGGGCTCGACCAATGCGGTGCGCACCGGCTGGGACGGCATCCTGGCCGAGCAGCTCGATGCACGCCATCGCCCCTGCAACTTCGTTGCGCACCTGAAGCAGGCAGCGGCCTGTGACAGCCGTGGCTGAAGCTAGCCAGGCCCGGCCACTGATGCCGGTGGAGCAAGCCCTGGAGCAACTGCTGGCGCTGGCCGAAGCGGCGCCGATCCGTGACACCGAGAACCTGCCGTTGGCCGAGGCCGAGGGCCGCGTGCTGGCCACCGATCTGGTGGCCTCGCTCGACCTGCCGCCCTGGCCGAACAGTGCCATGGACGGCTATGCCTTGCGCAAGGCCGACTGGCAGGGGGAGCCACTGCCGGTCAGCCAGCGGATCTTCGCCGGCCATGCGCCGCAGCCCCTGCAGCCGGGCACCTGCGCGCGCATCTTCACCGGGGCGCCAGTGCCTGAAGGCGCCGATTGCGTCGAGATGCAGGAAAACACCGAAGTGGCCGAAGACGGTCGGGTGCGCTTTCTCGAACCCTTGCATGCCGATCAGAACATCCGCCCTCAAGGCCAGGAGACCCGCAAGGGCGAGCAGGTGATGAGCGCCGGCACCCGGCTGGGGCCGATCGAACTGGGCCTGGCGGCGACCCTGGGCCACGGCCGACTGGACGTGGTGCGCAAAGTGCGGGTGGCGGTGCTGTCCACGGGTGACGAACTGGTCGAGCCCGGCCTGCCGCTGGGGCCTGGGCAAATCTACAACAGCAACCGCCGGCTGCTGGTCAGCTGGTTGCAGCGGCTGGGCTGCGACGTGGTCGATGCAGGCATCCTGCCGGATGATTTGGCGCTTACGCGCGCCTGTTTGGCCTCGCTGGGCGACGTTGATCTGATCTTGTCTACCGGTGGTGTCTCGGTGGGCGAGGCCGATTACCTGGGGGCGGCCCTACGCGAGGCGGGCGAGCTGGCCTTGTGGAAGCTGGCGATCAAGCCGGGCAAGCCACTCACCTTCGGCCACTTCCAGGGCGTACCAGTGATCGGCCTGCCGGGTAACCCGGCCTCTACCTTGGTTACCTTTGGCCTGCTGACCCGGCCCTATCTGTTACGTCGCCAGGGCGTGGGCGATGTCACGCCGCTGCGCTTCGACATGCCGGCAGGCTTTGACTGGCCCAAGGCCGGCACGCGGCGCGAGTACCTGCGTGCACGCATCGAGCAGGGCCAGGTGCGTATCTACAAGAACCAGAGCTCCGGCGTGCTGCGCAGCGCGGCGTGGGCCGAGGGTTTGGTGGAAGTGCGAGAGGGCAGCACGCCGAAACAGGGTGACAGCGTGCCGTTCATCCCCTTCAGCGAGCTACTTGGCTGAGCGGCCCAGCCAGGCACTGCCCAGCGGCGCGGCCTCGGCCGGCGCTGCCTGGGCCAGGCGCATGTGCACGTTCTCCAGTTGCTGGGCGGCCACGCTCCAGTCGTGGCGCTGGCGGGCGAACTGGCGGCCGGCAGCGCTCAACTGGCTCATGCGCCAGGGCTGGTTGAGCAGTTGGGTGATCAACAGGGCCAGCTGGTCGCCGTCATCGCTGCCCAGATAGTGCTCGCCGTTGTTTGCGGTCAGGCCCGATACGCCTTTGCCGGTGGTGATCACCGGTAGGCCGGCGGCCATTGCCTCCAGGATTTTTACCTTGGAGCCCCCGGCATAGCGCAGCGGCGCGAAGAACAGCGCCGAACGCTTTTGCAGTTCACGCAGGTCCGGGCGGTAGCCGAACCATTCGATGCGCGGGTCGTTCCAGTGCAGTTTCCAGCTGGCCGGCAGGGCATGCCCGGCTATTGCCAGGCGCACAGCCGGGTTGCTCATCCACACCTGCGGCATGATGTCTTCCAGCGCCCACTCGATGGCCTCAAGGTTGGCGCCATATTCGAAGTTGCCGACGAACAGCAGGCGCTGGCTGTGTAACGCGGGCTCCACGTGCTGGTAGAAGTCACAATCCACACCG
Source organism: Pseudomonas sp. YNh (assembly GCF_037993085.1). Taxonomy (NCBI): domain Bacteria; kingdom Pseudomonadati; phylum Pseudomonadota; class Gammaproteobacteria; order Pseudomonadales; family Pseudomonadaceae; genus Pseudomonas; species Pseudomonas sp. YNh. The sequence goes on along the minus strand of NZ_JBBMRJ010000016.1, from coordinate 80,168 downwards.
TTGACCACCACATTCACCGGTCGCCCGCTGATCTGCGCGATCAGCTCGGCGTCGTGGGCGCTGACTGCCACCAGCTCGGTGGGCTGGCACAGCACCCGCTGTTCCCAGCGCCGGTAGCGCCAGCGGTCGAAGGCGTTGAGTGGGCGCAGCCACAGGGGCAGCCGGTCGTGGCAGGCACCGCCCATCACCGACTCGAGCGTGTGTTCGCTGAGCATGTAGGGCAACCCGCGGGCCTGCAGGGCCTTCTCGAACGGTTGAAAACTGTAGCTGTGCTCGATCTGGATCACGTCCCAGGGTTCGTCCAGCAATTGCTCGAAACGGTGCCGCAGGCACGGGGACAGGCCGTTGATGATGGCCCGCATGGGGTAGTCGATGATGGGCGAAGCCAATAGGTTCAGCGGGCTGTGCAGCGGCCGACGGGGCATTACGATCAGGCGTTCGAGCAGTGGCTCCAGGGCTTCGCGGGCTGTATCGCTGAGGGGGATTTTCGACTGCGCCAACAGGGTAATGCGGTGGCCCTGTTGTGCCAGTGCGCGCATCAGGTGGTATTGCCGGGTCTTGCTGCCGCTGGTGGTCGGCCAGGGTAGGTAGGGCAGTGTCCAGAGAATGCGCATGACCCGGAATCCTCGTGAAAGGTCGCGGATGAAAAGACGCGCCCATCGACAGTGTGGGGAACACCACTGCCGGGGCGCGTCCATGGCTAGGGTTTCGGGCCCGGCAAACAGAAGTCAAAAGGCTGACTTCCCAGGTAGCTTTGTTTGCCTAGGTCAAAAACTTGTCAAAAGTTCATTTTCTGAGCATAGCGCGCATTGTCGGGTGTGGGAAAAAGACCACGTTGGCTTGGGTATTTTTTTGTGGGCATGCAACGATCGGTGAGCGGGCATGGTCGAGATCTGGGTCGGTCAACTTCACGGAGAAGCGCGATGCAAGGGCGCAAGGCAATGCTGATCCTGCACGGCAAGCAGGCGATGAACGAAGCGCTGCGCAGCGCCGTTTGCGACCTGCGCGATACCGGCTGGGTGCTGGATGTGCGTGTCACCTGGGAGGCGGGTGACGCGCAGCGCCTGGTCGGCGAGGCGCTGGCGGCGGGCTACAGCCATATCGTCGCAGGCGGTGGCGACGGCACTTTACGGGATGTGGCCGAGGCCATGGGCCTGGCAAATGCCGAGGCCAGCCTGGCGCTGTTGCCGCTGGGCACGGCCAACGATTTCGCCAAAGCCGCCGGCATACCCCTGGAGCCTGCCGAGGCACTGGCGCTGCTGAATACGCCGGCGCAGGCTATCGACCTGGGCCAGGCCGGCGACCAGTTGTTCCTCAACATGGCCACGGGTGGGTTTGGTAGCCAGGTCACCGCCAACACCTCCGAAGACCTGAAGAAGGTGCTGGGTGCCGCGGCCTACCTGTTCACCGGGTTGTCGCGCTTCAGCGAGCTGCAGGCAGCCACGGTGGAACTGCAAGGGCCTGACTTCCAGTGGCAAGGGAGCCTGCTGGCGCTGGGGATCGGCAATGGTCGCCAGGCGGGGGGCGGGCAAGTGCTGTGCCCTGAGGCGGTGGTGAATGACGGTCTGCTGGACATCGCCATCCTGCCAGCGCCGCAAGAGGTAGTCGGGGCACTGCGCGACCTGTTGGCCGGTGACGGGCTTTTCGTCCGCGCCAGGTTGCCCTGGGTCGAGATCAAGAGCGCGCAGGGCCTGGACATCAACCTCGATGGCGAGCCGTTGCAGGCCGGCAACCTGCGCTTTCAGGCCAGGCCTGGCGCGTTGCAGCTGCACCTGCCGGCCGGGTCGCCGCTGCTTAGTCATCCAGGCTGATGATTTTCTCGCGTACAGCGAACAGCACCAGGCCGGCCACATCATGAATCTGCAGGCGCTTCATGATTTGCGAGCGGTGGGTTTCCACGGTCTTGATCGACAGGCCCAGGCCCGCAGCGATTTCCCGGGTGGACTTGCCGCGCACGATCAGGCGCAGGATTTCCAGTTGTCGCGCAGTGAGGTTATGCCGCTCGCCAGCCGCTTGGTTGCCCTGCCTGGTGTGCCGTAGGGCCTGGTTGATGACGGTGTGGGCAATGGCCGGGCTGAGGTAGCGCTCGCCGTTGAGCACTGCGCTCAGGGCCTGCTCCAGCTCGGTGGCGCTGGTGTCCTTGAGCAGGTAGCCGTGGGCGCCGCTTTCCAGAGCCCGCATGATCAGGTCAGGGTCGGTATGCATCGACAGGATCAGCACCTTGCATGTACTTGCGCTTGCCCGCAGTTGGGTGAGGGCGTCCAGGCCGCTGGTCGACCGCATGGAGATGTCCAGCAAGACGATGTCGGGCGCCAGCGCGCGCACCTGTTCGAGCAGTTGGCTGCCGTCGTCGGCTTCACCGATCACGTCATAGCCGGGGATGTCGCAGACCAGTGCGCGCACACCGGCGCGGATCAGCGAGTGGTCGTCAACCAGCAGCAGTCTACAGGTCATGGGTGGCCTTGCTCCCGGCGCGTTGCTGGGTACGCGCAGGCCACGGGAACACCGCCTCGATACGCGTGCCCAAGCCGAGCTGGCTGGTGATGTCGAGGCTACCCTGCAAGGCGGTGACCCGCTCCTGCATGCCAGCCAGGCCGCGCTGGCCTGCGTCGGCCGGGTGCCGTGCCGGGACGAAACCACGGCCATCGTCATGGATCGACAACGCCAGCCCCTCGGGGGTGCGCTGCAGCTGAATGATCAGGTTATCTGCCTGGGCGTGGCGCAGCATGTTGGTCACGGCCTCCTGGGTAATGCGAAACACCGCCATGGCCACAGCTTCGTCGATGCCGCCCAGGCGCTGGTTGCACGCCAGGCTCCAGTGCACACTGCTGCTGGCCAGGGTACGCACCAGGTGCGCGCGCAGGCTGGCTTCCAGGCCCAGGCTGGCCAATTGCCGAGGGTTGAGCAGGGCGGACACGTCGCGTACGTTGCCCAAGGTGTCATCCAGCGTGTTGCGCAGGGTGTTGCAGTGGCCTTGCAGCTCGTCGGGCATGCGCCTTTGTAGCCACTGCAGCTGCAGCTTGGCGGCGGTGAGCAGCTGGCCGATGTCGTCGTGCAGTTCCCGGCCCAAGTGCTGGCGCTCGTCTTCCTGGACCTTGAGCATGCGCTCGGCCAGTTCTGCCGGGCGCAGGCTGATCGACTTGGCGCTCAGGCCCAGGTAGACGATGGTGCCCAGCGTAGCGACCAGTTGCAGCACCAGCAGGCTGGCCGGGGCTGCCTGGTTGGCCAGGTACAGCATCAGGTTGGCGACCAGCGAGGCCACGCATAACGCGGCCGTCACCCAACGCAGCAGGGCAACGCGGGAGCAGCAACGCAAAGAAGTCTTCAAGCGTGGAAGCATAGGTAGGGAAGCCACTGAAGTATTGCTGATGGAGGCCTTGCACAATGCTGCTCAGAGGCTTTGGCGCAGTACTTTCGATATTTTTTCGAGCACGTGATCGTTCAACCTTTATTCAGGTTGCAAGCGTTTGTGGGGGCGTATATTACCACTTCGCACTGTATCGGTCGCGGCTGGGTAATGCCTTGAAACGCCTGCGGGTCGGGCACTGGAGAGTGGCAAAGTGCCACCCATCGATCGCGCATTACGCACTTGTAGTGCAACTAGCGCGTTAGAGATTCATCTTGGGCCCCGAAAACTTGGTTAACTTCCCTAGTTCGATCTTTGTGGGGCATGAACGAACGCGCTTAGTTGCACTTCGTGTCAGGTTAATACGGTGGGTTCCACCGGCCTGTGCCTGTGCCGCGTGCCACTGGAGCGTGCGGGTGGAGGCACACGCTGCCGTGCTCGTCGCAGGAGGTACAGGCTTGCGCAAACGGTTGCTTCACGACCTTGGCCAGGTCGCTCAGCAGCACCAGTTGCTCGCCGATGTCCAGGTTCAGCCGCCCGGTACGGGTATCGACCAGTTCCAGTTGCCAGGCCAGCAAGGTAAGGCAGGCCCCTAGCGCGGGCAGGGCTTCACGTTGCAGGCAGCCGCGGTGACAGGCGGGGGCAAGCAACTGATGCAGGGCATTGGTGTAATGGGCGACTTCACGCAGGCCCAGGCGTGTAGCCTGCCTGGCAAGGCTCTCGAGGGTGTTGTCCAGGCAGCGGCAGGCATCTGGATCATTGTCGATCAGTTCCAGATGCTGCAGACACTCCTGGGCCTGGGTCAGCAATACCTGGGCATCCAGCAGATAACCCTGCAGGGCGTCATCGAACGATAAGGCAGTGTCCATGATCAGGTCCCCGCGCGTGGTGCAGGCGCAAGGGGCGGGCACGCCGAAACGATAGCTAGCAAAAGCCTGACTCCATTCATGCATTGAGAATGGCGTCACATTAATGGCTAAAGGATATCGCGAACATCAGGTTGCACCCGATTGCAGGTAGGGGTTTCCCTGATATCGAGCTCGGGTGGGGAACTTTTGTCGCCCTGCTGATTTGCCGTGTAATGCCCGCAGTAAAGCATGATGGTAAAGTGATATCAATTGCCTTCACGGCATTTTCCCGCAAGGGTCAAGGTGCGCGTGAAGCCGCCGATACAGGGTGGATGCTTACACTTTTTTGACTCAAGCCTGGGGGTTTTCCAATGGCTGGCATTCTCGACACAGTAGACCAACGCACGCAACTGGTGGGTGAGAACCGCCTGGAAATTCTGATGTTTCGTCTGGCCGGCCGCCAGTTGTTCGCGATCAACGTGTTCAAGGTGCAGGAAGTGCTGCAACTGCCCAAGTTGACCCTGATGCCCCAGCGCCACGCCTTCGTCTGCGGGGTGGTCAACCTGCGCGGCCAGACCTTGCCAGTGATCGACCTGTCCCAGGCGATCGGCATGCGCCCGCTGCAGCCGGGGCCGGACAGCACCATCATCGTCACCGAGTACAACCGGTCGGTGCAGGCCTTCCTGGTGGGTGGTGTCGACCGTATCGTCAACATGAACTGGGAGTCGATCATGCCGCCGCCTGCCAGCGCCGGTCGCCAGCACTACCTGACCGCCATCACCAAGGTGGATGAAAAGCTGGTGGAGGTGATCGACGTGGAGAAGGTGCTGGCTGAGATTGTGCCATACAACGCCCGGGTCTCCGGCGAGAAGCTTGCCGACCCGGTGCTGGCCCGTGCCCGCGGGCGCGAGGTGCTGCTGGTGGACGACTCCAGTGTTGCTCTGGCGCAATTGCGTGACACCCTGTCCCAGTTGGGGGTGAAGCTGCACGTGGCCAGTGACGGCCTGAAGGCGCTGCGCATGCTCAAGGGCTGGGCCGATGCGGGCGAGGACGTGTGCGAAAAGCTGCTGATGGTGTTCACTGACGCCGAAATGCCGGAAATGGACGGCTACCGGCTGACCACCGAGATTCGCAGCGATGCCCGTTTGCGCCAGCTCTACGTCGTGCTGCACACCTCGCTGTCGGGCAGCTTCAATGAATCCATGGTGAAGAAGGTGGGTTGTGACAACTTCCTGTCCAAGTTCCAGCCTGATCGCCTGGTCGATGTGGTCAAGCAACGCCTGCTGCTGGATGCTGCCACTGCGTGATCGCCGGGCCAGCCAGGTATAAGCTTGGCTTTTGGCATGACGCGAGGCGGCAGGGATGTTTCTCAGTGAGTTGTATCGATACCCGGTGAAGTCGGGCCAGGCGCAAAGCCTGCAGGCATCACGGGTGGGGCTGTTGGGGTTGCAGGGTGACCGGCGCTGGATGGTCGTGGAGGAAGAAAATGGACGCTTCCTGACCCAGCGGGCCTGGCCGCAACTTGGCCAGCTGCAGGCGTGCGATGACGACAACGGTCAGTTGTTGCTGCAGGCGCCTGGGCGGGTGCCGTTGCGGGTGCCTGTGCCCGCTGCCGATGATGCGCTGCGCGGCGTGACGATCTGGCGCGACACCCTGCGCGTGCCCGACGCTGGCGACGCAGCAGCGGCCTGGTTGAGCGCGTTGCTGGGCAAGGCCGTGCGGCTGGTGCATTGCCCGGAGCAGCGCGCGCGTTACCTGCCCAATGGTTACGGCCTCAACAGTGATCGTGCGGCGTTTCCCGATGGCTTCCCTTTGCTGCTGATTGGCCAGGGCTCGCTCGACGAGCTCAACCGGCGTATTGGCCGGCCCATGGAAATGCTGCGCTTTCGACCGAACCTGGTGGTGCAAGGGGCAGAACCGTTTGCCGAGGATGGCTGGAAGCGGATTCGCATTGGCAGCTTGGATTTTCGCGTGCTCAAGCCCAGTGTGCGGTGCATCTTCACAACAATTGATCCAGCAACAGGGGAGCGCAGTGCCGACCGCGAGCCGATGGTCACGCTCAAGACCTTTCGCGAGAAGGAGGGGGATGTGCTGTTCGGGCAGAACCTGGCGGTGGATGGCAGTGGGTGGCTTGAACCAGGAATGCAGGTGGAAGTTCTGGAGTGAATGTGCTGCCTGAACCGGCCCTATCGCCGGCAAGCCAGCTCCCACAGGTTCATCACAGGTTCGAAGACTTGTGCGCTACCTGTGGGGGCTGGCTTGCCGGCGATGGGCCGGTTCAGGTTCAGCAGGCCCTACATGTCATCGAAATACCGCTCATGCCAATCCACCAGCGGCTGCGGCGAATTCAGCTTCTGCCCGTAGATCACCGAATACGACAGCACGTTCTGCACATACTGGCGTGTTTCGTCGAACGGGATCGATTCAACCCACACATCGAAGCTCAGGTGCTTGGCGCCTTTCAGCCACTGCCGCACGCGGCCGGGCCCGGCGTTGTAGGCCGCCGAGGCCAGCACCCGGTTGCCGTTGAACTGGCTGTGCACCTGGCTCAGGTAGGCCGCGCCCAGCTGGATGTTCTTGTCCGGGTTCAGTACCTGCGCCGGTGATGCCAGCGGGATGCTGAACTTGCGCGCGGTCTCTTTGGCCGTGGCCGGCATCAGCTGCATCAGGCCGCTGGCACCCACCGGCGAGCGCGCATCCTCCATGAATGCACTTTCCTGGCGGGTGATGGCGAATACCCAGCTCGAATGCAGGCCGCGGACCTTGGCTTCGCGCACCAGGGTGTCGCGGTGGGCCATCGGGAAGCGGATGTCCAGGTCGTCCCAGTATTGCGCCTGGCTGATGGTGCGGATGGCCGGGAAGTACCAGCGCAGGTCGTAGCCCAGGCGTGCCTGGGCAACCATTTCGTCGCGGGTGAAGTGGCGGCTGACGTGGTACCACTCGCGGCGGCCCTCGACGATCTGGCCGCGGGCGTGGAATTCCAGTGCACGCTGGATGCCGGGCGTGTTGCGCACCTTCTTGACCAGTTGCGGGCTTAGCAGCAGCGGCTTGTTGTTCAGCTGGTATGGCGTCTGTGCCCGGTCGGCAGCGAGGAAGCCATAGAAGTCGCGCTCACGTGCCACGGTCTTGTACAGCAGCGGGATCTGCGGGTTGTTCGGCTGGGCCAGCTCCAGGCTGCGTGCCTGCCAGTATTTCCAACGGCTGCTGCTGGCCAGGTCCTGGGGCAGGCGCCTGGTCAGCTCGTAGGCGTCTTCCCAGCGGCCCAGGCGCAGCAGCAGGCGCAGGCGCCATTCGCTGACGGTGTTGTCGCGCAGTTCGGGGTCGTAGCGGGTCATCAGGTCGAGCGCGCGCGGGTCGTAGCGGCGTGCCAGGGTCAGGCCGATTTCGCGGGCGATGGCCACCTTCTCGTCGCGAGAGAAGTGCATGCGCTGGGCATAATCGTCGAGCAGTGCCATGGCCCGCTCCGGGTCCTGCCGGGCCAGGCGGCGCAGGCCGAGGCTGACGACATCGGACATGGCTTCGTTGACCGGGGTAAAGCGCGACGGCTGGTTGAGCAGCTCTGGCTTTTGCGCCACGTCGACCAGAAGGCGCCCCTGAGGGGCGAGGGTGGTCAGGGTCTTGACCAGGTTGTTGGCCAAAGCGTAGTTGCGCGTCTGGGCCGCCAGCTTGGTGCGTTCCCAGCGCTTGGCCTCGGTCAGCTGGCCTTCGGCCGCCCACATGCCGAACAGTGTGTCGCAGGCGGCAGGTTGCGACTTTCCGACGTTCCACAATTTGTCAGCTGTGGCATAGCCCTCGGCGCGCAGGCCATGGCTGAGCTGATACTGGCCGTTGAGGCAGTCCAGTTCGGTGAAATTGAGCTTGGGGTCGTAGTATTTGACGAAGGTGTCCCATTCGCCGCGTTCGGCCAGCCAGCGTAGCCAGCGCAGTTTCATCCAGTTGGCCTGGGGCAGGTCGCCATGCTTGGCGAGAAAGCCTTCGATCTCCTGGTTGCTGGCGCTTTTGAGGCGGGCGGTAAGCTCGTCGTAGGCCAGGTATGGTGTCAGCGGGTAGTCGCTCAGGGCTTGCGCATAGCGCAAGTACGGGCCTTTGTCGCCTTTGGCCAGCGCACGCTTGGCCTCGTCGTAGTACTGGCGCTGCTGGGTGAGGTCGGTGGCCTGCGCCGCGCAGGTGGCAGCGGTGAGCAGCAGGCATGATGCAATGTGTAACAGGCGGCTGCGCATGATACGTCCGGGCAGTAGAACCATGGGGAAGTGACGGCGGAGCCAGCACTGTTGGAAGCAATTGCCTTAGCTTAGCTGTTTGCCGGCGGCGGGTGAAAGCACTGTGCTTGTATCGGGATATTAACTTCGACCAGATGTCGCAAAGCGCTCGTAGGGTGGCCAAGCGGATGCCGTCGAGGGCCAAGTCAGGTAGAATGCGCGCCCGATTTATGGAGACCAACATGACCCTGCTCAAATTCAGCGATGTGTCCCTCGCATTCGGCGCCATGCCGCTGCTGGACAAAGTGTCCTGGCAGATCGCTCGTGGTGAGCGGGTGTGCATCATCGGCCGCAACGGTACTGGCAAATCCAGCATGCTGCGCCTGGTCAAGGGCGAGCAGAAGGGCGACGACGGTGAAGTCTGGCGTGCCCCGGGCCTGAAGATCGGCGAGCTGCCGCAGGAACTGCCGGTGGCCGACGATCGCACGGTGTTCGATGTGGTGGCCGCAGGCCTGGATGGCGTCGGTGAGTTGCTGGCACAGTTCCATCACCTGAGCATGAATATCCAGAATGACGAAGACCTGGAAAAGCTCATGCACGTCCAGCACGAGCTGGAAGCCCGTGATGGCTGGCGCCTGCAGCAAGTGGTGGAAAGCACCCTCAGCCGCCTGCAGTTGCCGGCGGACAAGACCCTGGCCGAGCTGTCCGGTGGCTGGCGCCGCCGTGTGCTGCTGGCCCAGGCGCTGGTGTCCGAGCCCGACCTGCTGCTGCTCGACGAGCCTACCAACCACCTGGACATCGGTGCCATTGCCTGGCTCGAAGAGGCCCTGCGCAGCTTTAACGGCGCGGTCCTGTTCATCACCCACGACCGGTCCTTCCTGCAGAACCTGGCCACCCGCATCCTTGAACTGGACCGTGGCGGCCTGATCGACTGGAACGGTGACTACGCCAGCTTCCTGGTGCACAAGGAGGCCGCACTGGCCGCCGAAGAAACCGCCAACGCGCTGTTCGACAAGCGCCTGGCCCAGGAAGAAGTGTGGATCCGCCAAGGCATCAAGGCCCGCCGCACCCGTAACGAAGGCCGGGTGCGTGCGCTGAAAGCCTTGCGCGTGGAGCGTGGTGAGCGCCGCGAACGCCAGGGCAAGGCCAACATCCAGATCGAGTCGGCAGAAAAATCCGGCAAGCAAGTGATGGTGCTGGAAAACGTCAGCTTCCATCACGCCGGCGGGCCAATGCTGGTCAAGGACTTCTCCATGGTCCTGCAGCGCCAGGACCGTATCGGCCTGCTGGGCGCCAACGGCACCGGCAAGACCACCTTGCTCAAGCTGATGCTCGGCGGCCTGGAACCCACGTCGGGCAAGGTCGAGAGCGGCACCAAGCTGGAAGTCGCCTACTTCGACCAGATGCGCCACCAGCTCGAGCTGGAAAAGACCGTGATCGACAACCTGGCCGAAGGCCGTGACTTCATCGAGATCGACGGCCAGAACCGCCACGTGCTGAGCTACCTTGGAGACTTCCTGTTCAGCCCGCAGCGTGCCCGCACGCCGGTCAAGGCATTGTCGGGTGGCGAGCGTGCGCGCCTGTTGCTGGCCAAGCTGTTCAGCAAGCCGGCCAACCTGCTGGTGCTCGACGAACCGACCAACGACCTGGACGTTGAAACCCTCGAACTGCTCGAAGAAGTGCTGTCCAACTACAAGGGCACCGTGCTGATGGTCAGCCACGACCGGGCCTTCCTCGACAACGTCGTCACCAGTACCCTGGTGTTCGAAGGCGAGGGCAAGGTGCGTGAGTACGTCGGCGGCTACGAGGACTGGATTCGCCAGGGTGGCTCACCGAAGCTGCTGGGCGTGACCGAGAGCAAGGGCGGCAAGTCGGCGCTCAACAGCGCAGTGGTGGAGAAAGTCGAGGACAAGCCCGCGCCAGTTGCTGCGCCGGTGGCGGAAGAAGCTTCGAAGAAGAAGCTCAGCTACAAGCTGCAGCGTGAGCTGGAGATGCTGCCGGGGCAGATCGACCAGGTTGAGCAGCGCATGGCTGAGGCTCAGGAAGAAGTGAATGCGGCTGGCTTCTACCAGCGCCCGATTACTGAAACTTCCGCAGTGCTGGCCAAGATCGAGAAGCTCCAAGGTGAGCTGGATGCGCTGGTAGAGCGCTGGGCCGAGCTGGAAGGCTGATAGGCGTCAGCCTGGACTGGCCCTATCGCCGGCAAGCCAGCTCCCACAGGTACACCACAGGTTTCAAGCCTTGTGGTATCCCTGTGGGAGCTGGCTTGCCGGCGATAGGGCCGGGGCAGGTTAAGTCATTCCTTCTTCTGCAACCGCACCGCCAGTACATCGCACGGTGCACCGTGCAGCACGTCATTGGCCGTGGAACCCAGCAGCAACGCCAGGCCATGGCGGCCATGGCTGCCGACCACGATCAGGTCGCACTTCTGGTCCTTGGCCAGTTGGTGGATTTCCTGACGCGGCTGGCCGTAGGTCAGGTGTGAGTCGCCACGGTTGATCTCAGGATATTTGTTGAACAGGCGGTCCATGCGCTCCTTGGCCTGGTCGAACTGTTGCTGTTGCAACTGCGACAGGTCCATGGGCACGTCACCGCCGAATGCCATGGCCATCGGCTCGACGATGTGAACCAGGGACACCTTGGCGCCTGAGGGCTCGGCGAGCTTCATGGCACGCTTGATCACCGGGTCGCATTCTTCGGTCAGGTCGACGGCGACCAACAAATGTTCATATTGCATGAGCGGTACTCCTGGCAATCGCGATAGAAGAAGTATGGTCGCTTTCGGGCGGGTCTTCCGTGAAAAATGGCTAACCAGCTCATTTGCAACGCTTTATGGGAACTACTGATATGACGGTATTGCTGGTGGTGTCAATCCTTGCGCTGATTCTCAGCCCGCTTTCCTGGCTGCGCGGCTCGCGCAAGCAGAGCGAGCAGATGAAGCTGCGCCTGGAGGCCCGGCGAATGGGGCTGGGTATGCAGCTGGCGCCGCAGCAATGGCCGCACTGGCTCGAAAAGGAGCCGCCAAGCCCTTGCCCGCAGTACCATCGGGCACGGCGTCGGGGGCATGAAGACAGCTTCAGCTTCTGGCAGATCAGCCCGGGGGTGTGGTGGAACCAGTGGCGTGAGCCCTGCGAAGATCCACGCTTCATTGAGCCTCTGGCGCGCTTGCCGGCGAGCGTCTACAAGGTCGAAGCCGATGCGCGGATGATCGCCCTGTACTGGACTGAACGGGGTGATACGGCTGTGTTGCAGGATGTTGCCTACGTCCTCGAAACCCTGGCTTGAACCCCGGGGCTACCTCCTACAGGTACGGCGTAGGCGTTCAGGGCTTTAAACGACAAAGCGGCGGCTTGGCAGAACCCTGAAGGGGTGGGGTGCCAAGTCGCCGCTTTGCGTTCTGCTGCGCAGAAAAGGCCAGGCAGGCCGGGTATTCATTCAAGCAGGTGGCAGTGTAGCCGCCTTGGGTTGCCGCGCAAGTCGAAAGTCGCAGCGTTATTCAATCGGCCGTGGTCAATCGCTGACATGAATGGTCGGCGATCACTGTCATCATGTTTTGTACCCAGACGATACAAAGTGACCGGAAAGTCGCGTTTTCGCCATGCTCGTGAGCATTTGACAACGCCGATCTTTTCGGAGAATGTGTGCACACCCAAATCAAACGGGCGTATGAATTGAGCGTTTGTATGTCATGACGCCAAGCCATACTTCCGACTAGCGCGCTGACGGGTGTGCCTGGGGCAGGGCAGCTAGGCCTGCTTCTGCTGCAGCGATCGGCGTGTACAGTTCAGCTTCCATATCGTGGAGATCAGTTGATGATTTACGAAGGTAAAGCCATCACGGTTAAGGCTCTTGAAAGTGGCATCGTCGAGCTCAAGTTCGACCTCAAGGGTGAGTCCGTCAACAAGTTCAACCGCCTGACCCTGAACGAGCTTCGCCAGGCCGTCGATGCCATCAAGGCCGACGCCTCGGTCAAGGGCGTTATCGTCAGCAGTGGCAAGGACGTGTTCATCGTCGGCGCCGACATCACCGAGTTCGTCGACAACTTCAAGCTGCCCGAGGCCGAACTGGTCGCCGGCAACCTGGAAGCCAACCGCATCTTCAGCGCCTTCGAAGACCTCGAAGTGCCGACCGTTGCGGCCATCAACGGCATCGCCCTGGGCGGCGGCCTGGAGATGTGCCTGGCCGCCGACTACCGGGTCATGTCCACCAGCGCCAAGATCGGCCTGCCAGAAGTCAAGCTGGGCATCTACCCCGGCTTTGGCGGCACCGTACGCCTGCCGCGCCTGATCGGTTCGGACAACGCTGTCGAGTGGATCGCTTCCGGCAAGGAAAACCGTGCCGAAGACGCCCTGAAAGTGGGTGCCGTCGACGCCGTGGTCGCCCCTGAGTTGCTGCAGGCCGGTGCCCTGGACCTGATCAAGCGCGCCATCAGTGGCGAGCTGGACTACAAGGCCAAGCGCCAGCCCAAGCTGGAAAAGCTCAAGCTCAATGCCATCGAGCAGATGATGGCCTTCGAGACCGCCAAGGGCTTCGTTGCCGGCCAGGCCGGCCCGAACTACCCGGCCCCGGTCGAAGCCATCAAGACCATCCAGAAAGCCGCCAACTTCGGCCGCGACAAGGCCTTGGAAGTCGAAGCCGCAGGCTTTGCCAAGCTGGCCAAGACGTCGGTTGCCGAAAGCCTGATCGGTCTGTTCCTGAACGACCAGGAACTCAAGCGCAAGGCCAAGGCGCATGACGAGATCGCCCATGACGTGAAGCAGGCCGCCGTGCTCGGCGCCGGCATCATGGGTGGCGGCATCGCTTACCAGTCTGCGGTCAAAGGCACCCCGATCCTGATGAAGGATATCCGCGAGGAAGCCATTCAGCTGGGCCTGAACGAAGCCTCCAAGCTGCTCGGCAACCGCGTCGACAAGGGTCGCCTGACCCCGGCCAAGATGGCCGAGGCGCTCAACGCCATTCGCCCGACCCTGTCCTATGGCGATTTCGCCAATGTCGACATCGTCGTCGAAGCCGTGGTCGAGAACCCGAAAGTGAAGCAGGCCGTGCTGGCCGAGGTGGAAGGCCAGGTGAAAGAGGATGCGATCCTTGCGTCCAACACCTCGACCATCTCCATCAACCTGCTGGCAAAAGCGCTCAAGCGCCCGGAAAACTTCGTCGGCATGCACTTCTTCAACCCGGTGCACATGATGCCGCTGGTGGAAGTGATCCGTGGGGAGAAGTCCAGTGAAGTGGCGGTCGCCACCACCGTGGCCTACGCCAAGAAAATGGGCAAGAACCCGATCGTGGTCAACGATTGCCCGGGCTTTTTGGTCAACCGCGTGCTGTTCCCGTATTTTGGCGGCTTTGCCAAGCTGGTCAGTGCCGGTGTCGACTTCGTGCGCATCGACAAGGTCATGGAAAAATTCGGCTGGCCGATGGGCCCAGCCTACCTGATGGACGTGGTCGGCATCGACACCGGCCACCACGGGCGTGACGTGATGGCCGAAGGCTTCCCGGACCGCATGAAGGACGAGCGCCGCTCGGCCGTTGACGCGCTGTACGAGGCGAACCGCCTGGGCCAGAAGAACGGCAAGGGCTTCTATGCCTACGAAACCGACAAGCGCGGCAAGCCGAAGAAAGTCTTCGACGCCGCCGTGCTGGACGTGCTCAAGCCAATCGTGTTCGAACAGCGCGAAGTCACCGACGAAGACATCATCAACTGGATGATGGTCCCGCTGTGCCTGGAGACCGTGCGCTGCCTGGAAGACGGCATTGTCGAAACCGCCGCCGAAGCCGACATGGGCCTGGTGTATGGCATTGGTTTCCCTCCCTTCCGCGGTGGTGCGCTGCGTTACATCGACTCGATCGGTGTGGCCGAATTCGTCGCCCTGGCCGATCAGTACGCCGATCTGGGGCCGCTGTACCACCCGACTGCGAAGCTGCGTGAAATGGCCAAGAACGGCCAGCGCTTCTTCAACTGAGCGGTCAACGAGCTAGAGCGAGAGATTTGATATGAGCCTGAATCCAAGAGACGTGGTGATTGTCGACTTCGGTCGCACGCCAATGGGCCGCTCCAAGGGTGGCATGCACCGCAATACCCGCGCCGAGGACATGTCGGCGCACCTGATCAGCAAGCTGCTGGAGCGTAACGACAAGGTCGACCCGAAGGAAGTCGAGGACGTGATCTGGGGCTGCGTCAACCAGACCCTGGAGCAGGGGTGGAACATCGCCCGCATGGCGTCGCTGATGACCCCGATCCCGCACACTTCTGCAGCGCAGACCGTCAGCCGCCTGTGCGGCTCGTCGATGAGCGCACTGCACACCGCTGCCCAGGCGATCATGACCGGTAACGGCGATGTGTTCGTGATTGGCGGGGTGGAGCACATGGGCCACGTCAGCATGATGCACGGCGTCGACCCCAACCCGCACCTGTCCTTGCATGCTGCCAAGGCTTCCGGGATGATGGGCCTGACTGCGGAAATGCTCGGCAAGATGCACGGCATCACCCGTGAGCAGCAGGACCTGTTCGGCGTGCGTTCGCACCAGTTGGCCCACAAGGCCACGGTCGAAGGCAAGTTCAAGGACGAGATCATCCCGATGCAGGGCTATGACGAGAACGGCTTCCTGAAGGTGTTCGATTTCGACGAAACCATTCGCCCGGAAACCACCCTCGAAGGCCTGGCGTCGCTCAAGCCCGCGTTTAACCCGAAAGGCGGTACCGTCACTGCCGGTACCTCGTCGCAGATCACCGACGGCGCTTCGTGCATGATCGTCATGTCCGGCCAGCGTGCGATGGACCTGGGTATCCAGCCATTGGCGGTGATCCGTTCGATGGCGGTGGCCGGTGTCGATCCGGCGATCATGGGTTATGGCCCGGTGCCGTCGACCCAAAAAGCCCTCAAGCGCGCCGGGCTGACCATGGCCGACATCGACTTCATCGAGCTCAACGAAGCCTTTGCTGCACAGGCCTTGCCAGTGCTGAAAGACTTGAAAGTGCTCGACAAGATGGATGAGAAGGTTAACCTGCACGGCGGCGCCATTGCTTTGGGCCACCCGTTCGGTTGCTCCGGGGCACGTATTTCGGGCACCCTGCTCAACGTCATGAAGCAGAATGGCGGTACCCTGGGGGTGGCGACCATGTGCGTCGGCCTCGGTCAAGGTATCACCACTGTCTTTGAACGCGTCTGATCGCGTTGCGGGACAGCAACCGGGGCCTTGTGCCCCGGTTTTGTTTTTACAGGATTAATTAAAGAGGGTGGGCAACATGCAGATACAACCAGGCGTATACCGGCATTACAAAGGGCCTGAGTACCGTGTCTTCAGTGTTGCGCGGCATTCCGAGAACGAAGAGTGGATGGTGTTCTACCAATGCCTGTATGGTGATTACAGCTTCTGGGTGCGCCCCCTTTTGATGTTCCAGGAGTCTGTCGAGGTTGACGGCGAGCAGGTGCCACGCTTTGCTTTGGTCAAGGCCGAAGAAGGCCTGCCTGGGTTGCTGGGCAAGTCGCACGAGTGATCACCCGAGCTTGACCTCACACTTTTGCCACTATATATAGCGGTGCCGCGTTTGGTACCTGACGCGTTTTTCATTTTCAGATTCAGGAATACTCCGATCCATGGGCAAATCGCTGGTCATTGTGGAATCCCCGGCCAAGGCCAAGACCATCAACAAGTATTTGGGCAACCAGTACGTGGTGAAGTCGAGTATCGGCCATATCCGAGACCTCCCCACCAGCGGTTCGGCCAGCGCAAGCAAAGAGCCAGCCGCCAAGCGTGGCAAGGCCGCGGGTGAGGCTCCGGCGCTGTCGCCGAAAGAAAAGGCCCGCCGCCAGCTGGTGGCACGCATGGGCGTCGACCCGGATCACGGCTGGAAGGCCAAGTACGAGATCCTGCCTGGCAAGGAAAAGGTGATCGAAGAGCTGCGCCGCCTGGCCAAGGACGCCGACACCATCTATCTCGCAACCGACTTGGACCGCGAGGGGGAAGCCATTGCCTGGCACCTGCGCGAAGCCATCGGCGGTGACGACACCCGCTACAAGCGCGTGGTGTTCAACGAAATTACCAAGAAGGCCATCCAGGAGGCTTTCTCGCAGCCAGGCGAGCTGGACATCGACCGGGTCAATGCCCAGCAGGCGCGGCGGTTCCTCGACCGTGTGGTCGGTTACATGGTTTCGCCGCTGCTGTGGGCCAAGATTGCCCGCGGCCTGTCCGCTGGCCGTGTTCAGTCGGTCGCGGTGAAACTGGTGGTGGAGCGCGAGCGTGAAATCCGCGCATTCATCCCGGAAGAGTATTGGGAGATCCACGCCGACCTCGGTACCGCCAAGAACGCCAAGGTGCGTTTCGAGGTGGCGCGCGAGAAGGGCGAGGCCTTCAAGCCGCTGAACGAAGCGCAGGCCATGGCTGCGCTGGAGAAGCTCAAGGCTTCCAGCTACAGCGTGGTCAAGCGTGAAGACCGCCCGACCAGCAGCAAGCCATCGGCGCCGTTCATTACCTCCACCCTGCAGCAGGCGGCCAGTAACCGCCTGGGCTTCGGGGTGAAGAAGACCATGATGATGGCCCAGCGCTTGTATGAAGCCGGCTACATCACTTACATGCGTACAGACTCGACCAACCTGTCGGTCGACGCCCTGGACATGGCGCGCAACTATATCGAGCGCGAGTTCGGCAAACAGTACCTGCCGGATGCACCGCTGGTATACGGCAGCAAGGAAGGGGCCCAGGAGGCGCACGAAGCAATTCGTCCTTCCGATGTGAACACCCACCCGACCAAGCTCAGTGGCATGGAGCGCGACGCCGAGCGCCTGTACGAGCTGATCTGGCGCCAGTTCCTGGCCTGCCAGATGCCGCCGGCACAGTACCTGTCCACCAGCGTCACCGTGGCTGCTGGCGACTTCGAACTGCGTGCCAAGGGCCGTATCCTCAAGTTCGACGGTTATACCCGTGTGTTGCCGCAGCAGAGCAAGCCGGGCGAAGACGACGTGCTGCCAGAGATGGTCCAGGGCGAAGCGCTGAAGCTGATCCAGATCGACCCGAGCCAGCACTTCACCAAGCCACCGGCGCGCTTCACTGAAGCCAGCCTGGTCAAGGAAATGGAAAAGCGCGGTATTGGTCGCCCGTCGACTTACGCGGCGATCATCTCCACCATCCAGGACCGTGGCTATGTGACGTTGCACAACCGCCGTTTCTATTCCGAGAAAATGGGCGACATCGTCACCGAGCGCCTGTCGGAAAGCTTCTCCAACCTGATGGACTATGGTTTTACCGCCGACATGGAGGAGAACCTCGACGACGTGGCCCAGGGCGAACGTGACTGGAAGAACGTGCTCGACGAGTTCTACGGCGACTTCAGCAAGAAGCTGCAGACTGCCGAGTCCAGCGAAGGCGGGATGCGCGCCAACCAGCCGACCATGACCAACATTCCGTGCAAGGAATGTGGCCGGCCGATGATGATTCGCACCGCGTCCACAGGTGTGTTCCTGGGTTGCTCGGGTTACACCTTGCCGCCAAAAGAGCGCTGCAAGGCCACCGTCAACCTGGTGCCGGGTGACGAGATTGCCGCTGACGACGAGGGTGAATCGGAATCCCGCGTGCTGCTGGGCAAGCACCGTTGCCCGATCTGCGCCACGGCGATGGACGCCTACCTGCTGGATGAGAAGCACAAGCTGCACATTTGCGGTAACAACCCGGATTGCGTTGGCTACGAGATCGAAGAGGGCAGCTACCGCATCAAAGGTTACGAAGGGCCGAGCCTGGAGTGCGACAAGTGTGGCAGCGAGATGCAGTTGAAGACCGGCCGTTTTGGCAAGTTCTTCGGCTGCACCAATCCAACCTGCAAGAACACCCGCAAGCTGCTCAAGAGTGGCGAGGCGGCACCACCGAAGATGGACAAGGTGGACATGCCGGAACTCAAGTGCGAGAAGGTCGACGACACTTACGTGCTTCGTGACGGCGCTTCGGGGTTGTTCCTGGCCGCCAGCCAGTTCCCGAAAAACCGCGAAACCCGTGCGCCGCTGGTGATGGAAATCGTGCCGCACAAGCACGAAATCGATCCGAAGTACCACTTCCTGTGCGATGCGCCGCAGAAAGACCCGGATGGCCGCCCGACGGTAATCCGCTACAGCCGCAAGACCAAGGAGCAGTACGTGCAGTCCGAAGTCGATGGCAAGCCGACCGGCTGGAAGGCGTTCTACGACGGCAATGCGTGGAAGGTTGAAGACAAGCGCTGATCTTTCAGTGCTTTAATTGGGGCCGCTTCGCGCCCCTTCGCGGCACAAGGCCGCTCCTGCAAGGAATCGCGTTCTCTTGTAGGGGCGGCCTTGTGCTGCGGAGGGGCGCGAAGCGGCCCCAATCATTTATGATGCATGTATTCGCCTTGCAGCCTGATGGGAGGGCACAGAAATGGCCCAGGAAACCTACACCCGCACCAACCAGAAACTGTTCTTCGCCGGTCTCGCCCTCGAGTCCATGGCCAAGGCCGAACAAAGCCAGGCCATGAACGCCCAAGGCCTGGTTCAGGCTGAGCGCGAGTCGGCGCTGTTTCACCTGTATGGCGCGCTGCTGGGCCTATGCCATGAAATCGGAGTCTTCTACCGACTGCCGGTCGTCGCAGCGGTCGAGCAGGCGCTGGCCGACGATGCGCTCAATGGCATCGCCATACCGGAAGTGGCCGAGTTGCTGGAATTGGCCCGCCAGCGCGAAACCTGGCTGGCGCAGATGCTGAGTGCTTATGCCGATTTGTTCCGACCACCGGTCGCCAGGAAAGCGCCAAAAACCGACGTCACCCAGCCATTGATCCAGGCCGTCAATCTCGATGAGCCCGAGCATCCTGCGCTGTCGCGTGCCGAGCTGGAAAGCTGGCGCAACAACCTCAAGGGCCTGGTGAGACGTTTCCGCGATGCGTTGAGTGAGTGCTGATAGCCGTTACGGCTGGTACAATATTCGCCTTTCGCGGAGAACTGCCATTTATGTCTACGTCTTTTCTGGAAATTGTCGAGTTGCCTGATGGCCGCATCGAACTGCGTCGCGCCGAGGATGAGGGCTCCCTGGTAACCTTGGATTTCTCGGAAGACGCCAAGGCGTTCCTGCAGGGCCAGCATGTAGAAGTGGCCAAGGCCATGCTCAGCGTGGGTGTGCAGATGGCAGGTCGCCTCATGGATGGCGAGCTTGAGCGTGATGAAGGGCCGCGCGTGCTGCACTGAGGGTGCAGCAGGGCATCAGGTTTGTTCAAATGACAGGCAAAGCCTGAACATCAGCCGAGGCGGATGTTCAGGCTTTGTGCGTTTCCGACACTGGCAGCGCGCTGCAATTGCTGGCGTGCAGTGGCGTTGACGTTGCCCAGCCAGCTGACCACGGTGTGGCTGAGGCCCAGGCGCAGGGCTTCGCAGGCCAGTTGCAGCGGGGTTTGGTTACCGCGAGGTTGCAGCAGCAGGATGCGTTCACGGTTGAGCCCTGCATCGCGCAGCCAAGCCTGGGTCAGGCTCGACGGCGGGGCGATCAGGGTCAGCCAGCGGGCCTCGTCCTCTTCGCTCAGCTCGCGCAGTACCGGTGCCAGCAGGCTTTGGCAGTGCCCGGGGGCGCCGCGCAGCGACAATTCGCTGAACAGTTCGGGCTGGTTGCTCTTGCGCGCCAGTTCGCTGGCTTTCAGGCCCGGTAGTACGGGCTGGGCGAGGAATGCTTCGAACAGGGGCAACTGGGCTTGCTCGGGTGCGTGAATGAACTGCTGCATGACGCCTCCTGGATCAGCGGCGAATGACGCCGACGCTCAAGCCCTCAATCACCAGTTCCTGATCTTTCAGGTCAACTTCGATGGGGGCGAATTCGGGGTTTTCGGCAAGCAGCCAGACCTTGCTGCCTTCACGCTTGAAGCGCTTGACGGTCACTTCGTCACCGATGCGGGCCACGACGATCTGGCCGTTGCGGGCTTCGCGGCAGGTGTGAACGGCCAGGAGGTCGCCGTCGAAGATGCCGACGTCCTTCATGCTCATGCCGTGGACGCGCAGCAAATAGTCGGCCTGGGGGTGGAAGAAGGCAGGGTTGATATTGCAGGATTGCTCAATGTGCTGTTCGGCAAGAATTGGCGCACCGGCAGCAACCCTGCCGATGATCGGCAAGCCGCTTTCTTCTGCCTTGGTATCCAGGCCTGGGATGCGGATGCCGCGGGAGGCGCCCGGGGTCATCTCGATCGCGCCCTTGCGGGCGAGGGCCTTGAGGTGCTCCTCGGCAGCGTTGGGTGATTTGAAGCCCAGCTCCTGAGCGATCTCGGCGCGAGTCGGCGGGAAGCCGTTGTCTTCCAGGCAGCGCTTGATGAACGCGAGAATTTCGGCTTGGCGTGGCGTCAGTTTCAACATGGTGAGCGCTCTGTCTTTTTGTACAGTGACTGGGATTATATACAGTACTGGATGCGCTGCAAGCCAAATGGCGCAATAAACCTCAGCGGTGGCGCTTGCAGCCCGCAGCCAGGCTGCTTTTAAATGGCGACCGCCCGGTCACCGAGCCTTGACAGAAGCAGGCCTGAAACGTATGTTTCAAACACCTGTTTGTCTGGCGGAGCACGCGGAGTAGTCATGGCCCAATCGGAAACCGTTGAACGCATTCTCGATGCTGCCGAGCAGCTGTTCGCGGAAAGGGGGTTCGCCGAGACCTCGTTGCGGCTGATCACCAGCAAGGCCGGGGTCAACCTGGCGGCGGTCAACTATCACTTCGGCTCCAAGAAGGCACTTATCCAGGCCGTGTTCTCGCGCTTCCTCGGGCCGTTCTGCGCCAGCCTCGAGCGCGAACTGGAGCGGCGCCAGGCCAAGCCGGAGCACAAGCCCAGCCTCGAAGAACTGCTGGAAATGCTGGTGGAGCAGGCGTTGGCCGTGCAGCCTCGCAGCAATAACGACCTGTCGATCTTCATGCGCCTGCTGGGCCTGGCCTTCAGCCAGAGCCAGGGCCACCTGCGGCGTTACCTGGAAGACATGTACGGCAAAGTGTTCCGCCGCTACATGCTGCTGGTCAACGAGGCCGCGCCTCGTATTCCGCCACTGGAACTGTTCTGGCGCGTGCACTTCATGCTGGGTGCCGCCGCCTTCAGCATGTCCGGTATCAAGGCCCTGCGGGCAATTGCCGAGACCGACTTTGGCATCAACACCTCGATCGAGCAGGTGATGCGCCTGATGGTACCGTTCCTGGCCGCAGGCATGCGTGCGGACAGCGGCGTCACCGACGAGGCCATGGCCACGGCGCAGCTGCGACCACGCAGCAAGACTACCGCGATCACCGCCAAGGCCTGAAGGCTGGGCGGGGCAGGGCGCTTCGGCTAAGCTAGCGCCCATGCCCGATCTCGACCTGCTGCACATTTCCCTCGCCGACCAATGCCTGTATGGCTTTGCCCGTGACCAGCTGCGCGTGCGCCTGTCGGTTTCCACGGCGCGCAACGGTGCCGGCGAGCGCAATGGCTCGGGCTGCACGCCGCGTGGCTTGCACCAGGTGCGGGCGAAGATCGGCGCGGGCCTGCCGCTTGATGCGGTGCTGGTCGGGCGGCGCTGGACGGGTGAGGTGTGGTCGCCGGCGTTGCACGCGCAATACCCCGGGCGCGACTGGATCCTGACTCGCATCCTTTGGCTAAGCGGCTGCGAACCTGGCGTCAATCGCCTGGGCGCGGTCGACACCTTCCGGCGCTTTATCTACCTGCACGGCACTCCGGATACGGAACCCATGGGCGTAGCGCTGTCCCATGGCTGCATACGCCTGCGCAACACTGACTTGCTTGGCCTGTTCGACCGTATCGGGTTGCATTGCCCGGTGCAGGTCGCAGAGGCCGCATGCCCTGATTGGGCTTCTCTCGTTCTGCAATGAAGGATTACCTATGACCGTCAGCCTGCAAGGCTCCCTGATGGTGGATATCGCCGGTAAATGGCTGACCGCCGAAGACCGTCACTTGCTGCGCCAACCCGAAGTGGCCGGCCTGATCATCTTTGCCCGCAACATCGACAGCCCGCGTCAGGTGCGTGAGCTGTGCGCGTCGATCCGTGCCATCCGCCCCGACCTGATTCTGGCGGTGGACCAGGAAGGTGGTCGCGTGCAGCGTCTGCGTCAGGGTTTCGTGCGCCTGCCGGCCATGCGTGCGCTGGCCGACAATGACAACGCCGAATACCTGGCGGAGCAGTGCGGTTGGCTGATGGCGACCGAGGTGCTGGCGGTTGGCCTGGACCTCAGCTTTGCCCCGGTGCTCGACCTGGACCACCAGCGTAGCGCCGTGGTCGGCAGCCGTGCCTTCGAGGGTGACCCGCTGCGTGCCACGCAACTGGCCGGGGCGTTCATTCGCGGTATGAATGCGGCGGGCATGGCTGCCTGTGGCAAACACTTCCCGGGGCATGGCTGGGCCGAGGCTGACTCGCATGTGGCCATTCCCACCGATGAGCGCAGCCTTGAACAATTGCGCCAGGTCGACCTGGTGCCATTCTCGCGCCTGAGCGGGCAATTGGCGGCGGTGATGCCGGCGCATGTCATCTACCCGCAGGTCGACAACCAGCCAGCCGGTTTCTCCCGGCGTTGGCTGCAGGACATCCTGCGCGGCGAGCTGGGCTTTGACGGGGTGATCTTCAGTGATGACCTGTCGATGGCCGGTGCGCATGTGGTGGGTGATGCGGCCAGCCGTATCGAGGCGGCATTGAGCGCCGGCTGTGACATGGGCCTGGTGTGCAATGACCGGGCGGCAGCAGAGCTGGCCCTGAGTGCGGCGCAGCGCATGAAGGTCAAGCCATCGCCGCGCATTGCGCGGATGCGCGGGCAAGGGTTTGCGCGCACCGACTATCGCCAACAGCCGCGCTGGCTGGAGGCGTTGGGGGCGTTGAAGGAAGCTCAGCTGGTCGATTGACTGCGTCGGCCTCTTCGCGGGCATGCCCGCTCCCACAGGTACGATGCCGGTTTGAGGTCGGTGTTGTGCCTGTGCTGGCCTCTTCGCGGGTGAACCCGCTCCCACAGGTACTGCGTAGCCCTCGGCAGCGGTGCGGTCCTTGTGGGAGCGGGTTTACCCGCGAAGAGGCCAGTACAGGCAGTACAACATGCTGAATTACCGCCCGCGTTTGCCTGGCAATGGCGCAAACAGTGCCTCGATTTCTTCATCGCCCATGCGCCATTGCCCAGCCTGCCCGCCATCCAGCAAGCTGGCTGCCAGCGCCGCTTTTTCCTGCTGCAGCAACTGGATCTTCTCTTCAACCGTACCCCGGGTAATCAGCTTGAACACGAACACCGGCTTGTCCTGGCCAATGCGGTAGGCGCGGTCGGTGGCCTGGTTTTCGCTGGCCGGGTTCCACCAGGGGTCGAAGTGGATCACCGTGTCCGCGGCCGTCAGGTTCAAGCCCACGCCACCGGCCTTGAGGCTGATCAGGAACACTTCGCTGTCACCCTGCTGGAACTGCTGCACAGGCGTGCGACGGTCCCGTGTATCACCGGTCAGCAGGCTGTAGCGGATACTGCGTTTCTCCAGCTCCTGCTGGATCAGCGCCAGCATCGAGGTGAACTGCGAGAACAGCAGCACCCGGCGCCCTTCGCTTAACAGCTCGTCGAGCATTTCCAGCAGTGCGCCTAGCTTGCCCTTGTCAGCCTGGTTGCCTTTGCTTTCCACGCCCTTGACCAGCCGCAGGTCGCAGCACACCTGGCGCAGTTTGAGCAGCGCGTCGAGGATGACGATCTGGCTGCGTGCCGCGCCATTGCGGGCGATTTCGTCGCGGACTTTCTTGTCCATGGCCACCCGCACCGCCTCGTAGGTATCGCGCTGGGCGTCGCTGAGCTCGACCCAGTGCACCATCTCGGTCTTGGCCGGCAACTCGGTGGCCACCTGCTCCTTGGTGCGGCGCAGCAGGAACGGGCGGATGCGCGTGACCAGATGGCCCAGCCGCTCAGCGTCGCCATGGCGTTCGATCGGGGTGCGGTAGTCCTGGTTGAAGCGTTTGACATCGCCCAGCCAGCCGGGCATCAGGAAGTGGAAGATCGACCACAGCTCGCCCAGGTTGTTTTCCATCGGCGTGCCGGTCAGGCACAGGCGCTGGCCGGCCTGTAGCTCGCAGACGGCGAGGGCGGCCTTGCTGGTGCTGCTCTTGATGTTCTGTGCCTCGTCCAGCACCAGCACGTGCCAGGCCTGGGCGCGCAGGTGTTCGAGGTCGCGTGGCACCAGGGCATAGGTGGTCAGGACCAGGTCGTATTCATGCAGCTTGGCAAAATGCTTGCTGCGACCCGGCCCATGCAGTGCCAGCACGCGCAGGTCGGGGGCAAAGCGCTGGGCTTCGTCCAGCCAGTTGGGTATCAGGCTGGTGGGCATGACCGCCAGGGCTGGTGCCTCCAGGCGCCCGGCCTCTTTCTCCAGCAGCAGGTGTGCCAGGGCCTGCAGGGTCTTGCCCAGGCCCATGTCGTCACCGAGGATGCCCCCGGTGCCCATCTCTTGCAGTGCCTGCAGCCAGTTCAGGCCCTGCTGTTGATAGGGGCGCAAGCTGGCCTGCAGCCCGGCGGGTGGGGCCACTTTCAGGTCGCGGGCATCACGCAGGCGGCGGCCCAGATCGCGCACGTGCTGGCCACCTTCCCAGTGCAGGGGCAGGCCTTCGATGTCGTTCAGGCGCGCGGCGTCGGCGCGTTCCATGCGCAGCGCCGGGCCCGCAGTGTCTTCGTGCAGGTACAGCTCGCCCAAGGTGCCCATCACGGCCTTGATGCGGCCGTAGGGCAGGGCGACGCGCAACGCCGGTGCATCCAGGCGGCCGCGGTTCAGGTCGATCAGCAGGTGTTCATCGTCACTGCGCCGGGCCAGTTCGTTGGGGCGCAGCAGCTCCGGGCTGCTGCGCAGCAGTTGCAGCACGATTGGCAGCAAGCTGTGACGCTGGCCGTCGACCACGATGCCCAGTTCCAGATCGAACCATTCATGGCCGGGCGCTTCGTCGATGGTGGCGTACCAGTCGTCCACCTCCTGCAGGTTGAAGGCGAAGTCACGGTGGACGTCTATGTTCCAACCGGCTTGGCGCAGGCGTGGCAGGCCCTCACGGGCGAAGCGCAGCCAGGCTTCGTCGTCGGGCAGTTGGAACATTTCGCCGGCACTGTCGGGCAGGGCCTTGCTCTGGCGAGTGGCGGGTTTGAAGCCCAGGTCACGTAACGCCTTGCGCAGGGCCAGCTCGGCTTGCGGCTGTCGGCGAATTCGCTGGCTGGTGCTGCCCGCCAGTCGGGTCAGCGGCTTCTCGTCGGTGCCGCTGACCTGCAAACCGTCATAGTCGAATGCCAATGCGGCGCGATGTTGCATTTGCCGTTGCATGCGACCGGTTTTCGGCATGTATGCGGTGTATTCAAGGCTGCCGAGCGAAAGAAGGGGCTTGGGCTGGATGTGATCGAGCAACTGCTCCTGCACTGGCGTCGGCGTCGGCACCTTGTGGCTGAGGGCATTGAGCTTGTGGCTGAGGGGTACGACCAGGTGCTCGGGTACATCGGGGGCAATAGTCAGCTGCACGGCGACATGCGGATCCAGGCCGTGCTCGACCTTGCCCACTTCACTGGTCAGCAGATCGAAGTAATAAAGTGGCAGCAGCGGGATGACGCAGTGCAGCATTTCCTCGCCGCTGTACCACAGTCCCCGGTAGTTTCCGTTGTCCAGGCGTACCCAGCGAAACTCGGCACGGCGCACCGGGCCTTGATGAAGCGGTGGGAAGCCGACATCGTAAAACATGCGCCCGGTTTCGAGTGCGCGCTGGAACAACTCGCCACCTTCCTGGCCCTTCAGTTTATAGCCGCGGTCCTGGCCGCCGCCCTGATTCAGGGCCGAGAGCAGGCGGAGAATGCGGGTGTCTTCTTCCGTCACGAAGCGCGGTGGCTCGTAGAGAAAGTCGTAAAGTGACTGGACGCGGCTGAAGCGTATGCCGTCCTCGGTTCGCGTGCCCTTGCGCACCAGCAGGGCGCAGCCGGCATCATCGGTGAGATCGAGCTGGTAGCACACCATGCGCCCGCGTTTGTCTTCGGTTGCGTTGGGCTTGGGCGGGGCCTGTTCCAGGCCGCTCAACCAGTGCTGCAGTTCGGCGGACAACGTTCCCGGGTCGGCTTGCGTGGCCTCATGATTGGACCAAGGGTCGCTTATGCAGAACAGTGCAGCGGCGCAATGCTTGCAGTTTTGCCCTACAGGGCAATCGCATTCACCGTGCACATGGCAACGGCCGCCGGCTACGTGCAACTCGATGCTTTGCCGATAGTGGTTGTCGCCACTCCCTTGGCAATTGGCCGTGATGGTCGGCCCATAGAAGCCTTCCAGTTCGACCCTGCCTTCCTCGGCATAGCGCTCACCGCGTTGCAGGGCAGCTTTGCTGAACGATTGGGTCCAGTTCGGATAAGCGTTCACCATCTCGGCGGCATCTTGCTTCATCGGCTTACTGCTCCATCATCTCCGGGTCCATCACCGGCATTTTCGGCGTGCCCGGTGGCGTGACTTTCAGCAGCACCGCCAGGTGCCCGCCGTCGAGGAAGGTCAGCTGGCCGCCCTTGACGTTGCTGTTGCTCTGCTTGAACTGCTCGCTTTGCAGGACGTTGCCGTTGCCGTCCAGCTGATTGACCCAGAAGTTGGCCTCGACCGCGATGAAGCGGCCTTCGGCGATGCTCAGGTTGCCTTCGATGGGGAAGTGGCCGAACTGTTCGGTGCCTTCGCCCAGGGCGATGCGGCCAGGCTCGCTGCCGACCTGCTGCTGCCAGGCCTTGTGCATCAATACGGTGTAGTCGGCAGTGGCTTCCAGGCGGGTGGCTTCGTCTTCCAACGCCAGGCGGCGCTCGGCGTCCTTCGCCAGGCGCGGGGCACCGGCGCTCCAGTCTTCAGGGGCAAACGGGCTGGTGAAGGCAGGCACGCTGTTCTGCCGCACCAGAATCATTTCTACCTGATACAGGCCTTCGGCGAAGGCGGCTGGCGCGAACAGCGCCAGCAGCAGGGTCAGGCAACGGATGGCACGCATGGATCTTCCTTAGGCAGGCTGTGGTGTCAGGCGCTCGAACAGCGCCTCCAGGGTATTGAAGCGTTCGTCGGGGCGTTCCATCGGGACCAGGAAGCGGAACTGGGTGGCACCTTCGAACTTGTAGCGTTTGGGCTGGCCCTGGATCAGCTTGATCAGGGTCAGCGGGTCGACCGGGGTTTCGGCTTCGAACTCGAGCTTGCCGCCATTGGGGCCTGCATCGACTTTCTTGATGCCGAGCTTTTCTGCGTGCAGCTTGAGCGAAGTCAGGCGCATCAGGTTCTTGGTCGGCTCTGGCAGCAGGCCGAAGCGGTCGATCATTTCCACTTGCAGGTCCTTGAGGCCTTCTTCGTCAGCGGCCGAGGCAATGCGCTTGTACAGGATCAGCCGCGCATGCACGTCGGGCAGGTAGCTCTCGGGGATCAGCGCCGGCAGGCGCAGGTTGATCTCCGGGCCACCGCCCAGCGGCTGCTCCAGATTTGGCTGGGTACCCTTGCGGATCGCCTTGACCGCGCGCTCGAGCATTTCCATGTACAGGGTGAAGCCCACCGCCTGGATCTGCCCGCTCTGACCTTCGCCCAGCAGCTCGCCCGCACCGCGGATTTCCAGGTCGTTGGTGGCCAGCACGAAACCGGCACCCAGGTCCTGGGTGTTGGCGATGGCCTCCAGGCGCTTTTCAGCGTCGGCGCTGACTTTTTGCCGGGTAGGCGTCAGCAGGTAGGCGTAGGCCTGGTGGTGGCTACGGCCGACCCGGCCACGCAGCTGGTGCAGCTGCGCCAGGCCAAATTTGTCGGCGCGCTCGATGACGATGGTGTTGGCGCTGGGCACGTCGATGCCGGTTTCGATGATGGTCGACGCCACCAGCACGTTGAAGCGCTTGTGGTAGAAATCGCTCATCACCTGTTCCAGCTCGCGCTCGCGCATTTGCCCGTGGCCGATGCCGATACGTGCCTCGGGCACCAGTTCGGCAAGGTCGGCGGCGCATTTTTCGATGGTTTTCACATCGTTGTGCAGGTAGTACACCTGGCCACCGCGCAGCAGCTCACGCAGCAGCGCCTCCTTCACGGTGCTGTTGTTGTGCTCCATGACGAAGGTGCGCACCGACAAGCGGCGCGCCGGCGGCGTGGCGATGATCGACAGGTCGCGCATACCGGCCACTGCCATGTTCAGCGTGCGAGGGATCGGCGTGGCGGTCAGGGTGAGGATGTCGACCTCGCTGCGCAGGGCCTTTAGCTGCTCCTTCTGGCGCACGCCAAAGCGGTGCTCTTCGTCGATGATGGCCAGGCCCAGGTCCTTGAAACGCACATCGTCCTGCAGCAGCTTGTGGGTGCCGATGAGGATGTCGATCTTGCCTTCGGCCAGGTCGGCGGCGGCGGCGGCCACCTCTTTGGCCGACTTGAAGCGGCTCATCACTTCCACGGTCACCGGCCAGTCGGCAAAACGGTCGCGAAAGCTGTTGTAGTGTTGCTGGGCGAGCAGGGTAGTGGGCACCAGCACCGCTACCTGGCGACCACTGTGCACGGCGATGAACGCTGCGCGCATGGCCACTTCGGTCTTGCCGAAGCCGACGTCGCCGCACACCAGGCGGTCCATTGGCTTGGGCGCGAGCATGTCGGCCCGCACGGCCTCGATGGCGGTTTGCTGGTCCGGGGTTTCTTCGAACGGGAAGCCGGCGCTGAAGGTGGCGTAGTCGGCGGACGGGTCGGCAAACGCATAACCCTTGCGCGCGGCGCGGCGGGCATAGATGTCGAGCAGTTCGGCGGCCACGTCGCGCACCTGTTCGGCGGCCTTGCGCTTGGCTTTCTGCCAGGCCTCGGAGCCCAGCCGGTGCAATGGTGCCAGGGCATCGTCGCTGCCGGTGTAGCGGGCGATCAGGTGCAGGTTGGCCACCGGTACGTACAGCTTGGCGTTCTCGGCGTATTCCAGGGTGAGGAACTCGGCAGCCTGGCCGTCGATCTCCAGGGTGGCCAGGCCCAGGTAGCGGCCCACGCCATGGTCGATGTGCACCACTGGCGCGCCTTCGCGCAGCTCGGTGAGGTTCTTGATGACCGCGTCGTTGGCGGTTTCGCCGCGCTTGTCGCGGCGGCGGCGCTGCATCACTCGCTGGCCGAACAACGGGCTTTCCGCGACCAGGGCCAGGCCTGGGTCGTCCAGCACCAGGCCGTCGTCCAGCGGGGCGATGGTGATCGCCAGGCGCTCGCTGCCAGTGATGAAGTCGGCCCAGCCGTCGACGGTGTGCGGGCGCAGTTTCAGCCGTTCCAGCAACTCCAGCAGCACTTCGCGGCGGCCGGCCGACTCGGCGGTGAACAGCACGCGGCCGGGGAACTGGTCGAGGAAGCTGGCCAGTTCGGCCAGCGGCTGATTGGCCTTGGCCTCGATGGCCAGGTTGGGCAGGGCGCGGGCCGGGAAGCGCTCGCGACCCACGCCCGGTTCGATGTCCTCGCTGCTGACCACCACCCGCGGCCATTGCTTGAGCCGGGCGAAGCAGTCTTCCACCGGCATGAACAGCTCGGCGGGCGGCAGCAGCGGGCGGCTGAGGTCGCCGCGGCGGTCTTCATAACGCCCGCGCACGTCGTTCCAGAAGTGTTCGGCGGCCTGTTCCACACCGGGCAGCGAAAACACCTGGGTATCGGCTGGCAGGTAGTCGAACAGGGTGGAGGTTTCTTCGAAGAACAGCGGCAGGTAGTACTCGATGCCGGCAGGGATGATACCGCTGGCCAGGTCCTGGAAGATTGCGCTGCGGCGGAAGTCGACGTCGAAGCGTTCACGGAAGCGTGCCTTGAAGCGGGTCACTTCCTCTTTCTGCATGGGAAATTCGCGTGCCGGCAGCAGGCGCACCGAATCCACCTTGTCGATCGAGCGCTGGGTCTCGGGGTCGAAGGTGCGCAGTGTCTCGATCTCGTCGTCGAACAGGTCGATGCGGTAGGGCAGCTTGCTGCCCATCGGGAACAGGTCGATCAGCGCGCCGCGCACGGCGAACTCGCCATGTTCATAGACGGTGTCGACGCAACGATAGCCACTGGCCTCCAGGCGCGTGCGCATCTGCTCCACGTCGATGGTCTGGCCCACGTCCAGCACCAGGCTGCTGCCCAGCAGGAAGCGCGTGGGCGCCAGGCGGTGCAGGGCGGTGGTGACCGGCACCACCAGGATGCCGTGGCTCAGCTCCGGCAGGCGGTACAGGCTGGCGATGCGCTGGGAAATGATGTCCTGGTGTGGCGAGAACAGGTCGTAGGGCAGGGTTTCCCAGTCGGGGAACGGCAGCACTGGCAGGTCGGGGGCGAAGAAGCGCAGCTCCTGCTCCAGACGGTCGGCGGCCTGGCTGTCGGCGGTCAGCAGCAGGGTGAAGCGGCCAGCGTTGCTGGCAGCCTCGGCGATGGCAAGGCTGAGGGCGGCACCGGGCAGGTTACCCCAGGTTTGTTTGCCGGCCGTGGCCGACATGTGCGGTAGGCGCAGAACTGACACGGGAGATTGCACTCCAAGCGTTGCGGCAAAGACACCGATTGTACCGGTGAGCGTGCCGGCTGTCAGGCTCGAAAGGGCGTGAACGCTGGCTTGCATCGCTACGACAGGCGCTCATTGCCGGTTCCGCGTCGGGGCGTCATAATGTAGCCCCTTTTTTCTGTCCCTACATGTGGAAGGTTCCCGTGACTCAGAAGCCCGACCAGTGTCTTGGTGAGTGGATTGATCGTGAAGCTCTGGCTGAAGCGATGATCCCGCTTATCGGTCAGCTCTACCGCAACAACAACGTGGTGAGCTCGATTTATGGCCGTAGCCTGATCAACCGTTCGGTTATCTCGATCCTCAAGGCGCACCGCTTTGCGCGTCATCGTCAAACCGACGAAACCGAACTGTCCGTCCACGAGACATTCCCCCTGCTCAAGGCCATGAGCGAGCTGAAACTGGGCGC
This sequence comes from Pseudomonas sp. YNh, assembly GCF_037993085.1. Classification (NCBI taxonomy): domain Bacteria; kingdom Pseudomonadati; phylum Pseudomonadota; class Gammaproteobacteria; order Pseudomonadales; family Pseudomonadaceae; genus Pseudomonas; species Pseudomonas sp. YNh. The sequence goes on along the minus strand of NZ_JBBMRJ010000016.1, from coordinate 48,945 downwards.
CGCTTCGGTCGACCTGGGCAAGCTGGCCAACAAGTTCAAGCAGGAAGGCAATGGCCGCACTGCCGAGCAGTTCGTCCGTGAAGAGCTGGCCGACGTGGTTGGCCAGCAGAACGCTTCGGCGCGCAAAGGCACCGACGTTGTCCTGTACGGCTTCGGCCGCATCGGCCGCCTGCTGGCGCGCATCCTGATCGAGAAGACCGGTGGCGGCGACGGCCTGCGCCTGCGTGCCATCGTCGTGCGCAAAGGCGCCGAGAACGACCTGGTCAAGCGTGCCAGCCTGCTGCGTCGTGACTCGGTGCACGGCCCGTTCGATGGCACCATCACCATCGACGAAGCCAACAACACCATCACCGCCAACGGCAACCTGATCCAGGTTATCTACGCCAAGAGCCCGAGCGAAGTCGACTACACCCAGTACGGCATCGACAACGCGCTGATCGTCGACAACACCGGCGTATGGCGTGATGCCGACGGCCTGGGCCAGCACCTGGCCTGCCCGGGCGCTGCCCGCGTGATCCTCACCGCACCTGGCAAGGGCGCGCTGAAGAACATCGTGCACGGCATCAACCACGGTGACATCACTGCTGATGACAAGATCATCTCGGCGGCCTCCTGCACCACCAACGCCATCGTGCCGGTGCTGAAGGCGGTCAACGACAAGTACGGCATCATCAACGGCCACGTCGAAACCGTTCACTCGTTCACCAACGACCAGAACCTGATCGACAACTTCCACAAGGGCAGCCGCCGTGGTCGTGCCGCGCCGCTGAACATGGTCATCACCGAAACCGGCGCCGCCACTGCTGCTGCCAAGGCGCTGCCAGTGCTGAAGGGCAAGCTGACCGGCAACGCCATTCGTGTGCCGACGCCAAACGTATCGATGGCCATCCTGAACCTGAACCTGGAAAAGGCCACCAACCGCGACGAGATCAACGAGTACCTGCGCCAGACGGCCATGCACTCGGAGCTGCACAAGCAGATCGACTACGTCAGCTCGCAGGAAGTGGTTTCGACCGACTTCGTTGGCTCGCGCCACGCCGGTGTGGTTGATGCTGAAGCCACCATCGCCAACGACAACCGCGTTGTCCTGTACGTCTGGTACGACAACGAATTCGGTTACAGCTGCCAGGTGGTTCGCGTGATGGAAGACATGGCCGGTGTGAACCCGCCAGCGTTTCCACGCTGATTCGCTTGTAAGGCAATGAAAAAACGGGAACCTTCGGGTTCCCGTTTTTTTTGCCTGATGAACTGATCGGGCATCTACTGTGTCTGTACTGGCCTCATCGCCGGCAAGCCAGCTCCCACAGGTACTGCACAGTCGTCAGACTCGGCTCAGAACTTGTGGGAGCTGGCTTGCCGGCGATGAGGCCAGTGCAGGCAACCGAGAGCCCGAACCTTGCGCATAGCCTTACTGTTCATCCTCCTGCTGCTTACCGCCTGCGACCAGGGCCCCACCCTGGAGCGCCTGGGTGGCCCGACCATGGGTAGCAGCTACAGCATCCAATACGTCCGCGAGCCCGGTGGCCCGGCGCCGGCCCAGGTGCAGGCGGCGGTCGAAACCATCCTTGGCGACATCGACCGGCACTATTCCACCTACCGCAGCGACTCAACCGTCAGCCGTTTCAACCAGCTGCCCGCCAACCAGTGCCTGGCCCTGCCGCCCGACATGCTCGAGCTGGTTGCCCTCGGCCAGCACCTGGCCGAGCAAAGTGATGGCGCCTTTGACCTCACCGTCGAGCCCTTGCTCGACCTCTGGGGCTTCGGCCCCCAGGCCCGCCACGAGCAGGTTCCCGACCCGCAAGCACTGGCCCAGGTTCGTCAGCGTGTGGGTCATCGGCACTTGCATATCGAAGGCCAGGCCCTGTGCAAGGACGCCCCGGTGCAGCTCGACTTCAACAGCATCGCCGCCGGCCATGCCGTGGACTTGATCGCTGCGCGCCTGCTTGCCATGGGTGTCGCCAGTTTTGTCGCCGAGGCCACTGGCGAGCTCAAGGCGGTTGGCCGCAAACCCGACGGCAGCCCCTGGCGGATCGCCCTGGAATTGCCCCGCGAAGACCGTCAGATCGCCCGGCAGATCATTGCGGTCAATGGCCTTTCGGTCTCAACCTCGGGTGACTATCGGCACTATTTCGAGGAGAATGGCCGGCGCTATTCGCACACCTTCGATGCCCGTCTCGGGCGCCCTGTGCAGCACGACCTGGCCGCAGCCACCGTGCTGGATGTCTCGGCGTTGCAGGCCGACGGCTACTCGACACTGCTGCTGATCCTTGGCCCTGAGCGTGGCTGGGATTATGCCGTGGCGCATGGCCTGGCCGCGGTATTGGTGACTCGGGCCGAGGGTGGCTTCGTCTCTCGAGCTACGCCCGCATTCGAACGGGCAGTGAAAGGCGATTGAAAGCGCAGGCAGGGATGATTGCCGCCAGGGAATGGGTGAACCATATGTAGTGCGGGCAAAATTGGCCTACGACGCGACCAAGGGTTAATGTGCGCGGCGTTCACGCTTGATTAGACTGCACCCGAATTTTCTCATGACGCCCCGGCGGCATGATCGCGCCCCGCGAGCGACCGTGGCTTGCGGGCAGTTCTGAAGGAGTACGCATGGCTGTCTACAACTACGACGTAGTGGTGCTGGGTTCTGGCCCGGCCGGTGAAGGCGCGGCAATGAACGCCGCCAAAGCAGGGCGCAAGGTAGCGATGGTCGATGACCGTCGCCAAGTCGGTGGCAACTGCACGCACCTGGGTACCATCCCGTCCAAGGCACTGCGTCACTCGGTGCGGCAGATCATGCAGTTCAACACCAACCCGATGTTCCGGGCCATCGGTGAGCCGCGCTGGTTCTCGTTCCCGGACGTGCTGAAAAGCGCCGAGAAGGTGATTTCCAAGCAAGTGGCATCGCGCACCGGCTACTACGCCCGCAACCGTGTCGATGTGTTCTTCGGCACCGGCAGCTTCGCCGACGAGCAAACTGTTGAAGTGGTGTGCCCGAACGGTGTGGTGGAAAAGCTCAACGCCAAGCACATCATCATTGCCACCGGCTCGCGCCCGTACCGCCCGGCCGATATCGACTTCCACCACCCGCGCGTCTACGACAGCGACACCATCCTCAGCCTCAGCCACACCCCGCGCAAGCTGATCGTGTACGGCGCTGGCGTGATCGGTTGCGAATATGCGTCGATCTTCAGCGGCCTGGGCGTGCTGGTAGAGCTGGTGGACAACCGTGGCCAGTTGTTGAGCTTCCTGGATTCGGAAATTTCCCAGGCACTGAGCTACCACTTCAGCAACAACAACATCACCGTGCGCCACAACGAAGAGTATGAGCGCGTCGAAGGCCTGGACAACGGGGTGATCCTGCACCTGAAATCGGGCAAGAAGATCAAGGCCGACGCCTTGCTGTGGTGCAACGGCCGTACCGGCAACACCGACAAGCTGGGCCTGGAAAACATCGGCATCAAGGTCAACAGTCGTGGCCAGATCGAGGTTGACCAGGCTTACCGCACCACCGTGCCGAACATCTACGGCGCCGGTGACGTGATCGGCTGGCCGAGCCTGGCCAGTGCCGCCCATGACCAGGGCCGCTCTGCGGCTGGCAGCATCGTCGACAACGGCAGCTGGCGCTTCGTCAACGACGTACCGACCGGCATCTACACCATTCCGGAAATCAGCTCGATCGGCAAGAACGAGCAGGAGCTGACCCAGGCCAAGGTGCCGTACGAAGTGGGCAAGGCCTTCTTCAAGGGCATGGCGCGTGCGCAGATCGCCGGCGAGCCGCAGGGCATGCTGAAGATCCTGTTCCACCGTGAAACCCTGGAAATCCTCGGCGTACACTGCTTCGGCTACCAGGCTTCGGAAATCGTCCACATTGGCCAGGCGATCATGAATCAGCCGGGTGAGCTGAACAACCTGAAGTACTTCGTCAACACCACGTTCAACTACCCGACCATGGCTGAAGCCTACCGGGTAGCTGCCTACGACGGCCTGAACCGGCTTTTTTGAGCGGCTCCGACCGGTGGCCTGAGCCGGTCGGAGAGACCGATTTCAACCCTACCCGAGGGTGGTCTTGGCCAAACCGGGAAAGTCTGTAATCAGGCTGTCCACGCCAAAGTCAGCGAGCCGGCGCATAAGCGCCGGTTCGTTGACCGTCCACACCGACACGTGCAAACCCTGGCCCTGTGCTTTCAGCAGGCGCTCGGGGGTGCACAGTGTCCAGTTCAATGCCAGCAGCTCGCAACCGTAGTTCTGTGCCACCTTCAGCGGGTCGAGCCAGGCGTACTCGGCGACCAGCCCGCGTTTCACGTCCGGCACCAGCTCCACGGCCGCGCCCAGCACTTCGCGTGAGCTGGAGGTGATGGTGACCTTGTCCAGCAGGCCGTATTGCTGGGCCAGTTCGCGAATCGCCAGCACGGTAGTGGCGGCGCGGGTGCGCGAAGCGCTTTTCACTTCCAGCTGCCAGTGCTCGAACGGGCATTTCTCGAACAGCTCTTCCAGTTTCGGGATAGGGCAGGGCTGCACGTGGCCCGGGCCGCCGTTGCGCGCATCGATCTTCACCAGGTCGGCGGCTGGGTGATCGACCACCTTGCCGCGTCGGCCGGTGGTGCGCTTGAGGGTTGGGTCGTGGATCACCATCAGCTCGTTGTCGGCCGACAGGTGCAGGTCCAGTTCGCAGCGCGTGACGCCGTGGGACAGGCACTGGCGGAAGCTGTGCAGGGTGTTCTCGGGCGCTTCGCCCTTGGCGCCGCGATGGCCGTAGATCAGGGTCACGTTCGTTCCTTCAAATCAGAGAAAAACAGGGTCATGAGGCGGGATCGTTCTGTTCCAGCTGCTGGCGCCGTTGTTGTTGCTGGCGCTGCAGGATGTAGCGAGCCAGCAGTTGGCGCTGGGCGTCGGTCATGTCGATGAATTCGGTGCCGACCTCGAAGCCGCCCTCGGGGCAGGGGTCGCAATGGGTGACCTTGCCGCGCAGCAGCAAGCCGTGGGCGCGCGGCATCAGCACCATCTTCACTTTTACCCGGGTGCCCGGGGCAATGTGCGTCGCCTGCGCGAATTCGATACCGCCTTCGGAGAGGACCACCGGCAGAGGCTGGCCTACTTCGCCGAGCAGGGTCTGGGCAACGACTGCGCTGAGCAGGTCGAGGCGTTTGTTCTGCGCCCGCAGGAAGGCCGCGAGGGTGCGGTCCTTGTCGCTTAGCTGACGCAGCAGGTGCTGCGACTCGAAGTCGGACAGGTGCAGCTCGCTGAGCAGGTTGAACAGCGGGGAATCATCTTGCAATACATCTGGCTCAAGGGCTTCGGCCGCGCTGAGGGGGCTGATTTGAAGTGCGATCCGATCTTCGATGCGGTAGTATTCGCGGCGATCTTCTTCGTCTAATGTCGTCATGGCGAACCCAAGGTAGCGGCGGTGGTCCGAGTGTAAAGCCGCCGTAGGCGCCTCGCCACAAGGACGTTCCCTTTCATCCGAACAAGCCCCGACATGTTCAGACCTCTTTTCGCATTCATAGGCACGCGTTATACCCGTGCCAAACGCCGTAATCACTTCGTCTCGTTCATTTCCCTGACCTCGATGATCGGCCTCGCCCTGGGCGTGGTGGTGATGATCGTGGTGCTGTCGGTGATGAACGGTTTCGACCACGAAATGCGCACCCGCGTGCTGGGCATGATCCCCCATGCCACGCTGGAGAGCGGCCAGCCCATTGCTGACTGGCCTGCCCTTGCCCAACAAGTAAAGCAGAATCCGCAGGTGGTGGCGGTTGCGCCGTTCACCCAGATGCAGGGCCTGCTGACCCATGATGGCAAGGTGCAGAAGGTGCTGCTCAACGGCATCGACCCGGCCCGCGAGCGTGAGGTGTCGATCATCGACAACTTTGTCCTGCAAGGCCGCCTCGACCAGCTGGCGCCGGGTGAGTGGGGCATCATGATCGGCGACAAGGCTGCGGCCAAGCTGGGTGTGGCCATCGGCGACAAACTCACCTTCGTCGCCCCCGAGGTCAGCGTGACGCCGGCGGGCATGTTCCCGCGCATGAAGCGCTTCACCGTGGTTGGCACTTTCCACGTGGGCGCGGGCGAGATCGACGGTTACCTGGGGTTGACCAACATCAGCGACCTTTCCCGCCTGCACCGCTGGAAGCCCGACCAGGTGCAGGGCCTGCGCCTGAAGTTCGACGACCTGTTCCAGGCGCCGCGCGTGGCCTGGAGCATCGCACAGCAGCTGGGTGACCAGGAGTTCTACAGCCGTGACTGGACCCGCACCCACGGCAACCTGTACCAGGCCATCCGCATGGAAAAGGCCATGATCGGCCTGCTGTTGCTGCTGATCGTGGCGGTGGCGGCGTTCAACATCATTTCCACCCTGGTGATGGTGGTCAACGACAAGCGCGGCGACATTGCAATCTTGCGCACGCTGGGCGCCACCCCCGGGCAGATCATGCTCATCTTCATGGTCCAGGGCACGGTGATCGGGGTGATCGGTACCCTGATCGGCGCCGTGGTCGGGATCGTTGCCGCGCTGAACGTGAGTGCGGCGATCGCCGGCATCGAGAAGCTGATCGGGCACAAGTTCCTGAACGCCGACGTGTACTTCATCGATTACCTGCCGTCGCAGATCCAGTCCCAGGACGTGTACATGGTCTGCGGTGCGGCGCTGGTCCTGAGTTTCTTCGCCACCCTGTACCCGGCCTGGCGTGCGGCCCGCACCCAGCCTGCAGAGGCGCTACGTTATGAGTGAGTCGCGCATGAGTGATAAAGCCGTTCTGAGTTGCCGCAACCTGGGCAAGTCTTACGACGAAGGCCCGGAATCGGTGAAGGTGCTGTCCGGGCTCAACCTTGAGCTGCATGCCGGTGAGCGGGTGGCCATTGTCGGTAGCTCCGGCTCGGGCAAGAGTACCTTGCTCAACCTGCTGGGCGGCCTTGATCGGCCGACCCAGGGCAGTGTCTGGCTGGCTGGCGAAGAGCTGTCGGCGCTGGGTGAACGTGCCCGTGGCCTGCTGCGCAACCGTGAGCTGGGCTTTGTCTATCAGTTTCACCACCTGTTGCCGGAATTCACCGCCATCGAGAACGTCTGCATGCCGCTGCTGATCGGCCGCACGCCCATCCCCGAGGCCCGGGAGCGTGCCGAAGCGCTGCTCAAGCGCGTGGGCCTGGGCCACCGCCTGAGCCACAAGCCGGCCGAGCTGTCCGGCGGTGAGCGCCAGCGTGTGGCGATTGCCCGGGCACTGGTCAACCGCCCCGGCCTGGTGATGCTCGATGAGCCTACCGGCAACCTCGACCACCATACCGCCCAAGGTATCCAGGAGCTGATGCAAGAGCTGTCCAGTTCGTCGCGCACGGCGTTCCTGGTGGTGACCCACGACCTCAACCTGGCGCGTCAGATGGACCGTGTATTGAAGCTCGACGACGGCCACCTGGTGGCGATCTGATCGACTGCTCGGGGTGGCAGGTGCCGCCCCGTTTTCCTGTTTTCATTGGGTGATTTCGTACATGTTCAGACCCTTGCCCATCTTCATCGGCGCGCGCTACACCCGAGCCAAGCGCCGCAACCACTTCATCTCGTTCATCTCGATGACCTCGATGATCGGCCTGTCGCTGGGCGTGCTGGCGATGATCGTGGTGCTGTCGGTGATGAACGGCTTCCAGCGCGAAATGAGCTCGCGCATTCTCGGCCTGGTACCGCATGCCGCCATCCTCGGCGTGCAGCCGCTGGACGACTGGCACAAGGTGGCCGACGCAGCCCTGCAGAACCCGGCGGTGGTGGCGGCTGCGCCGATTACCGAAATGGAGGGCATGCTGTCGTACAAGGGTGCGATGCAGCCGATCCAGGTGGGCGGTATCGACCCGGCCGAAGAGGGCAAGGTCTCGATCGTTGGCCAGCACATTGTTCAGGGCCGCCTGCAGGACCTGCAGCCGGGTGAGTTCGGTGTGGTAATCGGTGAATTGACCGCGCGGCGCTTCCGCCTTAACACCGGCGACAAACTGACCCTGATCGTGCCGGAAATCAGCAAGGAACCGGGTGGTATCACCCCGCGCATGCAGCGCCTGACGGTGGTTGGTATCTTCAAGGTCGGCGCCGAGCTGGATGGTTCGCAGGCCTATATCCACGTGGCTGATGCCGGCGAGATGCAACGCTGGGCACCGGGCCAGGTGCAGGGCGTGCGCCTGAAGCTGCATGACCTGTATGCGGCCCCGCAGGTGTCCAGAGCGATTGCAGCCGGGCTGGGTGATGCCTACCGCGCCGATGACTGGTCGCACACCCAGGGCAGCCTGTTCAGCGCCATGAAGATGGAAAAGACCATGATCGGGCTGCTGCTGATGATGATCATCGCCGTGGCGGCCTTCAATATCATTGCCACCTTGGTGATGGTGGTGAACGACAAGGGGCCGGACATTGCCATTCTGCGTACCTTGGGTGCCACACCCGCGCAGATCATGGGCACGTTCATGGTCCAGGGCAGCCTGATTGGTGTGGTCGGGACGTTGATCGGCGGCGTGCTGGGCGTGATTGCGGCGTTCAATGTCAGCCAGATCGTGGGTTGGCTGGAGCGGGTGAGTGGGCAGCACATCTTTACGTCGGACGTGTACTTCGTCAGCAGCTTGCCGTCGCAATTGCAGTGGGGCGATGTGGTGATGATCTGCACGGCCGGGTTGGTGATGAGCTTCCTGGCGACCATTTACCCGGCTTATCGGGCGTCGCAGGTGCAGCCGGCGATTGGACTGGCGGTTTGAGGTAGGTTCGAGGGCCTCATCGCCGGCAAGCCAGCTCCCACAGGTACCGGGCAGTCTCTCGGCTTGATGCGTACCTGTGGGGGCGGCTTGCAGGCAATGGGCAGCACAGCAGCCCCAATTTCACCGAGCCTGGCTGAACTCGATGACGAACCGTGTCCACCCATTTTCACATTCCGCCCGAATGCCCCCGCCATGGGCCAGCACGATTGACCGGGTAATCGCCAAGCCCAACCCAGCATGCTCGCTACTGCCTTCGCGCCGTGCCGGGTCCACACGGTAAAAGCGGTCGAACAACCGCGGCAAAGCAGCTGGCTCGATGGCCGGCCCGGTATTGGCCACGCTGATTCTCGGCCCAGGCGCCAGCGTTACCCTTATCTGCCCACCCGCCGGGGTAAAGCGCATGGCGTTATCCAGCAGGTTGGACAGCGCCCGGCGCAGCATATGCCGGTCACCGTGCAACACAGCCTCCCCCTCGCGCAGCATCTGCACATTGTTGTCTTCGGCCAGCGGCGCGTAGTACTCCAGCAGCGCATCCACCTCGTCATGCAACGCCAAAGGCGCTTGCCCTGGCACCAGCAGGCCGTGGTCGGCTTTGGCCAGGAACAACATGTCGTTGATCATCTGCGCCATCCACTGCAGTTCTTCCAGGTTGCCATGCAGCGCTTCGCGGTACTCCTCAAGGCTGCGCGGGCGGGTGAGGGTAACCTGGGTATGAGTTAGCAGATTGGACAGCGGCGTGCGCAGCTCATGAGCAATGTCGGCAGAAAATGCCGACAGGCGCTGGAAGGCATCGTCCAGGCGCTGCAGCATGGCGTTCATGCTGGTGGCCAGTTCGACCAGCTCTTCGGGCATTTGCGCCACCGGCAGGCGTGTGGTGAGCGAGCGTGCCGACACGCTGGCGGCCACCTGGCCCATCTGCCGTAACGGACGCAGGCCGCTGCGTACCGCCCAGGCGCCGAGCAGCGCGGTGGCCAGCGCTGAAAGGCCGACTGTCAGCCAGATCAGGCGTTGCATGCCCTGCAGGAAATGCTGGTGGTGGGTGATGTCGAGGTACAGGGCCAGTTGTGGCGACTGCACGGCGCCCTGCGCCAAGTGCACAGCCACGCTGCGGTAGTCGGTGCCTTGTGCATGCAGGGTGGCCAGCCCGGCGGGCAGCGGTGCCTGCGGTAGCCCGGTGCGGCTTTCGAACCAGGTGGTGCCGTCGCTGCCGCTGATGCGCAGCGCCAGGTCGGCCTGGTGGCTCAGCTCATCGCGCAGGGCGGGCAGCCTTGCCTGCAGCTCGGTTGGGGTGGTGATGCCAGCCAGTTGCGTACGGAACAGTGACAGGCGCGAGTCCAGCAGTTGCTGGTCGAGTTCGACGAAGTGCTGCTCGCTGGCCCGGTTGAACAACACGCCGGCGCCCAGCGAAACGGCGGCGGTGCAGGCGGCGAACAACAGGGCCAGACGGCTGCCGAGGGAAACCCTGCGCATCATTCCGTGCGCTCTTCGAGCACATAGCCCATGCCACGTACGGTGTGGATCAGCTTGTTCGGGTGCGGGTCGTCGATTTTCAGGCGCAGGCGGCGGATCGCCACTTCGATCACGTTGGTGTCGCTGTCGAAATTCATGTCCCACACCTGCGATGCGATCAGCGATTTTGGCAATACCTCGCCCTGGCGGCGCAGCAGCAGTTCGAGCAGGGCGAACTCCTTGGCGGTCAGGTCGATGCGCTGGCCGGCGCGCTCGGCGCGGCGGCGGATCAGGTCCAGGCGCAGGTCGGCCAGGTTCAGGGTGGTGTCCTGGCTGGGGCTGGTGCCACGGCGCAGCAGGCTGCGCACCCGGGCCAGCAGTTCGGAAAAGGCGAACGGCTTGACCAGATAGTCGTCGGCGCCCAGCTCCAGGCCATGCACGCGGTCCTCGACGGCATCGCGGGCGGTGAGGAACAGCACTGGCGTATCCAGGCCGGCCTGGCGCACGGCCTGGAGGATCTGCCAGCCGTCACGGCCAGGCAACATTACGTCGAGGATCAGCAGGTCGTGGTCGCCGGTCAGGGCCAGGAACTGGCCGGTTTCGCCATCGGTGGCCAGCTCGGTGGCGAAGCCGGCCTCGCTCAAGCCCTGGCTCAGGTACTGGCCGGTGCGGGCCTGGTCTTCGACGATCAGCAGTTTCATGCACTGTCCATAATCTGAAAGTTTGTACCTGCCCTGTGGAGGCAGGCGGTGTAGTGGCTGAAATGATACGTGACGAAGCGCAGGCACGCCCAAGCTGACAAAGTTGTAATCTCACTGTCAGGTAGCTGCCAGTCGCCCGTGACTAAGGTGGCCTCATCCTGTTGTACATTTCCGGAGTCATCATGAAACGCCTGTTCATCGCCGCCGCCCTTGCCCTGGCCAGCCTGCCGACCTTTGCCGGCGAGGCGCAAACTTTCGCCTTTGGCGAGCCGGCCCCGGCGAACAAAGCCACCCGCACGGTCAACGTGGTGCTCAAGGACATCGCCTTCGAGCCCAAAAACCTGCAGGTAAAAGCCGGCGAGACGGTGCGCTTCGTACTGGTCAACGAGGGTAAGCTGCCGCATGAATTCAACCTGGGTGACAAGGCCATGCATGCCGAGCACCAGAAGGAAATGGTCGCCATGCAAGGCAAGATGTTCACCGAGGCCATGAACCACGAAGGCATGGACCACGGGCAGATGATGGATCACGGCGGCGGCCATGGCCACGGTGGTGGCAACACGGTGCTGGTCATGCCAGGCCAGCGCGCCGAGCTGACCTGGGCCTTCCGCAAGTCGGCGCCCATCGAGTTTGCCTGCAACGTGCCGGGGCATTATCAGGCTGGCATGGTCGGGGCGTTGACCATCGAGTGACTTGCGCTCCAAGGCAGGGTGCAAAACCGGTAGACTAGGGGCAATTTCGAACCTCTAGGTCAGTTTCCATGCATCCTGCTGCCGAACACTCGCCGCTGGGCAAGTCCAGCGAATACATCGCCACCTACTCCCCGGAGCAGCTGTTCCCGATCCCGCGTACTGCCAAGTGGGCCGAGCTGGGCGTCACCGCGCAGACCTTGCCCTGGCAGGGCGTGGATTACTGGAACTGCTTCGAGCTGAGCTGGCTGCTGCCGTCGGGCAAACCGGTGGTGGCGATCGGCGAGTTCGCCATCCCGGCCGACTCGCCGAACATCATCGAGTCCAAGTCGTTCAAGCTGTACCTCAACTCGCTGAACCAGACGGTGTTTGCCTCCCTGGGCGAATTGCAGGCCTGCCTGGAGAAAGACCTGTCTGCCGCGGCTGGCAAGCCGGTGGGGGTGAAGGTTCGTACCTTGGCTGAAGTCGAGGCCCAAGGCGTGGAAGCCTTGCCGGGGCTGTGCATCGATGCGCTGGACGTTGCCATCAGCAACTACGAGCAGCCGCAGCCAGAGCTGCTGCGCTGCAACCCGGAGCACGTGGTGGAAGAAACCTTGCACAGCCACCTGCTGAAGTCCAACTGCCCGGTAACCGGCCAGCCGGACTGGGGCAGCGTGGTGGTCGAGTACAAGGGCAGGGCGCTGGACCACGCCAGCCTGCTGACTTACCTGATCAGCTTCCGACAGCACGCCGACTTCCATGAGCAATGCGTCGAGCGCATTTACCTGGATTTGAAAAACCTGCTGCAGCCGCAGCATCTGACGGTGTATGCGCGGTATGTGCGCCGGGGTGGGCTGGATATCAACCCGTACCGTAGCACCGGGGCGATCAGCCCGGATAACAAGCGGCTGGTTCGGCAGTAAGGCTCAAGTACGTTGGGGGCGCTCTGCGCCGCTTTCGCGACACAAGGCCGCTTCCACAGTTTCAGCGCATGATCAGGGTTTTGCGCTGAACCTGTGGGAGCAGCCTTGTGCTGCGAATGGGCTGCCGAGCAGCCCCAGCTGTTTCAGATCCCCATGCTGTGCAGCGAGTTGACAATGCTGCGCAGAGTTGCCGTGGCGTCCGGGTGATCGGCCTCGAAGCGTTCGATTGCCAGATGCACGCTGTCTACCAGGTTGTTGTCTGGCGTGGCTTCCTCCAGTTTCAGTTGCGCCTCGATCTGACGCGCCTCTTCGTGCAACGTGGTCAGCTCTTCTTCTGTAAGCGGTACGTTGCGGTCCAGTTGCTCGCGCAAGCTGTTCAGGCGCTCTTGCAATTCGCGGGCAGGCATTGGTAGTTCTCCATCAAGGGCTTGGCAAACCATGGACCTCAGCGAAGCGGCAAAGGTTCTGGCCTGTCTTCAGCGTAATCCACCTGCCGCCGCTTTGCATGATCCGCGTCAAAGGTGCTGTATCAGGGTTTTTCACCTTTGCGCCGGCGCTGGGCGATGTCCTGCAGGCAGGTGTCCAGCGCCTCCAGGTGGTCGATTACCGAGTGCACGCCCAGGCCGAACAGTTCCAGCGTTGCCTTGCCACGGGCCACGTCCTGTTGCTGCGAGGTCATGGCTTGCCATTGCCGCGAGCTGCGGTCGCAGAACGGGCTGCAGGCGGCCAGGCCCACCGTCCACAAGCCCGCGTTAAGCCCGGACTGCAGCAGGCGCGGGTCGCCGCTGACCAGTACGCAGCCATCCAGGCGTTGGCTGTCCAGGGTCATCAGTGCCTGCCAACAGGCGTTGGGCGCCGGCCAGCGTACGCCGTTTACCGAATGCCCCGGCAGCCAGTCGGGCAGTACGTGTGCCAGGCGCTTGCTTTGGGTGGCGCTGAGGTCATCCAGCCAGATGCATGGCACCTGGTGCTGGCGCAGGCTGGCGAGGGTAGCCAGGGCGCCGGGTGCGGGCGAGGGGGCGCTACCATTGGCGGCCTGCACCAGGCAGCCGCGCAAGCCGAACAGCACAGCAGTGAAGGCGGGTGCAGCGTCCATGGCAACTTCCCCCAAATAGTCCGCAGGCTATTCGGTGATTGTTACCGCCCTGTGACATCGGCGCCCTTGCAACAGTTGTTCACAAAATATTGAGCAAACATGTGTAAAGCTGTTTATCAGGCCGCAAGCCTCTATACTGCCGCCTTACCAGCAGCGCGACCCGTTGCGTTTGCGGCCGAGAAATTCGATGGAGAGACATCTATGCGTAGGATCGGTGCCAGTGTGATCGAACGAGTCACCCAGGCCTGTGTCTGCGCCAGCATGCTGCTGGCGCCCGTGGCAGCCACCCAGGCAGCCACCGAGGAAGATCCCTGGGAAGCGGTCAACCGGCCGATCTTCCGCTTCAACGATACCCTCGACACCTATGCCCTCAAGCCATTGGCCAAGGGCTACCAGGCGGTCACTCCGCAGTTCCTTGAAGATGGCATCCACAACATCTTCCGCAACCTGGGTGATGTGACCAACCTGGCCAACGACGTGTTGCAGCTCAAGCCTCATGCTGCGGGGGTGGATACGGCGCGGCTGATCGTCAACACCACCTTCGGCCTGGGCGGTTTCTTCGACGTGGGCACCAAGATGGGCCTGCAGCGCAATGACGAAGACTTCGGCCAGACCCTGGGCTACTGGGGTGTGCCGAGCGGCCCGTACGTGGTCATCCCGCTGCTGGGGCCAAGCACGGTGCGTGACGGCGTTGCCAAGTACCCGGACAGCTACACCAAGCCTTACCGCTACATCGACCATGTGCCGACGCGCAATTCGATCTTTGCCCTGGACGTGATCGACACGCGTGCCGACCTGCTCTCTGCCGAGAAGCTGATACAGGGTGACAAGTACATCTTCATTCGTAACGCCTACCTGCAGAACCGCGAGTTCAAGGTCAAGGATGGCGAAGTCGAAGATGACTTCTGATCTGTGAACAGGGGCCGCTTCAGGCCCCTTTTCAATGCATGGCCAGCACGCGCAGCCCGAACTTCTGCTGCCCACCCGGCTGGTCGGCAATCCATACCACTTCGGTGCTGGCATGCAGCCCTTTCAGGGCCGGGTGGTCGGACTCGATCCGCACCTCGATATGATCCCCCACCTGGAAGCGTTGCGGCGCCTGCACTTGCATGCCGCTGCTGGACAGGTCCAGGCACACGGCTGCGATCACCTGGCCCTCATGCAGCAGGCTGACCGCGGTATCGATGCGCATGCGGATGAAATCGCGTTTTTCGCTGTGGCTGGAGGGTGTGTGCGGCATGCTGCATCCTTCCCATCGGGGTACGCTGGTCGACTTTCTTATAACTCCCAGTGATTTGCCCTGTAAAGAGCGGCGAGGTCGACCCTCGCATGCTTGAAACGCCTGCCGGATGGGAGTACCGTCTGCGCCTTACAAGGTACCTCTGAACAGTTGCCGGGCAGGTGTTCTTGTCCTACAACTCAAGTAGAGTGTGACCACAGAGAATTCCCGTAGCTGGCCGTCTGCTTTGCCGACACCGCTGCACCCACCCAAATCGGCGCCGTTCGCCCACATGCAGAAAACCAGTGCAACGCTGCTGATTATCGATGACGACGACGTGGTCCGTGCGAGCCTCGCCGCCTATCTTGAAGACAGTGGCTTCAGCGTCCTGCAGGCCGGTAATGGCCAGCAGGGGCTTCAGGTCTTCGAAGAACACCAGCCCGACCTCGTGATCTGCGATCTGCGCATGCCGCAGATGGGCGGCCTCGAACTGATCCGTCAGGTCAGCGAGCGTGCGCCGCAGTTGCCGGTGATCGTGGTTTCTGGTGCCGGTGTCATGAGCGATGCGGTGGAAGCTTTGCGTCTGGGCGCCGCCGACTACCTGATCAAGCCGCTGGAAGATCTGGCCGTGCTTGAGCATTCGGTGCGCCGCGCCCTCGACCGCTCGCGCCTGGTGCTGGAAAACCAACGCTACCGCGACAAGCTCGAAACGGCCAACCGCGAACTGGAAGCCAGCCTGCACCTGCTGCAGGAGGACCAGACCGCCGGTCGCCAGGTACAGATGAACATGCTGCCGGAAAGCCCCTGGGTAGCTGGCGAGTTCGCCTTCGAGCACCAGATCATCCCGTCGTTGTACCTGTCGGGTGATTTTGTCGATTACTTCCGCGTCGACGAGCGGCGCATTGCCTTCTACCTCGCCGATGTATCCGGGCATGGCGCGTCGTCGGCCTTTGTCACCGTGCTGTTGAAATTCATGACCACGCGGCTCATGTTTGAGCTAAAGCGCAGCAGGATGCGCGAGTTCAAACCGTCCGAAGTGCTCAGCCACATCAACCGCGGCCTGATCAATAGCAAGCTGGGCAAGCACGTGACCATGGTTGGCGGGGTGATCGACGAAGAGGCTGGTCTGTTGACCTACGCCGTGGGTGGCCACTTGCCGCTGCCCGTGCTGCATACCCCCGGGCATACCCGTTACCTGGAAGGCCGTGGCCTGCCGGTGGGGCTGTTCGACGAGGCTACCTACCAGGACTTGGTGGTGGAGCTGCCACCTCAGTTCAGCCTCAGCCTGATGTCCGATGGCATTCTGGACCTTTTGCCGGGTGACACGCTCAAAGATAAAGAGGCTGCCTTGCCGGAGATCGTCAAGGCAGCAGGTGGCAGCCTGGATGGGCTGCGTCAACGATTCGGATTAGCTACGCTTGGGGATATGCCGGATGATATCGCCCTATTGGTGTTGAGCAGGAACCTTCAATGAGTACCGGTAGAATCCAGTTCGCCGAGCAGAGTGGTACCTTCGTATTGAAGTTCGTCGGTGAAGTGCGCCTGACCCTGTGTTCGGCGCTGGATGCGACGATCGAGAAGATATTCACGGCGTTGAACTTCTCGGCGATTGTCATCGACCTGACCGAAACCGAGAGTATCGACAGCACCACCTTGGGCCTGCTGGCCAAGCTGTCGATCCTGTCGCGGCAGAAGGTAGGCCTGTTGCCGACCGTGGTCACCACCAACCCGGACATTTCCCGGTTGTTGCAGTCGATGGGTTTCGATCAGGTGTTCAACATCGTCGATCGCCCGATTCCGTGCCCCGAGTGCCTGACCGACCTGCCGTCGCAGGACCAGAACGAAGAGGTGGTGCGCTCCAAGGTGCTGGAGGCGCACAAGATCCTCATGGGCCTGAACGACTCCAACCGCGAAGCCTTCCATGACCTGGTCAATGCGCTGGAGCGGACCTGATCGTTAACCTGTGCCGGCCCTTTCGCGGGTAAACCCGCTCCCACAGGGATCTGCACAGGTCTGACAGGCCCACGATTCCTGTGGGAGCGGGTTTACCCGCGAAGAGGCCAGCACAGACTGAAGACCAGACTCAGCCAGTAAACTCGGTAGCCTCACCCCCACCCGCATCGAGCTGATACACCCGCATCGGCCGCCCCTGCTCATCAAAGAACACCTGCCCCAGCCCCGCACCGTTCCACAAACGCTCCCCGGCCTTGCTGTGGCTGGGCGTACGCGGCACCACTTCCATCTCCCGGCGCTTGGTAAACCAGTTCAGCGGCGAGCGCGGTGCATACAGCCAGCGGTTGAGCCGGTCGAGTACATCCAGCAGGCGCCGGGGGAACTCGTTCTTGATCCCGCTGCTGGTCACCTGCCACAAATGCGGGCTGCGCTGGCGGTGGCGGATCAGCACTTCATAGACGAACGAATAGTGCACATCCCCGGACAACACCACGTAGTGCCCCGGCGTGCGCGAGTGGCGGAAGATGTTGAGGATGACCTGCGCCGCACCCCGGTGGGCCATCCAGTTTTCGGCATCCACCAAAAGCGGGTAGCCCAGCCAGCTGAACACCTTCTGCACAGTCTCGATCAGCTTCACGCCAAAAATTGGCGCAGGCGAGACAATCACCGCTGACGGGTGGTCGAGCAGGGCCTGCTGCAACTCGCTCAGCGCTTCCCAGTCAAGCAGGCCGGACGGCTTGGCCAGGTTGCTTTCGCTGCGCCAGCGGCGGGTACGGGTGTCCAGTACCAGCAAGGGAGGGTTTGTCGGCAAGCTGAATTGCCAGCCCTGAAAGCGCAGCAGTTCGCCGATCAGTTCATCGCGGGCCTGGCTGCACAAGGCCTGGCATTGCCTGACCAGGGGCTTGCAGCTGTCCGGATCGTTGCCCCAGGCCTGACACAGCAGGTAGCCAAGCAGTGCGTTGCCAATGATCCGCCGCGAGAAGGGGTGGCCGTAGGCGGTTTCTTCCCACTGTGCCGAGAGGTTCCAGTCGTCGGTGATGTCGTGGTCGTCGAAGATCATCAGGCAGGGCAGGTGGGCCATCACCCGCGCCACCTGGCCAAGGTTCCCGGCAAACCCCTGGATAAGCGGCAGCTCCTGTCGATAACGTGCCTGGCGCTGGTCGGTCAGCCCGCTGGGCATCGCCATGTCCACCAGCTGCCACGGCACGGGTGACCACACCAGCAGGTACATGGCCATGACCTCGGCGAAGGTCACCAGGTGGTTGTCGGCGTTGCTGGACGAAAAGATCGGCTTGCGCTTGCCGCCAAAAAAACGCTCGCGCAAGGTGTCGTTGGTTTCCTGCGCCGGCAGCAGGTCGGCGCGGTGGTAGTAGCTGGCCGGGTGCTGGTACAGCGCCTGGCTGTCGGCAACCACGGCGCCATCCAGCTGCTCGTCGAACAGGCCCAGGCGCTCAATCAGGCTATGGATAGCACGCAGCATCGGGCCGGCGACATCGTCGGCGTACACCTGGTCGCCGGTCATCAGCAGCACGGCCGGGCGATCTTCAGGCTGCTCGCAGGCCTGCAGCAGGCGGTCAGCGCACAGCAAGCCATCGGCAGCGGGGTGGTGCGGCTTGCGGCAAGAACCGTGCAGCAAGTGGTCGAGACGGTCGCGCAGTACCAGGCTCGGGCGCTGGGTGCCGGGGTAGAGCAGGTGCGGCGCCCAGCCCGCGATACCCTGGCCGTTGATGAGCAGGTCGTAGTCGAGCTGCTGGTTGCAGGGCAGGGGGTTGGCGAAGTGGATTTCCAGCAGGTGAATGAAAGCGTGCTGGCCGACGGGGACGACCTGGCAATCCACCTTGGCCTCGCTTGCCGGGAAGATGAATTCGGGTTGCAGCGGTTGGGTTGCGACCAGCCAGATGGCCAGGCGCTGGGGTTCCAGGCGGCGCAGTACCGGGCCGGTGAGTACAAGGGGCAAGGATGGGGTCATCAACAGCTCTGAAGGCTAGTCGACCCCTTCGCGGGCAAGCCCGCTCCCACAGGTACGGCACTGCACTCAAGGGCTGCACTTTACCTGTGGGAGCGGGCTTGCCCGCGAAAGGGCCCTTGGATTCAAGAAAATGCTAAAGCCTGGCGCGGAAACGATAGCAAACAAAAACGGGCGGAAAATGCTGAACACTTCCCGCCCGTCAGGCAAATTCGATATGTGTCAGGCTTTTTCAGCCATCAACTTCTCCAGTTTTTCCTGGTCCCGCGCAAACTGGCGAATACCCTCGGCCAGCTTCTCGGTGCCCATGGCATCTTCGTTCATTGCCCAGCGGAACTGGCTTTCATTCAGCTGCTGCTTGGCCTCGCCGGCATTGCCTGGCTTGAGCACGCGCGGCAGTTCACCCTGGTCATCGCTCAACTGCTGCAACAGTTCAGGGCTGATGGTCAGGCGGTCGCAGCCCGCCAGTTGTTCGATCTGGCCGATATTGCGGAAGCTGGCGCCCATGACCACGGTGTCGTAGCCATTGGCCTTGTAGTAGTCATAGATGCGCGTCACCGACTGCACGCCTGGGTCGTCGGCGCCCACATAATCCGTGCCGGTGCTCTTCTTGTACCAGTCGTAGATACGGCCCACAAATGGCGAAATCAGGAACACCCCTGCATCGGCACAGGCTTGGGCCTGGGCGAAGGAGAACAGCAGGGTGAGGTTGGTCTGGATGCCTTCCTTCTCCAGCTGCTCGGCAGCACGGATGCCTTCCCAGGTGGAGGCCAGCTTGATCAGCACGCGGTCTCTGGAGACCCCGGCCGCGTCATACAGCCCGATCAGCTGGCGGGCCTTGTTCAGCAGCGCCGGTTCATCGAACGACAGGCGAGCATCCACCTCGGTGGAGATACGCCCCGGAATGACCTTGAGAATGCCTGAACCCACGGCGACCGCGAACTTGTCGCAGGCCAGGTCGACATTGCCCTTGGCATCGGCCTTCACCTGCTTGAGCAGGTCGGCGTAGCCCGGGATGGCGGCGGCCTTTAGCAGCAGGGACGGGTTGGTGGTGGCATCGACCGGCTTCAGCCGGGTGATGGCGTCCAGGTCCCCGGTGTCGGCGACCACGGTGGTGAACTGCTTCAGTTGTTCCAGCTTGGAAGTCATGGGCGTGCTCTGTCCTGTGCATTTACTCGACATTACCCGAGCCCCGACAGCCGCTCAAGGGCCTGTAGAAGCGGGCTTGCCCACGAAGGGCTGTACATAAGGTGAAGATTCGAGTGCCCGGCTGCCTTGAGGTTCCACATACTGCAATTCTCAAGCTCGCACGATCGTCTGTAGGAACCGCCGGGTCGCGTGCACGGGTAGTATCACCGGCCTTGCAGCAATTCCACCGCTTGGTCAAACACTGCCAGCGGCTGCGCCGCCTTGTGAATGTCCGCCGACAGCAACTGACGGAAGCGCCGCGCCCCCTTGAACCCTTGGGCCAGCCCCAGAATATGCCGGGTAACGTGGTGCATCGCGCCACCGCTTTCCATGTGCGCCACGATATATGGCCGCAACTGCGCCAACGCCTCGCTACGGCTGACCACCGGCGCATCGCTGCCAAACAGCTGCTGGTCCACCTCGGCCAGCAGGTAAGGGTTGTGATACGCCTCACGCCCCAGCATCACACCATCGAAGGTTTCAAGGTGGGCCTGGCATTCTGCCAGGGTCTTGATCCCGCCATTGAGCACGATTTCCAGGTCCGGGAAGTCCGCCTTCAGCTGCGCCGCTACGTCATAGCGCAGGGGCGGAACCTCGCGGTTTTCCTTCGGCGACAGCCCCTCCAGAATCGCGATACGCGCGTGCACGGTAAAACTCCGGCACCCAGCCTCACGTACCTGTCCGACGAAATCGCACAGTTCGGCGTAGCTGTCGCGGCCATTGATGCCGATACGGTGCTTGACCGTCACCGGTGTCGACACCGCATCCCGCATGGCCTTCACGCAATCGGCCACCAGCGCCGGGTGAGCCATCAGGCAAGCGCCGATCATGTTGTTCTGCACCCGGTCGCTCGGGCAGCCGACATTGAGGTTGACCTCGTCATAGCCCGCGTCCTCGGCCAGGCGTGTACAGGCTGCGAGGTCGGCGGGTACGCTACCGCCCAGTTGCAGGGCCAGCGGGTGCTCGGAGGCATCGTGGCGCAGGAAACGGTGGGCGTCGTTGTGCAGCAGGGCACCGGTGGTGACCATTTCGGTGTAGAGCAAGGTTTGACTGGAGAGCAGGCGCAGGAAGAAGCGGCAGTGGCGGTCTGTCCAGTCCATCATCGGTGCAACGCTGAAGCGGCGTGACGGCTCAGGGCGCGTGGTTTCTGGCTTTGGGGCTAATTCTAGGGGCATTCTGGTCTACGCATTTTGGTACCATTTTTCGGGGTTTTGGGCGCTTTTTGGTTGCGCACTGGTACGATGTACCAATGCCAATCACGCTTGTACCACCGAAAACCATGGCAACTATCAGAGCAAGGAAAAAGGCTGCTGGGACGGTGAGCTATACCGTCCAGATCTGCCTCAAGAAAAAGGTGTATTAGTCTACCAAGAAGCCCAGACGTTCGCCCGGGAGCAGCTAGCTCAGGTTTGAACAAAACGACGAGAAGGGCCGGAGGGGGCTGGCCACAAACTGGCTAAAGCATGACGAGACTATCGACATCCGCCGCTAAGCGACGCGGCACTACAGCAATGAGGTCGCTCGCCTTCAGTATCCCGGAAAGCTCTGGGCCCTGACGCCGATAGTCTCCCCTAGCGATGAGGCTAGGCGAGATCGCCTTCAATAATGATCAGTTCGCGGCAATAGGCGCGAAGCGCGAACTGTTTTGCGGCGGTGTAATCAGGATCGCTATAACAGTTCTTGGCTTGCGCGTAGCTAGGGAACTCGACCACAAGCACGCGCTGGCTGGATTGGGCCTCGACCAATGTCCCAGGCTTCAGAACCTTGACCTTGGCATTGTACTTCTCACTGATGGGTGCCCACAGTCGGCCATATTCCTGCTGTGCATCGGCGTCGTTTACCTCGGCACCGAAAATGATCCAATAGCCCTTCACGATGATTCTCCATTTGCAGCACTATCAAAATTCTTGCTCGCAGACGCTTCGAAGGTCTGGCCAGCGCGGGGATTCCACTGGACGCCCGAACGGGCGGGTATGCCTGGCTTGAGCTGTTGATGCTCGTCGTAATCCTGCCGTGGATGAAAGAACAGCGGTTGCATATCGCCCAGCCGTGATAGCCGCTCGGCATACTGCAGCAGATAATCCTCCCGTTGCTGTTGGCTGACCTGGGCGGGCATCCACGCGGCAAAGGGGGGGAGCACGGTAAAACCGGTGTACGCCAGTATGCCGTTGTGAATGGGCCAGAGAATGTGGTGCAGATCACCGTCAATGCCGTTGGGTGCGTACAGGGTGCTTGCGGTACCTGTGGTGAGGCTGAGCATTGCGCATTTGCCCTTGAGGTGTCCGGTATCGTACTTGCGCCCGGTGGAATAGGCGAAACCGCGGCTCAAGACACGATCAACCCAGCCCTTGAGCATGGCTGGCATGGAAAACCACCACATCGGAAACTGGAAAATCACCAGCTCGGCCCATGCGACCTTGTCCTGCTCGGCCTTAACCTCGCTACATACCGTCGCAGTAACCTGAGCGTGCGCCTGCTCCGTGGCGGGGTCAAAAAAGTGCCCATCGACCCGCTCGGAGAAATCCTCTGCCTGCAGTACGGCGTTCCAGCCCATGGCATAAAGGTCACTTACCCGCACTTCATGGTTTAGCCGGGTAAGCGTACGCACCGCAGTCCGGGTCATGGCGCCATTGAAGGAGCAAGGTTCGGGATGGGCATGGATAATCAGAACGTTCACGTGTTGTACCCCTCGGGCCGGCAAGATTGCTGAGGTGATTGTGGTGAGATGGCCAACCCGGTACAAATCATCTCTCGTGACGGTATGAAAGAGAAAAACTACGCTATGCGAGCCGATACCCCGATGAAGGCCATTGTCTGTTTCGACGCTGTCATGCGCACCGGCAGTGCGGTACTGGCAGCTCAGCAACTGTTCGTTACGCCTGGGGCGGTGGGACAACAGATTCGCAAGCTGGAAGACTGGCTGGGTACCTCTCTGTTCGTGCGCAGCGTGCGCAGGCTACAGCCGACCGAACAAGCACTGCGCTATTGGGCGCAAGTCAAGCCAGCGCTTCAGCAGCTTGAACACGCCAATCTTGCGCTGCAGCGCAGCGGCGAATTCGACGTGCATCTGAGCCTGCCACCCGCGTTCGCGAACACTTGGTTTGCCCGCCGGATGCCTGACCTGACCCGTTCGTATCCAGAGTTGAAGCTTCACGTGAGCGCATCCGTGGCGCCTGTCGACTTTCAGTCGGGCACTTATGATCTGGCCGTACGCCATTTCGACGGCCAAGCCCTCGACCTCCAGGTGAAGTTGCTGCTGCGTGATGAAGCTCGCGTCTATTGCAGCCCTGAATACCGCGAGCGTCTGCAACTGTCCGTCATCGAGGACATGGTACGCGCGACGGTGCTCTATACCACCTCTCACGCCAATTGGTCGCGATGGTTAGGGCAAGTCGGAATGTCCTTCGACAGGTTGAAGAGCGACTTGCGTTTCGATCAGTCGGAAATGGCCATCGATGCTGCACGGCGCAGCCAGGGCATTGTGCTGACCAGCCCTTGGTTGGTGGAGGACGACGTGGCGCAGGGCAGTTTGGTACAGCTGTTCCCCCATGTCCTGCTGACTGGGAAAAACTATTACCTGGTCCATAGTAACGACCGGCCTTTGGGCGCGGCTGCTCGGCAGTTGTTTGAGTGGCTGGCTGCTGCTGCCACCCTTGGCCCGGCCTACTTCAGCGGCACATAGATATCCGTTTCCCACTGCTCCAGTGGCGTTTCCGGATACACGCTCAGGTATTGGAAGAACAACGGATGGTCGCGCAGTTCTTCATTGCTCGACGGCAACCAGTCCCGGTACAGCGGGTAGATGGTTTCGCCAATGTAGTCAGGCGAGCCGCTATGCCGAATCACGGCACAACGGCCCGCCGGTATAACCCGTTCATGCACACCGAACTCATTGGGCTGCACGGCCTCGTTCATCTCCCCACAAACGGCGAAGCGAAAGTCGTGGGGCGGGGTGGTATCGGGGTTGTCGTAGGGGATGCCGAAGGTGCGGCTGCTGGCCACCGGCGACTGGCCGCTGTTTATGCGCCATTGGCGAAAACGCGCAACGCTTTCACCGACCAGGCTGGGCGGCCCTCGGTGTTCGAGCGCGGCCACGCGGGTTTCGGCGAACTCCACTATACGGATCTGCATGGTGATACTCCTGCAAAGGCGTGGAACAACGAATACCGCACTCCAGGCCTGCCAGTTCGGCGCCTTGGCGAACACGCTCGGCGCCATGCCGAACGCACGCTTGAACGCCCTGGAAAAGGCTTCGGGGCTTTCGAAGCCGGCGCCGAATGCGGCATCCAGAACGGGTGTTGCGGGCGAGGCGACCAGTTGGTGCGCCGCACGTCGAAGCCTCATCAGTTGCACATACCGTGAAACCGGAACGCCCATGTATGCCGTGAACTGCCGGTGAAAGTGAAACGCCGAAAAGTTGGCGATGCGGCTCAAGGCATTCACCGACAGGTCACCTTCGAGGTGGCTGTCGATGTAGGCAAGCACGGCTTCGAACCGTTTTGCATAGGCAGGGCTGTGCTGTGAGTCAGTCAACGAGCGAAGTCTCCGGAGGGTGCGGTGAGCGCTAGCATCCGTTGTTCAGGCATCGAGGTGCCTAGCCGTGATTGCTCTGTTGCGGATTATCCTGACGCCACCGTGGATGGCAGCGCCGTTGCATCGAACTCAGCGGTCAACTGATCTGCTCTTGCAATCAGACGGGATGAACGGAAAGCACCAAGGGGCAGCAGAGTCGACGTGCAGATGTTTCTGCTTCTTGGGCAGGAACGGTGTATCAAGCGTGCCAAGTGCTATCGAAACCCAGTCGGCAAACTCACCTTCGGAGCGTGACCAGAACAAGGTCGAGCCGCACTCTACGCAAAATTCCCGCACCACCGTCGGCGAAGACGCATAGGTCTTGATACTGGTGGCGCCACGAAGGATGCGCAGCATGCTACGCGGAACGCTGCCGTATGAAGCGAATGCTGCCCCGTGCCCTTTGCGGCACTGGCTGCAATGGCAGTGGCTCACAGCTTTTGGCGTGGTAAGCAGCAGGTAACTGACCGCTGCGCACAAGCAGCTTCCTTGGTATGACTCTTTCACTGGCGCTTCCGTGCAGGTGGAAAACGCCAGCGTAACCGCCCCGGCGTGATCAGTCGACCGTGGCACGCCTGCTTCGCTGTCAGCACGGTATCGATAACGCGCATGCAAAATTATTGTTGAGCCGGTGCATCCAGAACGGCACCCGATGGGTAGTTCTTATCAGGCAGTCGGTGATTGCCTGACCCATGACCCCCACGGAGTTCGCCCCATGATCATCAAGCCCGCTTTCTCCCTGCTCGCCGCCTGCCTTGTACTGGCATCTGCCCCCGCCCATGCCCAGTCGGGCGTCCCGGAGGCGGTCAAGGTTCCCGATGGCCACGCCATCATGCTGGAAACCGTCGGTGTCGGTGAGATCACCTACGAATGCCGCGACAAGGCCAATGCGCCAGGCCAGACGGAGTGGACCTTCGTCGGCCCCAAGGCGGTGCTCAATGATCGCAGCGGCAAACCTGTAGGTGACTATTTTGGTCCTCCGGCCACCTGGCAGGCCAAGGACGGTTCGAAAGTGACCGGCACCCAGCTTGCCGTCGCCCCGGTGGCCAAAGGCGATATCCCGTATCAACTGGTCAAGGCCAACCCTGCCGAGGGCAATGGCGCGATGCAAGGAGTCAGCTACATCCAGCGCCTGGCGACTCGCGGTGGCGTAGCGCCTTCTGTGGACTGTACGGCGCAGAGCAAAGGCGCGCAGCAGAGGGTCAAGTACCAGGCGGACTACGTGTTCTGGTCCGCCAAGTGACGAGGGCTTGAGCGGCACGCCAGCGATTGATCATCTACGCTGCTGGACGTGCCCCAGGCTGCTAAGCCAGGGCACCGTCCAGGTTTCATGATGAAGGAACGCCCCATTTTGAATTCGCCCGTTGTTCCATTTGATTTCGAGGGCTGTCTTGCCGCTTGTGCCCAAGGAGACCGCCACGCCTTGCAGGCGCTCTATGAGCATGAGGGGGCACGTTTGCTGGGCGTCGCACGGCGCATCGTGCGCGATCAGGCGAGCGCGGAGGACATCGTTCACGATGCCTTTGTGCGTATCTGGACACGTGCTGCCAGCTATGACCCATCGCGCGGTTCAGCCCGAGGCTGGGTGTACAGCATCACCCGTCACCTGGCGCTGAACTTCGTGCGTGACGGCCGCTGGGAAACCGACCTGGGCGAGCCTGGCGTGATCGCGGCTGTAACCCTGGCCCCGGAGCTGGACGACCTGCAACTATGGTCAGGCTCGGCGAAAATCTATCGCTGCCTTGAGCAACTGCAACCCGCTCCCCAGCGTTGCATCCTGCATGCGTATGTGGATGGTTGCAGCAATGCCGAAATCGCAACCCTGCTGGGTGCGCCGTTGGGCACCGTGAAGGCATGGATCAAGCGAAGCCTGAAGGCCCTGCGGGAGTGCATGACATGAAGCGTACCCCGGGTGATGAGAGCGCCGAGGACCTGGACGACCTGGCAGCCGAGTATGTGCTGGGTACCTTGAGTGGCGAGCAGCGTGCTGCCATGCAGGACCGGTTGAAAACGGAGCCGGCCGTAAAAGCCGCAGTTGATGCCTGGGAGGCCCGCCTGCTTGAACTGACCACGCAAGTTGAACCCGTCACGCCAAGCCACCGCTTGTGGGGCCGGATCGAGCGCAGCCTTGAAGAGGCTTACCCGCCAGTGCATCCACGCGCTGGCTGGTGGCAGCGGCTTGGACTCTGGCAGGGCTTGAGCGCTGCGGGGCTTGCAGCAAGCTTGCTTCTGGCCTTGGCGCTGTTGACCAAGGCGCCGCCTGTGACCACCTACATGGTGGTGCTCGTGGCGCCGTCGGGCCAGGCCCCGGGTTGGGTAGTGCAAGCCAACGATGCCAGCATGATCGAACTGATCCCCCTTGGCGTGGACGATGTGCCCGAAGGCATGACCTTGCAGTTCTGGACCAAGGGCGAGCAGTGGCGCGCACCTGTTTCGCTGGGGTTGGTCAAACCGGGCGAACAGTACCGCGTGCCGCTGAGGCGCTTGCCTGCGCTTGAGCCGAACCAGTTGTTCGAGCTGACCCTTGAGAAAGCGGGGGGCTCTCCTACTGGTGCTCCAACAGGCCCGGTCAAGTTCATCGGCCGCGCAGTGAAAGTAATATGACGTAGGCGGGCCCCAGGCAATACTGATTCGCTTGGCTGACCGATGACTCCAGCTTTAAAGTCAACTCGGGGTCGATAGCATTTTCAGGGTGGGTTATGAGAATTGGCGAACTGGCGAAAATCAGCGGGTTGGCACCGTCACGCATCCGGTTCTACGAGGCAAGCGGCTTGATCAGATCTGTCGAGCGCAAAGCGAATGGCTACAGGGACTACGCGCCTGAGACCCAATGGGTGCTGGAGATTATCACCGGAGCGCAGGCGGCGGGGTTTTCATTGGAAGAAATACGGCAACTGATGCCGACGAATGCCAGCGGCTGGCACCACGACCAGTTGCTCAGTGGACTCAAGCAAAAGGTTGAGGAAATTGGTGTTCTGCAGCGCCGGCTAGCGCAGAACAAAGCGCAGCTTCTTCTCGTCATCCAAGGCATCGAGGGTAAGCCCGAAGGTATGGAGTGTGCGGAAAATGCGCAAATGCTGATCAATCGTTTGCGTGAAGAAGGGGTTGGCCAAGCCTCAGGCAAGCGTGCAGTAAAATCCGCGTCCCGGCGGGCGCCGTGACAGGGCTGGCAAGACAGCTGTCGGCCAGGATCAGGGTATACATGTCGATCAGGTAGCGAGCTTGCCAGGGGCTGGTGCGATGAACCTGAAAAAGCTGTTGACCTTAAAGTTTACTTTAATCTTAAGGTGGCCTCATCTTCAGTTGAGGACTGCCCATGAACGTATTCGACACCCTGATGCTTCCCAACGGTTCGACCATCAAGAACCGAATCGCCAAAGCCGCCATGGAAGAGAACATGGCGGACGCCGATCAGGCGCCTTCCCAAGCACTGATGCGTCTCTATCAAGCATGGGCCGACGGTGGTGCCGGCCTGATCATCACCGGCAACGTGATGGTCGACGGCCGCGCGATGACCGGGCCGGGTGGCGTGGTGTTGCAGGACGACCAGCAACTGCACAAATTCAAGCGCTGGGCGCGTGTGGGGCGATCCGGCGGCGCGCAGTTCTGGTTGCAGATCAATCACCCAGGCCGGCAGATGCAGGCCAACCTTGGGCAAAAAACCTGGGCACCTTCAGCAGTGCCGCTGGAGCTTGGCAAGATGTCCAAGCATTTTGTCACGCCGTATGCAATGACCCCTGGCGTGATCGAAGAGGTTATCCAGCGCTTTGCGAATACCGCACGCCTCGGCGAGCGCGCAGGGTTCACTGGCGTGGAAATCCACGCTGCCCATGGCTATTTACTGAGCCAGTTTCTGTCGCCGTTGACCAACCAGAGGACGGACGAGTGGGGCGGGGCTCTGGAAAACAGGGCACGCCTGTTGCTCGAAATCGTCAAGGCGGTCAGGGCTGTGGTTTCTGCGGATTTTGCAGTGGCGGTCAAGCTCAACTCGGCTGACTTCCAGCGCGGAGGCTTCAGCGCCGATGACGCGAAAAGGGTAGTTGGGTGGCTCAACGACCTGGGCGTGGATATGGTGGAGTTGTCGGGAGGCAGTTACGAAGTACCGGCCATGCAAGGTGAAGCGCGCGATGGCCGTACCCTGGCTCGCGAAGCATATTTCGTCGAGTTCGCCCGTGAGATCCAGACCGTCGCCAGGATGCCGGTGATGGTCACCGGCGGTATACGTCGCCGCCCGGTGGCCGAAAGCGTCGTGCAGCGTGGTGTGGACATGGTGGGCATCGGAACCGCGTTGGCCATCGATCCGCATTTGCCTCGTGACTGGCTGCAAGGCAAGGAAAATGCCCCGCAATTGCCGCCGATCACCTGGAAAAACAAAGCCCTGGCAGCCTTGGCGAACATGGCAGTAGTGAAGTACCAATTGCGCAAACTCAGCCGAGCTAAAAAGCCCGACCCGAGTGTTTCACCAGTACGCGCGCTGATCTTGCAACAGCTCTCCATGGCCGTTCGTACTCGCCAGTATCGGAGATGGATCGAAAAGGCTTCGCATAATGGGCTGGGAGACGCAGGATGAGCATGCCCTGGAACACTCCCCGATGGCCTCAGAATGCGACTGACCTGCGGTGCTCAGCGGTTGCCACCACGCTGCCGCGCTTGAGTACCATCAGCCGTGTCGGCAGGTCGAGAATGACATCGGCCACAGCCCGGCAATCCACCATCACCACGTCGGCATCATTGCCCACCGCCAAACCGTGGCGTTTCAAGCCCAACGCTTTGGCAGGGTTGGTCGTGAGCATCGACAACACGGTGGCCTGATCATCCGCGCCGCCCAAGTGGCACGCGGGAATGGCCAGTTGCGCAATGTGCAGCAGGTCGCCAGTGCCATACGGTGTGAATGCGTTGCGGATGTTGTTGGTGGCCAGGCAAACCGTGACACCGCCGTCGCGCAGTGCACGCACCGGTGTCAGGGTGCGTCTGACATTGTGACTGTCACCCCGAGCTCCCAGGTGCAGGTCGGTGGCGGGCAGGCACATCACGCTGATGTCGGCCTCACGTAGCAACGCAATCACTTGTGCCTGTCGCGCTGGCGAGGCAGCGGCCAGGCTGGTCAGATGCCCAACGCAGACCCGTCCTTGGTAGCCTTCGGCAATGGTTCGACGTGCCACGTACTCGATGGTCATGTGCTCGGCGTCATCGGCGAAGTCCTGGTGCAAGTCGATGTCTTTGCCGTAGCGCTTGGCCAAGTCAAAGACGAAATCAATGTGCTCCAGCGGCGACACGTCGTTGTAGGGAATGCCGCCCACCACATCGGCGCCCATCTCCATTGCCTGGGCCATCATGGCCTGCATGCCAGGCAGCTTGAGAATGCCTTCTTGCGGAAAGGCCACGACCTGGATGTCGATCACCTCTCGGAACTGCTCGCGCAACTCCAGCACCACTTCGAGCCCGGTGAAGCCTTGGGCGGGGTCGAACTCGGCATGGGCACGTACATGCGTGGTACCGGCCTGAACCAGTGCGCGCAGCACCTGGATCGAACGTTCGCGGATATCCTCACGGGTCAGTGTGGGCTTCAGTTCGGCGGTGACGGCGATCGCTTCCTTCAAGGTGCCGGAACGGTTGGCCTTGCGGTGCATCACGTTGGCTTTTTCCAGGTGCAGGTGGCCTTCGACAAACCCGGCAACAAGCACTTTGCCGTCGCCTTGGATTTCGTGCGCTGCGGTGGTGGCGATGTGCTGCGCGATGTCGGCGATTTTGCCTGCTTGCACGGCCACATCTACCAGTGGCTGGGCGTCGTCAATGCGTACATTGCGAAAGATAAGGTCCATCAACTTCAGTCCTCATATAGAGTGCGGCCGCGCTGCGAAGGCCGGGCTCAGTTATTCGAGCAACCATTGCCCATCACGCGGTACTCAAGCACATGCTCATTGCCTTGGGAGTCTTCGTACGTCATGCGAGCGGGTACCACCTCGCAGACATCAGGTACCTGGCTCATGGAAATGACGCGAGCGATATCGAGGTGCCGGGAGTAGCTGTATTGTTCAACCGGTGCCTGCTCGACCTGTTGCTCGACGTCGGTCGCCATCGCCACGTTACACAGCCCGCCTAGTATCAATGCGAACAACGCTTTCAATTTTGATCACCTTCAGGTTGTGGCTCGGCCGCAACATTGCGGCCGAGCCCATGTGTTGCAGCCAGATCAGAACGGTTTGGTGGGCAGGTATTTGCCATCCAGGGTGATCACCGCGCGCGAGCCACCCTCGGGGTCTTCGACTTTCTGGATGTCCAGCTTGAAATTGATGGCACTGATGATGCCGTCGCCGAACTTTTCATGAACCAGCGCCTTCAAGGTGGTGCCGTACACCTGCAACATCTCGTAAAAGCGGTAGATGGTCGGGTCGGTCGGGACGCCATTTTGAATGCTGCCGCGCAGTGGCACGGTCTGCAGCAGTGCGATGCCGTCAGCGTCGAGGCCGAGCTTGTCACCCACCACCTGGGCGGCGCTCGCCGGCAACGGGTGCTGGCCCAACAGTGCTGCGGTGACGAACGCTTCGGACAAGCCGGTGCCTTCGGTGATCTGGGAGAACGACAGGTCTTTGCGGGCTTTGGCCAGAAGGATGACTTCGCTCAGGGCAAGGCGGGTGTTCTGGCTGATTTGCGATTGGATCATGGTGTTTCTCCTTGGTTGAAAAATACTTAGGCAACGCGCTTGGGTTGATGGGAAACGGCGTGTACTTCGGGGTTGTGGGCTAGGGATACGAATGTGCCTGTACCGCCATCGAAGGCCTCGATCAGCCCGCTTTCGATGTCGTAGATCCAGCCATGCAATGTCACGCGGCCTTCTTCCAGGGCCAGGCGCACCGAGGGGTGGGTCTGGATGTTGGCAAGCTGGGCGATCACGTTTTCGCGCACCATGGCCTCGACCTTGGCCTGCGGGCCGAAATGGTTGCGGGCTTCGTTTACCACTCGTGCGGAATCGGCGTAGCGCAGCCAGCCGGCCACTGCGGGCATGTGGTCCAGGCACTTGCAGGTGGCGATGGCCGTCATGGCACCGCAATCGGAGTGGCCGCAGATGACGATGTCGGAAACCTGCAGGGCCGCCACGGCGTATTCCACCGAGGCCGATACGCCTCCAGGCTCGGGGCCGTAGGACGGCACGATGTTGCCTGCATTGCGGATGACGAACAGGTCTCCGGGTTCACGCTGGGTGACCAGCTCCGGCACCAGGCGGCTGTCGGAGCATGAGATGAACAGGGCACGTGGGCTCTGCTGGCTGGCCAGGTCCTTGAACAGTTTGACGCGCTCGGGGTAGGCCTCTTTCTGGAACTTCAGAAACCCGTCGATGATGTCTTTCATGGTTGACTCCTTGAATGACGCGATGTGTTGAAGCAAAGGTTACGCAGCCCTTTCAATAAGGTAAAAGTCTGATTTATGATCTGGTAGATCAGTTAATCTTATAGGTGCGTCCATGCTTGCCCGACACATCCAGTACTTCATCGCAGTGGCAAACCATCTCAGTTTCACCCGCGCCGCTGCGGCGCTGCATGTGTCTCAACCGGCCTTGTCGCAGCAGGTCCGGCAGCTGGAAGAGAGCCTCGGCACAACGTTGTTCGATCGCTCCGGCCGTACCACGCGGCTGACGGATGCCGGCGAGGTGTATCTGCGCTATGCCAAGCGGGCCGCGCAGGAACTGCAGGAGGCAAAACGAGCCATTGATGACCTCGGCGATCTGAGCCGCGGGTCACTTAGGGTGGGGGTAACGCCGACATTTACCAGCTATCTCGTTGGCCCGCTGGTTGCAGCGTTCCATGGCCGCTACCCGAACATCACGCTGGTGGTGCGAGAGATCGCCCAAGAGGCGATGGAAGAATTGTTGTTGGCCGACGAGGTTGATGTGGGCATAGCGTTCGACAACGGCCATCATCTGGACCTGGAGTCCCAAGCGCTCCTGGTCGAAACCCTCGCGCTGGTGGTAGGCAAGCAGCATCCCCTCGCCACGACGGCCAGTATTGGCCTGGAGGC
Source organism: Pseudomonas sp. YNh (assembly GCF_037993085.1). Taxonomy (NCBI): domain Bacteria; kingdom Pseudomonadati; phylum Pseudomonadota; class Gammaproteobacteria; order Pseudomonadales; family Pseudomonadaceae; genus Pseudomonas; species Pseudomonas sp. YNh. Next base: position 16,482 of record NZ_JBBMRJ010000016.1, on the reverse strand, counting down.
GTTGAACTCAGAATCGCTGATACTCTTGAGCGCCGAATTTGCCACGCGTGGGCAGATCGACAGCTATTGCCGCCAGCACAACATTCGGCCTCACGTACAAGTGGAAGCCAATACCATCAGTGCGCTTATCGAAGTGGTCAGCAGGACCAAGCTCTCGACCTTGTTGCCGGCCACCATCGCCCAGGCTCACGAGCAGTTGGTCGCTATCGAGCTTGACCAGCAGCGCTTGCAGCGCACTGCTGTTCTGATGCAACGAAAAGGGGTTTATCAAACGGCTGCAGCGAGAGCCTTTGTCGAACTGGCAATGAAAGTGGCCAAGCAACTTGGGGCGCCCGGCTGCTCCGCCCGGTTGATGTAGAAGGGCGCGATAGGCTGTTATCGACCCAAAGCTGCCCTTGGCGGAGGGCAGCTAACGACCCATAGCTGCCCTCCGCGAAAGGCAGCTACCGGCCAATAGCGGCCGTTCTGGAATGGCAGGAAACGACCGATAACGGCCTTCGATACGCGACTTTCGCCCGCCAGCGGCTCGATTGTAAGAATATGGCGGAGAGCTGCAAAACCGCCTACGCTTATAGAATGATTCCTCGAACGCCTTGCCCATCTGGTGGTATAGAACCGAGAGATCTGACTTCCTTTGACCGTCCGCTTAACACCCACCCGGACCAACCCGCGCCTATCGCCAGCAACTGCCCCCTGAGTCCGGTCCACACGACCAGCAGTACGGCGCAACGGGTAAAAGCCAGACCCAGTCCCCCCACTGCCGTTCAAAAGCGACCGATGCCGCAGCACCTCTGGAAACGGGGGCGCTGTTCACGTTCTGCCATGAGGTCAATCCGTATGTATCGGCCGAGCACGATTCCTTACCAGAAGCATCGAGGGTTCAGCCGAACCTTCACTCAGGGGCATTTGAGCCTTGGATTATTCTTTCCCATGGAGGCGTTCGACGGGGACACTCCGAGCATGCTCAACCAGGTCACACTGGCTAAACAAGCCGAGGCGCTGGGCTTCTGCGCGCTCTGGTTTCGCGACGTGCCGCTTCGCGACGTGCCGCTTCGCGACCCTGCCTTCGGCGATGTCGGCCAAGTCTTCGACCCCTGGGTTTACCTGGGTTATATGGCCGCCCATACCTCGGAGATTGCACTTGGCACCGCCTCCATCGCCATCCCGCTGCACCATCCCCTGCACACGGCCAAGGCGTCAGCCAGCGTAGATCAGTTGAGCACTGGTCGCTTGATTCTGGGGGGTTGCTTCGGGAGATCGGCCAGTGGAGTTTTCGGCGTTTGGCGTCGATCCAGAAAGGCGTGGAGAGATCTTTCGAGAACACTACGAAGTGATTCGCCGCGCCCACAGCACCAGTTTTGAGCCCATCCACTGGAGCACTGGTGAAATGCAAGGCGCAGACCTGATTCCGAAACCGACCACCCAATTCATTCCAATGCTCGTGACCGGCAACAGTCGCCAGTCACTGGATTGGATCGCGCGTGAGAGCAACGGATGGATCAACTATCCACGCATTCCGAACATGCAGCGGCTGGTCGTGGAAGATTGGCGACTGGAGGTCACGAAACAATGTGGTTCTGTGTATAAGCCCTTTACTCAGTCGCTGTACATCGATCTCGATGAGAATCCGTCAACGCCACCCACACGTATCCATTTGGGGTTCAGACTTGGACGTTACCATCTACGTTTTTTGCTGGAGTCGCTTGAGGAAATCGGCGTGGACCACGTCATTCTCAATCTCAAATACGGCAAGCGCCCTGCGGTGGAAGTTATTGAGGAATTGGGTACGCACATCGTTGCGCAGTTCGGAGTGCAGCCGCGTCAGGCAGCTCATTGAACATCGGTCACTGCTACGCCGACGAATGCTCACTTGACGAAACCATAAGGTGTCACGGCGCGGATGACCTCCGGTTCTATATCAATGATGGAGATCTTCGCGCCATGAGCGACCGGTGCCCGGCAAACAATCTACCCTACCCAGCCTAAACCCGTGATGAGCACGTTGCCTTGCAGATTCTGTGCGGCTTCCACGCCGTCCCTGGACACGATTTGCGCGCGTATCCTTTCACTTATACCGAGCGCGCAAGCATGGCATGAATCCTGGACACGGCACTTTAGCCATGACATTTATCTTCAATACAAGTGTTTTGATTGATCACCGCCCGGAACAGCAGCAGGCCCAGGCTATCCTGATTTTCACAAAATACATCGTGGGCCTCCCAGTACTGACTGGAGCTTCCTATTGGGTTTGCTTAGCCGGGTAGCTTGGCCGCAAGGACGTCAACCTTCTCGATTGATGGCGGTTCGGCAAATAGCTCGGCAGCGTTTGCCATAAGCGCCGCCGCGACCTTGCCCGAAAGATGAGCCTGCCGGCCCGCTTCATCCGGGAATGCGTCAAAGATGCCAAAGGTGGACGGCCCCAAGCGGATTCCAAACCAGGCTGTAGTGGCTGGCTCTTCCTCCACTAACGGAAGGCCACCCAAAAGAAAGCTCTCTACATCCTTTTCTTTCCCGGGTTTTGCTTCTAGGCGAACGAACAACGCTACTTTGACCATGATGTGGCTCCTGTCGTTACGATGCGGCTGGCGCTATCAGATCGCGATAGCTAAGAGGGGCATCCGAGACTCTTAACTATGGTCGACGATACCAGGATTACAAACCCAAATAGACCAAGGGTAGCGGCGAGTAGCGCACGAGCAGTGAGAACGACGTAGTGGGCAGCATGTAACCGCAAGTCAGCCACTTGCTCACTTGGTCCCACCCTCTGGTCTGATAATGATGATTCAACGATATCTGAAATTTAGAAAAACATAAGAGATCATGGTTGCTGTCAGGCCGACCAATATGTACTCGACGCGGGGTAAAAACACGACTAACCCGCCCAAAGAAAACACTATCAACGTGTTTTGTAGGATGTATTTCCTTATTCTACTCACGGCTATGAAATAGCCATATTGCTTACCTAGGAAAAACAAGGCCATGCCGGTGATCGACATAATCTGGAAATCGCGTATCGCAATGTCGTTCAGGATCGCATGCCTAATCAAATTTGCCAGAAGTGCCAGCCCCATAAAAAGAAAAAGGTGCGAGTAGATTAAGGCGTGCCCACTCATACTGCTTTGATGTTTGTTCAGCAAGTAAAAACTATCAAAATAGATCCACCAGATACTGCAAATCATGATAAATCCGGTGATGGCTGCCATCACGTTATAATAACCCCATTGAATGTTAGATAAGCCTCCGGAAAGGCTAATAATTGACTCCCCCAATAAGATTAGGGTGAGTAGGCCTATGCGCTCAACCAAGTGCTCTGTGTGTGCTGGCAACGGTTTTAGTTTAGTCCAGAAAAATACAGGAAACAGAATATCAAGAACAATCCCAATATAAGCAACAAGGTAACGCAAGGGCGGGTCAAAAATAACGGATGAAAGGCTAATAACTGCGCTAACTAATAGGGCGAAGCCAAGCCTTGAGGAAAGTTCGCCGCGAGAATCGAGTTTACTAATGGACGAAATATACATAACACTGATGATTGCACGTATACCAAAATAGCAGGCAATGATGAGCGGGTAGTTCACTTCCAAGTCTTCCCCGATCCGTGCCGATAGCACAATGAGCAGGAGCATTATGAATAATGTTGCCAAACGGTGAAGATTGCTGTCTGTATCGAACCTGTTGGAGTAAATCGTGTGACTGGACCAGATCCACCACAACGGCACAAAAAGCAGTAAGAATGTCCATAATTGCTTATGTTCAAAGTGTCCATCATGAACATGTCCGAGAGTGTGCGTAACTTGGCCTATCGTAACAACGAAAGTCAGGTCAAAAAACAACTCCAACCATGTGGCGTGTCGATTTTCTTCATAATACTTAAAAGATTTCATTAGTTGCCGGCTCCGTGCCCACCTCTTTAATGTAAAAGGAAGCTAACGTTGGTTTTTCCTCGGCTCCGATGTGGGTGATGCCAAGCCGATGTGGCTCTCTAGCGATTTCGTCCACGCACTAACAAAAGCTCAATCATCTGACTCATCCCGATGAACTCTGGAACTCCGTCATAGCGAAGCCCGTCAATGTAAAACGCTGGGGTGCCATTCACGCCGCTGCGTACACCGCCATTGAAATCGGCATGTATTTTGGGAATGTAAGTATCCTCTTGCATTGCAAGATCGAATTCCTCCCTGGAAAGGCCGTGTTTGAGAACGATGGCGCGATACAGCGGCAGGCCCAATCGATCCTGATTTTCGTACAATTCGTCGTGGGCCTCCCAGAAGAATCCTCGACTCCCGGTATACTCAGCGGTGACCGCTGCACTCAATGCATGGGGGTGAGCGGTGGTCAGAGGGAAGTTACGGAACACAAACAGCAAGTCATCGCGAAAATGCTGTTGCAGATTCTTGACCATCCAATAAGCTTCACCGCAATAGGGACATTCATAGTCGCCAAATTCGACCAAGGTGACCTTGGCATGCGCACTTCCCTGGCGATGGTCGTTGGCACTTACCGGGACTTTGAGAGTGGCCATCTAATCACCTGTTAATTTTTGGTTGGCGTGCTTTGTGGCGAATTCGCCAAAGCATCCAGCGCATCCAGAATACCGTCCGCACCAGGGTTGATTGCCATCGGGGAGACGTAGCTCCAGGCAACCACCCCGTCCTTGTCAATCACGAACAGCGCACGCTTACAAACCCCGAGCTGGGACTCGTACGCTCCATACTGTCGTGCCACAGCCCCTTTGGGCTCGAAATCGGCCAGCAGGCTGAAGTGAAAATTCCGATCTTTGGCAAAGGCCTGATGACACCAGGCGCTGTCAACCGAGATACCCAGTAGCGCCGCACCGTATTCTCTGAATGTGGGTAGCAACTGGTTGTACAAAGTCAGTTGGTCACCACACACCGAAGTCCAGTCAGCGGGATAAAACGCCAATATCACGGGATTTCCCTTTAGCTCACGCAGCGACAACTGTTGATCAGGGGTTGCGTGAAGAGTGAAGTCGGGCGCGACAGTGCCGGCCGGCAGCGGCCCCTGAACCAGGTCGCCATTGGTTTTTTGTGCATCATCGAACTCTAAAGTATTCATAGCTTGAACCTTGATAGATGGGTGGTTGGGACGTGCTCAGTGGGATGCGACGTGCCCGGCGGGATAACTCCATCCACCATCAAGGGGTTCAAAAAAAAACAACGCTGCCTCGATCTCAGCCTGAGCCTGAGTGATGTCGGCAGCGAAACGTTCACGTTCCGCATCAAGGAACACAAGAAGATCCGCCGTGTAATCGCGGAATTGGATTAGGCCAGGTTGGCAGGGGAATGGTCAGATTCGCTCTGGCTCACCAATGACTATAGTCGTTGATGACGCTTACCGTAGTAGCTGAACGATTTATCGCTACCCTCCAGTGCCAACAACACTCACGCGCTTATCTTGCTGCCATTTCAGGCGGCGTTTTAACACGATGATTTTGGCAGCTATTTCGCCACTTCAGACACATTTACATCTGCTTTCTGGACGACAACTGCTGCCCCTTACGACAAGCAGAAATCGACCAGAGGCAGACACTGAAACCGCCTTCAGGTCTACAGAATGAAGGTTGATATGGGAAATGCTCTGGACAAACGAGTCGTTGTCATCAGTGCCGGCATCGTGGGCGCTTCGCTGGCGTAACACCTGGCTGATAAAGGCGCGAATATCACCTTGGTTGAGGCTGAAGGTATCGCGTCGGGAGTGTTTGGAGATTCACTCGCATGGAGCAACATCCTATACGGATAACGTGACCCCATTGCAGCACTGCGCGGAGCAGCAGTCAAAGATGCGGCTCGCGCAGCGATGGTGCTGTACCTAACGAATAGTCGAGATCGGTCTTCGGGAAGCTGAGCGGTAGACTTTGCGAATATTGTCACTGACCGCTTTTGGCCGTTAGCTGCCCTCCGCCAAGGGCAGCTATGGGTCGAATGCAGCCGGTCGCGACTGACCACATTCGACCCATTGCAGACACTCACGGAAAGGAGTACTGCAAACCGAGGCCTCCGATCGCCATTACTGCTGGCTCTGGCTTGACAGCACTCTTCATATTCACTGCAATGAAATGCGTTTAGGGGACGAACCAAGGAACCAGCCATGGGCAAGACGCCATCCTGTTCCCGGGGGACATCCTCCGTGCCTCGGTTTTCATTCCGGTGGGCTTGTTTCTGGTCTGCCTTACATTTTGGTTGGTTGAAGACCGCTTGGACCGCTTGGGCTTTGTAGTTCACGCCCAACGCGCCCGAGGCAATGTCAGCGCTGTGAACGCGGGCGGCAGTCATCCACAAATCGACTTTAGGGACGCCACTGGCAGAGTGATCAGCTCACCCGAAACTGGGTTGATGTTCGGCTACGCCATAGGCGACCGGGTTAACGTGTTGTACCGCCCTGAAGCGCCCGCTACGACCGCACTCATCGATGACCGAGGCGCGCTGCTGGCCGGTCTGTTCGCTTGCGTATTCGCGTTGGGAGGTAGCCGCTACCACCTGGCCGCATGGATTTACCGACGCCGGATGGCGCAACCAGTTGAAATGGGTTGCGACCACCGCCGGCCTTTGGGTAGTGCGCCTCAATCAATGCCACCAATCAGCTCCACGGCAGCATCTGCTCCATCTCGGCCATGAAACGCTCGCGAAGGGTTTGCTTGCGCTTACCGGCGTTACTCGAAATCGGAAAAGCTCATCTGACTCATGAGACGGAGGGCTTGTAGAGGGCAGTGGACGGAGGGCTATTTCAGCACAGGTCAGACGGCCTGTGCTGACTTGATCGGAGAATCCCTAAGCTTCAACGATATACATAATGGAAAATGGTTAGAGCAATGAGCAGTACCATTTGGATGGCTAACATGCTCACCAATAATCGTCTCATGTTGGGCGGAAAACGTTTAACTTCATTTAAGTCGATCAAGCCTCTGCGCAAAAAGATTGACGGTATCGCCAGCACCAAAGAGATCGACCCCGTGCGCATGACTTTGCCCAGTAAGCCTGCATGCTGGAATATTTTTTTATTGCCGGCCACGTACGTACAGTTCGGGAGTAACGACTCAAAGTGCTCAGTGTATTTATGTGCGATGTAACACAGCACGATCATCGACAGAACTATGGGCGCAAGGATCAACAGCGCAATCAATCCAGGGTCAACTGCATTCACTCCGATACCTCACGATATAAAAAATCACCCACCATCTCACCTCCCCAGCTCCCGATGTCTCCGAAGATTTTACCGCCAACTGCACCGCCTACCACAGCACAAACCAGTGCTCCAGGGCCGCCTGTAGTAACCCCCAGAACGACTACACAAGCACCAGCCCCTGCCATACCTCCCGCATACCCACCGAGGCTGCCGCCTCCCAGGCCACCTATCAACGCCGAGCTTTCAACATATTTGGCGCGGCGGCACTGCTCCTCCCGGCCCATTGTGCAGGCTTTATGAATCGACAAGCCTGTGGCAGCCACATCCAGCGCAGTACCGATATACGTGCCTTTCTTGACCAAATTCGACGCTTTGGCAACACCAGATACCTTGTCGGCATAGCCGGCGATCTCGCCTGTGTGGAGGTAGCTGCGGGTCGAGATGCCCAATGCCTGCTTGACCTTTCCTTGGTTACGTAACCCTGAACCGTACGCGGCGAAGTTTCCCAGCTGCTTTTCGAGCTTCATGAACAAAGCGGTGCGCTTGGCATAAAACGCGTCGCGGGCACTCAAGGTGCCAGAGCCGAGGTACTCGCGATGTAATTTCTCGATCTCCTCAAGTGTGTCCTTGATATTTTGCAGATGCCTGCTCCAGCCTTCACCGACTGCACCAACTCCCATTGAAGCGTTGGCAAGAACGCTTTGCAGCAAGTCGAAGTGCTCCAGGAAAAAATCATCCGCGTCCACCCCACTTGTAAGCAAGCCAGCGTGCACCTGAGCAGCCTTGGCCATGAGGAAAGCTTCGTGGCTGGTGCAAGACATCGAAAGCCATATTTACCGCTCCTTGGTAATGGTTGGAATGATTCTCGAAGGAAGAGTATGACACTTATATCAAAAAAAGTTCCTGGGCACGTTATGGGTTTTCCGATCAAGTCAGCACAGGCTGACCTGACCTGTGTTGGGATAGCCCTTCCTAGGAATTGGGGGACGCTAGCGCACGATCCGCGCAATTTACTACCTGCTGAGAGAGGATTAGAAAGCCTTGGAGCGATGCGTAGCCTATTACTGGAGTAGTTGCCCCCGCGTCAGAAAGGCCCAAACGTCCTGGGAGTGCTTCTTCATGCCGAAGATCTTGCACGGCAATGTGATAAGTGACCCGATGGCGTAAAGCCACATGCCAAGAAGCACGATTGCTACAAAGTCCATGGTGTTTATATCTCCTGGGGCTACCGTAAGGGGCTGGCAGTGGAATTCGTTTACCACGAGGGCAGCTTTGGGTCGATTGCGGTCAGGCGCCACCGGGCTGCTTTCGACCCATAGCAGCTATTCAGGGCAAGCCATATACCCTGTGTTTATCCAGCCACTTCAACAGGAATTAAATCAGACCGGCCGGTACTCAACCGTCAGATGGTTGATTTCGTGAACCGGTTTGAGCCGTTCACGAATGGTGTCGGCGTTCGCAGTGGCATCACCAAGGACGCTTACGATAGCTGCATGGGCTTGTGGTCCAACCCGCCAGACATGCAAGTCCGTGATAGTGACATCCCCCTGTCTCTCAACCAGTTCGCGGATCTCCAAGGCGACGTGTTCATCTGTCTGATCCAGCAGTACTCCTGCGGTGGCCCCCATCAAGGTCCATGCCCAGCGCGCAATAACTACGGCGCCGACAATCCCCATGACCGGGTCCAGCCACACCCAGCCGAGATACTGGCCGGCGAGCAATGCAGCAATAGCCAGAACGGAAGTCAGCGCGTCCGCAATGACGTGTACGTAGGCCGATTTCAGGTTGTTGTCGTTACCGTGATGGGCGTGGGCATGGCCGTGATCATGATCGTGCCCATGACTATGCCCGTGACCTAGCAGCAGGGCACTGACAATGTTGACGATCAAACCGGCAATCGCGATGAGCGTCGCGGGGCCGAACTGAACTTCTGTTGGCTGCATGAGGCGCATGACAGACTCAACGCCCATTCCCACTGAGACCATTCCGAGAATCAGCGCCGAGGCGAATCCGCCCAAATCTCCAACCTTACCGGTACCGAAACTGTAGCGCTGGCTGGAAGCGTGGCGTTTTGCGTATACATAAGCTGCCGCTGCGATGCCCAATGCGCCGGCATGAGTTGCCATGTGAAAGCCATCAGCCAGTAACGCCATCGAGCCCGTGATATAGCCAGCGGTGATCTCACCAACCATCATCACAACGGTCAGCGCCACAACCCAAAGCGTACGTTTGGCATTTTCGTCATGTGCTGAGCCAAGGAACACATGATCGTGAGCGTAATTTATGTTCGTGCTAGTCATGAGCGTGATCCTGGATGCGTTCACTTGGAGTAACGGCGAATCGCTTCAAGAAGCTCCTCGACGCCTTTGTTACGCTCTTCTTCGCTGAGAGCAGGGTTCGCGACATGCTCCCGCGCGTGATCTTCGATGATTTCCTCCATCAAGCCATTGATAGCTCCGCGAGTAGCGGCAACAAGGTGCAGTGTTTTCGCGCAATCAAGGTCCGACTCCAATGCCCGCTCAACGGCTTGGATTTGTCCGGCGATACGTTTCACGCGTTTGAGCAGATCGTCTTTGTTTGCTGCAATGTGGCCCATGGGATACCCCCCCTACCTATACTCCCTGCATGATAGGTATACCCCCTATACGTATGCAAGGTTTAGCAGATGGAAGGCTTATCTACACGTCCTTGCGGGTGGAGTGACTTCATTTTCGAGGGTAAAGCGAGGGGTTTGGAGGGGCCGCCTCTCGCCGATTACTACCCCCTTGCGACAGGCCGCTTTGGGTCGAAAGCAGCCGGTCACGACAGACCACTTTCGACCCTTTGCAGCCATTCGAGATATCAAGCCAAGAGCGACTCAAGAATCACATCCGCACGTGAGCGATTGCCATTGCTCTTGACCCGTTGTCGCCCCCCCCTAAAATAGCGATCCCAAATCAAGGAACGATTTCATGATCACCTGTCATGTCCAGTACGTCATCGACCCCTATCAGGGTGGGGTTCATAATCTGGTTAGATTTTTCAAGTAAGGACACGCGCATGACCAAGTGCAAATTCATCCTGCCCCTACTGGCGGCTGCGGCAATGGCGGGCTGTGTAACCACCGAGCAGATGCCGGACGGAACCACCAAGATTCGTTTCTCGGACGAGGCTGTCAGTTCGCTGACCTCGATGATGCCCAATGCCCTTGTAACCGGGGGTGCGGGAGGTGCAGGTGGGGGGGCGGTCAACCTAATCCCCACTATGAGCCCGATGCCGACCGGCGAGCCACTGTACCTCAACGGGCAGTTCGAGCTGCAATGCGCATCCGCTTTGCTTTACAGCGCAAAGTCGGGCCGGCCGCTGGACGCGCAAATCAGCAACAAGTGCCGCTCCAGCTACCTCTTGCGCCAGGAGCAGCTCAGAATGGCGGGCAAGTCCTATGACCGGGGGGCGCCAGCGTATGATCCTTCAAATCCGCCAAATGAATACTGGGCCAAAGTGGTGGGTCGCACGGTGAGCCAGCTGGCGGCTACGGATCAGTTCACTGCGCGGTTTGCCGGCTACCCGCGGATCGAGAGCGGTGGCGGTATCACGATTTCTGTACGTATGCTGGGCGAGACCCAAGGGACTTACGCTGCATTGGCAACCACGCCAGCGCGTACGCCGGTGGTTCTGGATGACGCGCAGTTCGAGCTGGGGATGCGCCAGCGTGCGGCTAGTGTCGGCAACCAGGTGGTGGATGCTATCGCATGCGATGCGGTGCTCGCTTACAGCAAGACTGTCGACAAGGGGCCGAGGCCCTCAAGCATTTCTGTCAGTGCATACACGCGCTATGAGGTGCTGTTCACGGTCACATCCATGGGATGCAAGGACAGCACCCGGCAGTTCAAGACTGCTTCGCGATAGCGCGTGAATTCACCGCAGATGTCGTCTGCAGCTGCGGCTGTCTCGATGATCCCTGTGGAGCGTACGTTCTACTCAGCGGTTTTCAAGACCGTGGGATAAATCCAGAACCCATGCCTCTTGCGGGGCGGAATCGATTACAAAACAAATACGAAACGGCACGGCTACAGGCCGCATACTGCAAGGGTCGCCGTTTCAGTTTTGGAATCGATTTTAGCCCATTTCGTAGAGGTAACGGAGGCGCTGTGAAATGACGCAAAGTGAGTTTTTCAAGCGCCTCGGCGCTCCGCTCGCAAACAGTCGATGGTCTTGGGGAGGTAGCCGGGAAGACGGGGCTGTGGTGTTGCGGGTGTGGCAGGACCGGAACCGGAAACACGACGGCAACTGGTACATGATGCTCACGCATCACAGCAAGTACGAACACGCGCTTGAAAACCTGGGATATCGAGAGCGCAATGAGCATGTGGCCAGAATTCGCTCCGGAGCAGCTTGCTACATGGTGATGTGCCGAGCCGAAGACGTCACAGCAGCGCCTCGCAAGGTTCTTTCGTTCGACCAGGATGATGTTTTCGTTGGGGGCGCATTGATCGATCTGGACGGTGATGTCTGGATCGAAATGACCAGCAGAATCCCAGCATCAACTCTTTACCTCCAGTAATGCAGCAGTAGCGTGGAAAATCGACCTCAGGCCGCGCCACCAGCGGCCTATGCGTCGAAGCTGTCTTATATGCATTGGCGATTTTGGGCGACTTTCGCCCAGTAAAACCGAGAAGCTCTCGAGCGGTTTTAGACAGCCTATAAGCCCCACCCTGGCGTTCTGCCGACGACCCTTTCTGGCTCGTCACTTTCCCTGCTTTTGGAGAACTCGTAACTGAACAAGCCGATTTATTAACCTGATCGATTGCTAGCCCGCCCTTGACCCTAGCGAGGCAACGAGCGGCAACAATGCTCATCCTCGACCGACCGCTTTCGACCCAAAGCAGCCCTTCATTGATGGCGATCAGGGTCCAGAAGTGGGGTCCGATCATCACCTGATCAGCAGCCTGTCACCATCGCCAAGCGATATGCTCGACATTGTCCAGTCCACTCGAAGTCCATTTAATAATGCTTCTCAGTTAGTGTAGTATTCGCCGCTCTCCGGCTGAGCCGGTTTACCGACGTAGGGCTGAGCATGTCGCGCATTGGCACCTCTGAGTTGCTGACCAACTTCCATGAGCACTACGCGGAACTGATGGCGTTCCTGGCTCGGCGGCTGGGCAACGTCGAGCAGGCTGCCGATGTAGCGCAAGACACCTACCTGCGGTTGGTCAACCTCCCTGCGGGCGAACCGATCCAGGAGCCGCGCGCGTTCCTGTTCCGCATCGCCGGCAACCTGGCCATCGACCGTATGCGGCGCGAGGGGCGGTTCAATGCCCTGCATGCCGACGAGTCGCAAGCCCTGGAGGTCTGCGACCCACGCCCTTCACCCGAGTCGGCGCTGATGACCGATGAGGCCTTGGCGCAGCTCGATGTCGCGATGGACCAGTTGCCCACCAACGCACGCCTGGCGCTGCTGCTCAATCGTCTCGAGGGGCTGACGCATGCCCAGATCGCCACCAGGCTCGGCGTGTCCGAGAGCACTGTAGGCAAGTACATCGTGCAAGCGGTACGTCATTGTCGCGACTCCTTGAGCAAGAAGGAGTGGATATGAACCGCTTGCCTTATTCGGACACCACCCCCCAAACTCCGACGCCTCCTCATGCTGCTCAGCTTGCAGAAACCATGACCGATACCGTTGATCCTTTCGAGCTGGAAGACCAGGCCATCGAGATGCTGGTGCATCTTCAGTCCGGCCGGGCTACTGCAGCCGACCACTTGGCCTATGAGCGCTGGTGCCAGCGCTCCGAGGCCCATGCCCTGGCCGCCAGAAAGTCCGAGGCGTTGTGGGGGGCATTTGCGCACACGCCGAAAGCCCAACAGTTCGTCGCCCCAAGCCCGCGCAAGCGGCGCAGACCCGCACGCGCCTTGTGGGCGGTGGGCCTGGCCGCGTGCCTGGCGCTGGTGATGATCAGTGCAGGGCTGCTACGGCCTTGGTCGGCCCTGTATGCCGATCAGGTGACCGATGCTGGCGAGCGGCGGGAAGTGCGCCTGCAGGACGGCAGCGTTGTCTGGATGAACGCAGACACCGTGTTGTCGGTGGGCTACAGCCAAAATCGACGCGGTATCACGCTATATCAAGGGGAGGCGCTATTCGAGGTGGCCAAGGACCCATCGCGGCCTTTCATCGTGCACGCGGCGCAAGGAGATGTGCAGGCCGTCGGCACCCGGTTTGATGTAAACCAGCGCGGTGACGAGGTGACCGTGCAGGTGAGCGAAGGCATCGTGCAGCTCAGTTCGGGTGGGCAGAGCTTACGCCTGCCGGCCGGGCAATCCTCGGCCTATCGGCGCGGTGTGGCGCCTCAGCCGGGCAAGGCAGTCGATGTGCAGAACGTCGCCACCTGGCAACGCGGCAAATTGATCTTCAACGCGCGCCCGCTGGGTGACGTGCTCGCCGAGCTCGACCGGTACATCCCCGGCATTGTGTACCTCACCGATAAGACGCTGGCGGCCCGGCGCATCAGCGGTATATTCGAGGTGGATGATCCACAGGCTGCCCTGGCCGCGCTGGAGCAGACGCAGCCCCTCCGTATCACCCGGTTGCCGTTGATCACCCTGGTGCGGCCGAAAGACTGACGCCGCACCCTCTCTCTTCCGGGCAGCGCCTTGCAAAAAAAATGAAAATTTTTTGGCAAGGTCCTGCAGGTCGCTTCGTCGTAAAGACGAAGCGCGAATCATTCACATAAAAGTCGCGCAGCCAACTCTAGGGAAAGGTTGCTGTCATGCTGCATATCTGCGTACGTACCCGCGCACAGTCGTTGCGCCAAGCGGTGGCATTCGCCGCCTTGTTCGGCCTCCTGGCACCGGTCGAGGCCCAGGCCAGGGCTTCAGAAAGCTCTGCTGTCACCCAGGTCTTCACCATCGTTGCCCAGCCACTGGACAGCGCACTAACCCGTCTGGCCGACCAGGCCGGCCTGCGCATCATTTTCAATTCTGACGAGATAAGCGGAATGCGCAGCGCTGGGCTGCGTGGGGCCTACACGATCAACGAGGCGCTCGAGCAACTGCTCAGAGGCAGTGGTTACGGCTACGAGTACGTAAATGACAAGACGCTGACCTTGCGCAAGATAGCGACGGATTCATCAGCGCTGGAGCTGGGCGCTACCGATGTGAATGCACTTGGACTGGGGGCGACTACCGAAGGGACTGGCTCCTACACCACTGACCTCACCAGTACCGCAACCCGGTTGGGGCTCTCGCCGCGAGAGACGCCTCAATCCATCAGTGTCGTCACGCGCCAGCAGATGGACGACCAGAACATGCAGTCGCTGGAAGACGTTGCCAAGGCCGCGACGGGCATCAGCACGGTCAAAGGGTTCGGCACAGAGCGCCCGCTGTACTACTCACGCGGGTTCCAGGTCGACGACCTGCAGTTCGATGGCCTGCCGAGCAGTGTCACCGAAAGTTTCTCGATGGACGTCATGTCGGTGAACAACATGGCCATGTACGACCGGGTGGAAATTGTCCGCGGCGCCAACGGCCTGATGCAAGGCGCAGGTAACCCGTCTGCGGCGATCAACATGGTGCGCAAGCGACCCACGCGTGAATACCAGCTCAAGGCGGAAATCGGCGCCGGCTCGTGGGACAACTACCGCACCCAGCTCGATGTCGGCGGCCCGCTGAACGCAGAGGGCACCCTGCGCGGCCGCACGGTGCTGATGTACAACACGAAAAACAGCTACCAGGACTACGCCGGCAAGGACAACCAGCTGTTCTACGTCATCGGCGAAGCCGACCTGAGTGACGCGACCACGGTCGCGCTGGGGGCGTCCTTCCAGCAGGACAACAACAACGGCTACGACTGGGGTGGTTTGCCTACCCACCTGGACGGCAGCTCGTACAACTTCTCGCGCTCGAAGTCGCTCGCCGGCAAGTGGGCCTATCTGGACAAGATCAACCGCAACGTCTTCGCCGATATCAAGCACCGCTTCAACGAGGACTGGAACCTCACCGTCGCCACCAACCTGATCTGGTCCAACGCCGACTTTCTTGCCCAGGTTGGCTATCACACCTACGAGACGGATTCGACGATGCAGTATTGGCCGAACAGTGCCCGTTACGATGACGAGCAGGTCAATCTCGACGCGGCGCTCAACGGCGCATTCACCCTGCTTGGGCGCAAGCATGAAGTGGTGATAGGGACCAACATTCGGCGCGACAGGCTGCAGTACGTCACAGGCTCGGCCAGTGAGAACCCCACCGTCGACATCCTCGACTTCGACACCTCGACGTTCCCCAAACCGCAGATAGTCGGCAGCCTGACCCCCAGCCGGCATGTGCGCAAGGACAAGGGGGTCTACGTCGCCACGCGCCTTAATCCGTTGGACGATCTGCACGTCATTCTCGGCAGCCGCTTGAGCTGGGTCGACTATGACACCCAAGGCCCGTGGGAAACCGACCGGTTCAAGGAAGATCACAAGGCCATTCCCTACGGCGGGATCGTCTACGACCTCACGGACAACACCTCGGTCTACGCCAGCTATACCGAGATCTACAAGATGCAAAGCACCTACAGTGTCGACAACAAGTTGCTGGAGCCCACCACCGGCAGCAACTACGAGGTCGGCGTGAAGAGCGAGCTGTTCGATGGCCGTTTGAATACGGCCCTCGCGCTGTTCCAGGTGGATCAGACCGGCCTTCCACAGGTGGTGCCCGAGGCAGGGCGCGTGTGCGGGCCGACGCGCGATGCGCGGTGCTACACCGAGGGTGCCAAGGTGCGCAACCGCGGGTTCGATGCAGAGGTTTCAGGTGAATTGATGCCTGGTTGGAACGCGTCGATGGGCTACACCTACAGCCATCCGAAATACGTGGCCGGCGCCAGCAAGGGCGACAACTATGGCACCGAGAACTCGCCACAGCGACTGTTCAAGGCCGCCACCACCTATCAACTGCCCGGTGGGTTCGACCAATGGCGAGTGGGCGCCAACCTCTACCATCAGAGCAAGCTGTACCTGAATGATATTACCCAGAGCGCCTACAATCTGGTGGACTTGAACGCCAACTTCCGGATTGACCAGAACCTCAGCGTGCAACTGAACCTCAACAACGTTTTCGACGAGAAGTACTACACCGCGATTTTCAGCCAAGACACTGGCAACTATTACGGCGAACCCCGCAACTTTGCCGTTACGCTGCGCTACGAGAACTAGTCTCCAGTCGCCCGTTTCGGAACGCTTTGAATCGCCCCTTCGGCAGATACTGCCTAAAGGGCGACTCTTGGCTTTTAGCCGATCTGAACCAACGGCCGCTTTGGGTCCAGGCTGTGTGAAAACGCAGTAAATACATCGAAAACTCAGAGTCGAGCTGACTGCCTGTGGA
>NZ_JBBMRJ010000015.1:0-155898 GCF_037993085.1 Pseudomonas sp. YNh | reverse complement strand
AGGACGAATATGTCACCAAGGGTGGGAAAGCGCCTTGCTGAAAACCATAGAATCTCCCACAGGGGCCGCGCACGCTTTCAGATCGGCAAGATAAAAACGATTCACGGCTCGTGAGTTACACCATCGCCAACCGCTGCTTGCGCGTCGGTGCCGGGAACGCCCGGTCGATTGCCCGAAGGTCCTCGCTGTTCAAGGTCAGCGCACCTGCGGCTGCATTAAGCCGCACATGCTCGGGCGCCACGGCCTTGGGGATGGCGATCACTCCGTCACTACGGGTCACCCAGGCCAGGCTGACCTGGGCCGGCGTGGCGCCATGGCGCTCGGCAATTTCTGCCAGCACCGGGTGCTGCAGCAAGCGCCCGGCCTGGGCCAGCGGGCAGTAGGCCATGGTCGGCTGCGCGCGCTTTTCGCACCACGGCAGCAGGTCGAATTCGATGCCACGCTGCGCCGGGTTGTACAGCACCTGGTTGGTGGCGCATTCAGGGTTGTGCAGTTCGCGCAGGTCGTCGACGTCGAAGTTGGACACGCCCCAGCGCCTGATCTTGCCTTGCTCGCGCAAACGCTCGAAGGCTTCGACGGTTTCTTCCAGGGGGTGCTGGCCACGCCAATGCAGCAGGTACAGGTCGATGCAGTCGGTACCCAGGCGGGCGAGGCTGCGCTCGCAGGCGGCCGCCATGCCGCGCTGGCTGGCATTGTGCGGGTACACCTTGCTGACCAGAAACACCTGGTCGCGGCGCCCGGCAATGGCCTGGCCAACCACTTCTTCCGCGCCGCCTTCGGCATACATCTCGGCGGTGTCGATCAGGGTCAGGCCCAACTCGATACCCTGTTGCAGGGCCGCCACTTCGGCAGCCTTGCGGCCGGGGTCCTCACCCATGTACCAAGTGCCCTGGCCAATGGCCGGAACGCTCGAACCTGCCAGTTTCACGTAACGCATGTCACCTCCGGGATCCGTGTATTGGAAAGCAGAACCTCAAGCAGCGCTTGCGCTGCGGTGGAAAGCTTGTGTTCACTGAGGGCAATCACGCCGATGCGCCGCTCGACGGTGGGCTCCACCAAGGTAATGCAGCGGGCGCCGAGCTCCTGCATCTGGTTGATGCACAGCGCCGGTACGGCACTGACCCCCAGGCCGCTGGCGACCATGCGGCCAATGGTTGCCAACTGGTGGCTCTCGAATGCCACGGCCAGTTTGCCGTGGTGGGTGGCCACATTCTGCTCCATCAGCAGGCGCACCGCCGAAGGGCGTTGCAGGGCCACGAAGTCTTCGGCCATCAGCTGTGCCCAGCTGACCTGAGGCAGCAGCGCAAGGGGCGAGTCGGCCGGTACCACCGCGACGAAGCGGTCCAGGTACAACGGGTGAAAATCCAGCCCGTCGATGTTGTCCGGCTCGAAGCCGATGCCCAGTTCGACGCGGCGATGGCGTACCAGTTCCAGCACCTGTTCGTTGATCACGTCATGCACCGTGACGTTGACCTTTGGGTAGCACTGGCGAAATACCTTGAGCGACTGGGGCAGGAGGTTGCCGGCAAAGGCTGGCATGGCCGCCACCGACACCCGGCCCAGTTGCAGGGTGAAACGTTGGCGCAACATCTCTTCAGTGTCGTCCCAGTCTGCCAGCAGGCGCCGTGCCAGCGGCAGCAACACTTCGCCCTCGGCGGTCAGGCTGACGCTGCGCGTGGTGCGGCTGAGCAGGGCGCCGCCGAGGTTTTCTTCCAGGGCCTTGATGGTCAGGCTCAGGGCGGGCTGCGATATATGCAGGTGCTCACCGGCCTGGGCGAAGCTCTGGTACTTGGCCACGGCGACAAAGGCACGCAGTTGCTTGACGTTCATGACAGGCCTATTGTTTGTTTTGTAAAAGTTATCAATCGATGACGAAAACAAAATTAACAAATCAGTCGCGTGCGGTGAAGATGTCTGCACACGCTCACCGACAGCCTCGTCGGTTCTACAACTACAAAAGGCGGATCAGCATGGCCGGACTGGACAAGCGCGTTGCAACCTACGAACAGGCCCTCGAAGGCCTGACCGACAACATGACAGTGCTGGCCGGTGGTTTCGGCCTGTGCGGCATCCCGGAAAACCTCATCAGCGAAATCAAGCGACGTGGCGTCAAGGGCCTGACCGTAGTGTCGAACAACTGCGGCGTCGACGGCTTCGGCCTCGGCGTGTTGCTGGAAGACCGGCAGATTCGCAAGATGATCGCCTCCTATGTGGGAGAAAACGCCGAATTCGAACGCCAACTGCTCAGCGGTGAGCTGGACGTGGAGCTGACCCCGCAGGGCACCCTGGCCGAGAAGATGCGCGCCGGCGGTGCCGGAATCCCGGCGTTCTTCACCGCCACCGGTTACGGCACCCCGGTTGCCGAGGGCAAGGAAGTACGCGAGTTCAAGGGCCGCAAGTACATCCTTGAAGAATCCATTACCGGTGACTTCGCCATCGTCAAGGGCTGGAAGGCCGACCACTACGGCAACGTGGTCTACCGCAACACCGCGCAAAACTTCAACCCGCTGGCTGCCACCGCCGGCAAGATCACCGTGGTCGAAGTGGAAGAGATCGTCGAACCCGGCGTGCTGTTGCCCAGCGAAATCCACACCCCGGGCATCTACGTGGACCGTGTCATCGTCGGCACCTTCGAGAAGCGTATCGAAAAGCGCACCGTCAAGGCCTGAGCGCCATCCACCAGAACAACAAAGAGACCCTGACCATGGCACTGACCCGCGAACAGATGGCGCAACGCGTCGCATGTGAACTGAAAGACGGCTACTACGTCAACCTGGGCATCGGCATTCCGACCCTGGTGGCCAACTACGTACCCGCAGACATGGATGTGATGCTGCAATCGGAAAACGGCCTGCTCGGCATGGGCGAGTTTCCGACCGAAAGCACCCTCGATGCCGACATGATCAACGCCGGCAAGCAAACCGTCACCGCCCGCCGCGGCGCCTCGATTTTCGATTCGGCACAATCGTTCGCCATGATCCGTGGTGGCCACGTCGACCTGACCGTGCTGGGTGCCTTTGAAGTGGACGTACAAGGCAACATCGCCTCGTGGATGATCCCCGGCAAGCTGGTCAAGGGCATGGGTGGTGCCATGGACCTGGTGGCTGGCGCCGAGAACATCATCGTCACCATGACCCACGCTTCCAAGGACGGTGAGTCCAAGTTGCTGGCGCAATGCAGCCTGCCGCTGACCGGCGCCGGCTGCATCCGCAAGGTGCTGACTGACCTGGCCTACCTGGAAATCGAAGACGGCGCCTTCATCCTGCGCGAAACCGCGCCAGGGGTAAGCGTTGAAGAGATCATCGCGAAAACCGCCGGCAAGCTGATCGTGCCGGATGATGTGAAGGAAATGACCTTCTGATTCAACGGGCTTCATACATTCCCCTGTAGGAGCAGCCTTGTGCTGCGAAGGGGGCCAGTGCAGGCATTCACATAATGTTTGTCTGTACTGGCCTCTTCGCAGCACAAGGCTGCTCCTACAGGGGTTTTGTGTTTTTGCTGATTTATCCGATAAAACCAATAAAAGGAATTCCACTGTGGCCGCTGAAATCCAAGACAGCCGTTCCGCGCGCTTTGCCTTGCGCTGTTCCAACTGGGCCGAACGCTGGTTCCCCGACTCGTGGGTATTCGCCGCCCTGGCGGTGCTGCTGGTGTGCATCGGTGCCCTGGCCATGGGGGCCAAGCCGACCGACACCGCCAAAGCCTTTGGTGACGGGTTCTGGAGCCTGATCCCGTTCACCATGCAGATGGCCTTCGTGGTCATTGGCGGTTATGTGGTGGCCAGCTCGCCGCCCGCCGCGCGGCTGATCGATCGCCTGGCGCGCATCCCCGGCAATGGTCGCTCGGCAGTATGCTGGGTAGCGCTCATCTCGATGCTGGCTTCCTTGCTCAACTGGGGGCTGTCGCTGGTATTCGGTGGCCTGCTGGTACGCGCGCTGGCGCGGCGCACCGATCTCAAGATGGACTACCGCGCCGCCGGCGCGGCCGCCTACCTGGGCCTGGGTGCAGTGTGGGCACTGGGCTTGTCATCGTCGGCGGCGCAACTGCAGGCCAACCCGGCCAGCCTGCCACCTTCGATCCTGTCGATTACCGGCGTGATTCCGTTCACTGAAACCATCTTCCTCTGGCAGTCCGGCGTCATGTTGGCGGCGCTGGTGGTGGTCTCGCTGTTCATCGCCTATGCCACGGCCCCAGGCCCGAACAGTGCACGTAGCGCCGAAGACTGCGGCGTCGACCCCAGCTTCACCGCGCCACCTGCACCGCAGCGTACTCGCCCGGGTGAGTGGCTGGAGCACAGCCCGATCCTGATCCTGCTGCTGGTGGCCCTGGCCGCTGGCTGGCTTTATCAGGAGTTCGCCACCAAGCCTGCGATTACCGCGATCTCCGGGCTGAATACCTACAACCTGCTGTTCATCATGCTCGGTGCCTTGCTGCACTGGCGCCCGCGCAGCTTTCTTGACGCAGTGGCGCGTGCCGTACCGACCACCACGGGAGTACTGATCCAGTTCCCGCTGTACGGCTCCATCGCGGCCATTCTCACCCAGGTGAAGGGTGTCGATGAACAGACGCTGGCCCACCATATTTCGCTGTTCTTCACCCAGATTGCCACCCATGACACCTATGCCGTGCTGATGGGGGTGTATTCGGCGGTACTGGGCTTCTTCATCCCGTCGGGCGGTGGCAAGTGGATCATCGAGGCGCCGTACGTGATGCTGGTGGCCAACGACCTGCAGTACCACCTGGGCTGGGCGGTGCAGATCTACAACGCTGCGGAAGCCTTGCCGAACCTGATCAACCCGTTCTACATGCTGCCGCTGCTGGGCGTGCTGGGGCTCAAGGCGCGCGACCTGATCGGCTTCTCGTTCGTGCAGTTGCTGGTGCACGTGCCGTTGGTGCTGGTGTTGCTGTGGGCGCTGGGTACGACGCTGCAATACGTACCGCCTGTGATGCCATGAAGGCAGGGCCGCTGTGCGGCCTATCGCCGGCAAGCCAGCTCCCACAGGTACGGCTCATGGTCAAAAAGTGATGCATTATTTGTGGGAGCCTGGCTTGCCGGCGATGGGCTGCAAAGCAGCCCCAGCATTTCGCCGGCAGTCCACGTATCATTACCAGGCTGCCTCAGCCTGGGAAACCCGCGTCACATGTCTATCCGATTGAAACTGCTGCGTAAGAAACTGGGAATGACCTTGGAAATGCTGGCCGAGAAGACCGGCATGACCAAAAGCTACCTGTCCAAGGTCGAGCGCGGCCTGAATACACCCTCGATTGCCGCCGCGCTAAAGCTCGCACGGGCATTGAACGTCAATGTCGAAGAGCTGTTCGCTGAAGAGCAGGCCGGCCAGAGCCGCTACAGCCTGGTGCGCCATGGCGAACGTCAGGCCCTGGTAGGCGATGGGCAAGGGCCGGGCTATGCAGCCCTCACCAGCCAAGTCGGGCAGCGCAGCCTGCTGCCGTTTCTGATCCAGCCGCCGAACGAGTTCAGCGACCCCACGTTCAAGGAACACCTGGGCGAGGAGTTTCTGTTTGTGCACGCAGGCCAGGTGGAGGTGGATTTCATGAACGAACGGGTGCTGCTGGAGCAGGGCGATGCCTTGCATTTCAACGCCCAGACACCGCACCGACTACGCTCGGTAGGTGCCCAGCCGGCGCAATTGCTGGTCGTGGTTCACCACGCAGACGAATAAAACCACAGGGGGCAGGGCAACGCCCCCACGTATTCTCATCCGTGAAACGCAGCGTCCCTTGCAGCGGCATTTCTTTGCATAATTTGCATGTCGGTATTTTGACGAATACCCCCATCTCCCATTGAATTTTATTATGGTGTCGGATCATTGACGTAGTGTCATTGTGCCCATAAGCTCAAGTCAACAGCGAAACAACTCCCGCCACACCGAGCAAATAACTAATTGATTTTCCTGTTTTTTTGGAGGGGCGTATGCGCACGACTCTGATTATCAAATCGATGTTCTTGCTGGTGTTGCTGAGTGGCGCTGCGCGTGCGGCAGATTCATATGTAAACCAAAACAGTATCATTCCTGTTTCAACCGCCGGCTGGTTGTTAGCCTTCGCAGTGGTTGGCTTTGTGCTGGTGGCAAACAGAAGAAAAATCTGAGGCTGACCGCCTTTTTTGCAGCGTGGGCAGAGGTTGTTGCAAGCCCGGGGCCTGGCTTGTGAATTTCCCAACCGTTGCTATATTCCCAGTAGCCCTTGAAAGGCCTTGGTTTGCAGAGCAAGGCAGCCTACCTGTACAGCGTCAAGGTTGGGGCCTCCAGGAAAGACGAGGCCATCGCGGCGGGCTTGAGCCGCGAAGCAGAGCGAGAGTTGGTGTGCTGTTCTCATTCAGTGCTCTTTTTCGGGCCATTTGGCCGGAGGGACCCTCATGATGCGTTCATTGATTGCCGCATTCTGCGTGCTGACCGTGTGGTCCAGTGCTGGCAACGCCGATCAGAGCGGTGCGGCTTACCTGCTCAGCCCCGGTGATGTGGTGATGGTTTCGGTGTGGCAGGAAGACAGCCTGCGTCAAGAAGCCACCGTACTACCCGATGGCAGTATTACCTTCCCCTTGGCCGGGCGCATAAATGTTGCCGGGCTGGATGTAACGGCAGTTGAGAAGCAAGTGGCTGCCAAACTCGAAAAATTCCTCCCCGACCCGAATGTCAGCGTTGTCGTCAAGAGCATCGCCGGCAACCTGGTCTATGTCCAAGGCAAAGTGATCAAGCCAGGCCCCGTGCAGATGGCAGGCCCTACCGCAGTGCTTCAGGCGCTGAGCATGTCGGGCGGCCTGGACAAGTTTGCTGACGAAAGCGATATCAAGGTGGTCCGCGGCACCGGTGCTTCCCAAAAGATCCTGCCCGTGCGATATAAGGACCTGGTGTCTGGGCGGGATATGTCCACCAACATCCAACTTCAGGCTGGCGATACGCTGGTCGTTCCTTGATCTTGCCTTTAATAAGAACATTTAATGCCTCTTCTTAGAACAACTAGCATTGCAACGGCAATCTTGGTCTTGCCGTTCACGGACGCGGTCCTGGCGGCAAATTGGCAGTCTACGGTAGTGGTACCGACATCCGTCGAATATGACAGCAACCCTTTGTTGCTGACCTCGGGGGAAAAGGGTGTAACGCGCACGATCATCGCGCCGGACTACACCCTGATCGGTACCTTCGGCCAGGACGAATTGAGGTTGGGGCTGGGCATGCATGTGTTGCGCTCGTCCGACACGGATGTGGTCGATGACCGTGAAGACCCTGATATCAGCCTGGGCTGGCAGCGTACCACCGAGCGTGGGCGTTTCGGCCTGGTGGCGCGTTACAACGAAAGTTCGACACTGTCGGGGACAGTGCTGGATACCGGGGTGATCACCACTGACGGTACGCAAAAGCTCTACACCCTGACCGGCAACTGGAGCCAGGCGGTTACCGAGCGCAGCACCTTGAGCAACGAAACCACCTTTAACCGTGCCCGTTATGACATCAGTACGCTGACGGGGTACGACGAACTGGCAAACGTGTTTACCTGGACCTATGCCTGGAGCGAGCGGGCCGATGTGTATACCCGCTTCGGTGCCCGACGCTATGAGCCAGAGCAGGACCTTACCGCGACCGCGTCCAACAGCTACACCCCGGCAGTCGGCATCAAGTACCAGCTTGCCGAAGGCCTGAGCGCCGATGCCCACATTGGCGTCAACCAGGTGTCTGGCGACGACGGCGGTCGACGCGGGGAGGGTGGGGTGGCGTTGCTCTACACCGGCACGCGTGCCATTGCCAGCCTGACCGCCGAGCGGAGCACGGTGGCCAGTGCTGAAGGCGGCTTTGCCGAGCTGGACCAGGTGCGTGGCGTGTGGAGTTACGCCCTCACCGAACTGGACCGGGTGGGCGCTGACGCTGCCTGGCAAGACAGCAAAGGGCAGAGCCCTAATACATTGCAGACGTACAGCGTCTGGGCCAGCCGCCAGTTTTCACCTTACTGGGACCTGCGTCTTTCGCTGATGTACAAGGAGCGGCAACAGGACCAGGCGCCCGATGCAACCGCTACGATCGTTGGTTTGACGTTGACGTACAGGTACCCCGACATCTGAACTTCAGGCAGGTGGCCCCATGAAGTCTGACTACGAACTCTCCATCAGAGATTACATCGCCATTATCAAGGACAGGGCCCTGGTGTTAGGGGTGAGTGCCGTAGTCATTCTTGCCGCGACCGTGGCGGTCGCGTTGATGGTGCCGCCGCTCTACCAGTCGACCGGCACCATCCTTGTGGAGTCACAGCAGATTTCGCCCGAGCTGGTGTCGACCAACACCACCAGCTTTGCCGATGAGCGCATCGAGGTGATTCGCCAGCGGGTGATGACCCGCGAGAACCTGCTGCGCATTATCGACAAGTACAACCTGTTCGCCGACAAGCGCTTGAGCGAGTCCGACAAGATCGACCAGATGCGCAATGCCATCGTGGTCGAAACCCTTACCACGTTCGTGCGCGGGCGAGGCGAGGCGACGGTTGCGTTCAATGTGTCCTTCGAACACAAGCAGGCGGAAGTCGCCAAGGAAGTGGCCGATGAACTGGTCACCCTGTTTCTCAACGAAAACCTCAAGCAGCGCACCGAGCGGGCCAACGAAACCACCGAGTTTCTTACCCAGGAGGCCAACAAGCTGGGCGCCGAACTGGCCAGCCTGGAGAATCAGCTGGCCGACTTCAAACAGGCCCACGCCAATGCCTTGCCAGAGCACCAGACCCTGCGCATGAACATGCTCTCGCGTTCGGAGCTGGAGTTCCGCGAAGTCGACCGTGACTACAAGGCCGCCCAGGAAGAACTGCGCTACCTGGAGCTTGAGCTGTCGGCGGCCAATGCCGGCCTGGCCACCAAGACTACCGAAGGCAGCAAGCCAGCCAGTGCCGACCAGCCCCAGGACCTGCCAAGCCTGAAGGCCGAATACGCCCGGTTGCTGACCCGCTACAAGGATGCCCACCCGGATGTGGTGGCGGTCAAGCGCAAGATCCAGGCGCTCGAAGCCAGCGGCGGGCGCACGGCCACCACGTCCACAGTCAGCCTCGACGTGGCGCGCGTTCGCGCCAAGATGAGCGCGGCCCAGGAACGTATCAGCTCGCTGGCCGATCAGAAGCGCGAGCTGACCAGAAAGATGGAGGGCTACGAGGCCGAAATCCTCGAGGCGCCGCAAGTCGAGCGTGGCCTGGTGACCTTGATGCGTGACCACGATAACGCGCGCAAGAAGTATGAAGAAATCCGCGCCAAGGAAATGGGCGCGAAGATTACCGAAAGCCTGGAGCAGGAGAACAAGGCCGAGCGCTTTGTGCTGCTGGAGCCACCGCTGATGCCTGAAAAACCGATCAAGCCTAATCGCAAGAAGATCGCTGCGTTGGGCCTGGTGCTGGCACCGGCAGGCGGCGGCGCCTTGGTGATGCTGCTGGAAATGCTCAACCAGCGCGTGCGTGGCGTCGGTGCTCTGGAAAACCTGCTGGGCAAACGGGTGCTGGTGGCAATCCCCTACATCGATACCCGGGCCGACGTGGCCAGGCGCAAACGCTGGCGTAACTGGCTGATCCTGGCGGCACTGGCGTTGGCGGCTATCATGGTAGTGCTGGTGCACGTCTTCTACATGCCACTGGATGTGCTGTTGTTCAAAGTCATATCTCGGTTTGCATAGGGAAAGCAGTGATGGACAGGACCAAGCCGTCTGTTGGCAATAATCTTCACCAGGTTACCCCGGGCACCCCCCAGGCATTGTCACCCGCCCCCGGCACCGCGCTGGCGGAAGTGCCAGGCCAGTTCGATTATGTGAACACCAAAGTGGTGCCGCTGCGGGCGGACCATCTGGAGCGCCACCGCATCGTGGCGTACAACAAGAACTCCAACATGAACGGGCCGATCGACCTGCTGCGCACGCAGGTGCTCAGGGCCATGGAGGAGAACGGCTGGCGTACGCTGGCGATCACCTCGCCAACGCCTGAGGCGGGCAAGACGGTGCTGGCGATCAATCTGGCCATGAGTATTGCTCACCACACGACCAAGACTGCGTTGCTGGTGGACTTTGACCTGCGCCGGCCCAAAGTCGGCAGTACCCTTGGCCTGCCCATGGAGCAGGCGCTGAACGAGTACCTGACGGACAAGGCCGAGTTGCAGGAATGCCTGGTCAACCCGACGTTACCGCGCTTTGTGGTGTTGCCGACACGTGTGCCGGTGCCGATGTCGACCGAGATGCTGTCGTCGCCCAAGGTGAACAACCTGATCAGTGATTTACGCAACCGCTACGACTCGCGCATCTGCATTTTCGATTTGCCGCCACTGCTCAGCTCTGACGATGCGATCACCGTGATACCCAAGTTCGATTGTGTACTGCTGGTGGTGGCCAACGGAATGAACAACAAGAAGGAAATCGAGGACTGCCTGCACCACCTGGCCACGGTGAACCTGGTCGGGACGGTGCTGAACAAGGCTGACGAGCAGCCGCGAACCTACTACTGATTCATTGGCTTGTCCGTGGATCATGGCCCCTGTGGGAGCGGGCGTGCCCGCTCCCACAGTGATTGCGCAAGCTTGCAGAGTCTGAGCAAGACAGCTGCTGCTCCCAGAAGGCGCAGCGCCTTCGGAATCTCAGGTATGCTGGCGCGTAACCCAGGGATACTGCAACTCCCACTGCCACGCATGCCGCACAATCTGCTCCAGCGAAGCAAACTCCGGCCGCCAGCCCAGCACCTGCAGCGCCTTGCTCGCATCCGCCACCAGCCGTGGAGGGTCGCCAGCGCGGCGTGGCGCGTCAAGGGCATTGATCTGCCGCCCCGTTACCGCCCTGGCTGTATCGATCACCTGCTGCACCGAAAAGCCCAGGCCATTGCCCAGGTTGAACGCAGTGCGCTCGCCCCCCGCCAACAGATAATCCACCGCCAACGCATGCGCGGCCGCCAGGTCGGCCACATGCACGTAGTCGCGGATACAGGTGCCATCCGGCGTATCGTAATCCCGGCCAAACACCGTCACCGCCTCGCGGCGGCCTGAAGCGGCCTGCAGGATCAGCGGGATCAGGTGGGTTTCCGGTTCGTGGCGTTCCCCCAGCTGGCCATCGGGGTCGGCACCGGCGGCATTGAAGTAACGCAGGCATACAGACTTCAAGCCATAAGCCCGGTCAAAGTCCTCGAGAATCTGCTCGACCATCCATTTGCTCAGTCCATAAGGGTTGATCGGCCCTTTGGCATGCGCTTCATCGATTGGTACGTACTGCGGGTTACCGTAAACGGCGGCACTGGAAGAAAACACCAAGTGCTTGATGCCGGCATTCACCATGGCCTGCAGTAAGGCGAGGGTGGCGGCGACGTTGTTCTGGTAGTACTTGCCGGGTGCGCTGACCGACTCGCCCACCTGGATGAAAGAGGCAAAGTGGAACACCGCATCGAAGTGGCAGACGCCGAACAGCACATCCAGGGCAGCTTCGTCGGCAATGTCGAGCTTGGCCCACTGGATGCCGGGGCCAGGCGAAACCAGGTCCGCCACCACCACCTCATGGCCGGCACCGAGCAGGTGCTTGACCATGTGTGAGCCAATGTAGCCTGCACCACCCACTACCAGAAATTTCATCCGCACCTCCTGGAATCTGCTGTTTACAGACGCAGTGAACCGTCCCTGAAACGTGCAGGTGGGATGATCAGCTACAGGTGACCTGAGCGTAGATGGCCCTATGCCCTATTTCAAGAACAGCCAGTTGGACATGTAGTTGCCGTCGAACGTAATGCTGTACTGCCCATCCTTGTAGACCACCGGCAATGCCTTCAACTGTGCCTGTGCATCGCGGGCGAACAGTTTCAGACCGGCGGGTGCCTTGATGGTCAAAGTGCCTTGAAGCGGTTCCACGTTGAACGGCGTCTTGTCATCGGCCTTGGGCATGGCACGCGTGCCCAGCGACAGCAGCAGCTCACGCGACTGGCCCAAGGGTTTGCCGTCCAGGCTCTGTACCGCGACGCTGGCGTAAGGTGTTTTCGTCTGTACCTGGACGGCCGCCAGGCTGATCGAGCGACCACCCAGCCAGCCGGTGGCGGCCTGGGTCAGTGGCGTGTCGATGGTATAGATGCCTTGTTGCCAGTCGCGCTTGAGCTCGCCGGTGTCGGTCACCGACTCCTTTGCATCTGCGGGCAGCAGCGATTGCCCCGGGTCCTGCAACACTTGCGCGCCAGACGGGATGGCAGCGGGTTTCAGCCAGGGCAGTTCCGGTGTCGGCGGCAGGGCAATCTGCAACTGGCCCTTTTCCATGGCCGTGCGCAGCAGTACCGAATTGCGCGGGGTGATCTCCTGGTTGTAGAGGGTGGCGGGCGTCGGCGCGAACACGTAGCGGGTCGTTGCCGGCTTGACGTCCGCACGGCGATAGAGCAGGGCGGCTGCGGGCAGGGTGGCGATCATCGCCGGGTCGTTGTACGCGTGCCAGTTGTCCGCCGTGCGCCAGCCCGGGTTGAACCCCTGTTGGCTATAGGCGTACTGCATCATGGCGTCCCAGCCCTGGTGGCTGGCGGTGCCGGCTATATACAGCGGCAACGAGTGGCGGTCGGGCAGCGGGAACGGCTCGGCGTTCCACTCGGTGACGGTGAGCGGTTTGCCGACGACCTGGGCGGCGGCGATCCAGTCGATCATGCCATCGCTGGTCAACGGGTTTTTCTCCAGCTGGCCAATGGCGCCGTAGCTGTGGGCATCGACTACATCGCCTGCGGTCAGCGCCGGCAGTGCGCTCAGGCCGTTGCCGCCCCAGGTGCTGGTCGTGGCAATCGGCACTTTGACGCCCAGGCCACGCAGGTGGGCGATCATGTCGGCGTTGAAGCGTTGCTCCAGGTCGTTGAGGAACAGCTTCGACGGGCCATGCTCCCAGGCACGCCAGGTAAGGTCGGCGGGCAGGTCATGTTGCCTGGCGAAGGCTTTGGCTGCCGCCATGTAGCGCTCGCTATGGCGCGGTACGTCCTTGTCCGGCATCAGAGCGTTACCGTAGTGCTGGGTGAGGTCGTTTTCGTTGGTGATCAACACGGCGGCGATGGCCGGGTCGTCCTTGTAGGCCAGGCCGGTGTATTCGTTCACATGGGTCAGATACTGCTCGGCGAAGCGTTTCATCGCGTTCTGGATGCTGTCGTTCATGTAGGCGTAACCCTTCAGGTCTGCGCGGCCCTCCTTTTCGGGCAGTTCATCGAAGTCTTCAATGTTGTCGTTGGCGGTCAACGCACGTTGCACATGCATGTCCAGCCAGATGTAGATGCCTTCGTCCTTGAGTGCCTTGATCCACAGGTCGAGCTTGCGCAGCGATTCGGCGCTGAGCTGCTGGGTATCGCGCACCAGGGTGCCGTCGCCAAACACGTTCGGGCTGACCCAAGACGAATCGTGGTGGTGCAGGCGCACCAGGTTGAAGCCCAGTGCCGACAGGCGCTTGGCCTGTTGGCGGATTTCCTCGTCCGGGCTCTTGAACAGCGAATAGGCAGACAGGTTGGTGCCCCAGAAGCGCACCGGGGTGTTGTCTGCAAACATCAGCTGTTCGCCGACCGCCTTGACGAAACCGCGCTTGCCGGCGGGCTTTTCCGCGGCGTTGAGGAAGGACAGGTCCACCGGCGAGGTGCGCCAGTCCAGCTGGTCATCGGGCCAGCTGGCGGGGTCGGCGAGGCCGAAACGCTCGGTGGGGGTGGGCCCCAGCTCGATGTCGCCGGTAACGTTGAGCACCGCCTTCAGCTGCTGTCGGCCGGCGTTGATCGGGTCTTTGTAGAGGAACGCACGCAGCTCGGACGGGTTGCCGCGCTCGAAATAGACCTTGGCCAGTGGCGGATCGAAGCGCATCTCGACGCGTCGGCCCTGGTCCGCCTTGCCCCATGACCAGCCGCGATTGTCGGGCAGCAGTTGCGGGGCGCCCATGTCGCCGGCGATTTGCGCCGGGTCGAACTGGAACACCATGCCGCCGCCCATCACCCCGGCCTGGCGGCTGTGTGCGGTAAGGTCGAAGGCCCAGCTCA
Organism: Pseudomonas sp. YNh; assembly: GCF_037993085.1. Taxonomy (NCBI): domain Bacteria; kingdom Pseudomonadati; phylum Pseudomonadota; class Gammaproteobacteria; order Pseudomonadales; family Pseudomonadaceae; genus Pseudomonas; species Pseudomonas sp. YNh. Next base: position 141,918 of record NZ_JBBMRJ010000015.1, on the reverse strand, counting down.
GGGTTTGTGCCTGTTCCTTGCGGATATCCGCCTTCAGGTCGAAGTCCAGTTCCTTGTTCTTGCCCAGCAGCGTGTACTGGTAGGGGCCATTGACCTTGAAATCGGTGTAAAAGCCGGTCCAGCTCCAGTTGGCCGCCCAGAAGTCGAACTTGGCTTTCATCACCGGCCCGCCGCCGTATGTCACAGTAGGCAGGCCATTCTGCTCATCGACACTGACCTGCCACTGCGAAGCCCAGCCGGCCAACGGCAGCAAAGCCAGGCCAGCCATGGCCGAAGCCTGCACAAGGTGACGCAGGGTAAGCAGTTTCATGGACATTACCTGGGTTGAAGGCCGGTTTCGGCCAGCTCGGTAGCCGGGCTGTCGTCCAGCCGGCGGACCATCTGGATGTACGCCACGCCAAGCCCCGCGATTGACCAGTACACCACCGGTATGAAGGTGATGCTGCTGACGGTGAAAATGATCACCAGAATGCCGATGAGTGTTGCCAGCAGCACTCGCCCCAGCTGTCGTCGTTCGTCATCCTTGTCGGGGAAAGTGAGCATGGCCCTGCGGATACCCCTCAACACCACAGCAAAGAACGCAACGAACAGGCCGAGCCCGACCAGCCCCACCCGCAGCGCCAGGTTGATGTAGGTGTTTACGATGTCGATGATGCCTTCGCCCTGGATCATCGACTGCATTTCCGGGGTGTTGCGGAAGTCGAACGAGCCGAACAGCGGGTTGCGCTGGATGACGATCCAGGAGTTGTCCATCAGCCGCTCGCGGTAGGTGATGTTCTCTTTTTCGATGTTGCCGATGTACGGCAAGAGGTCCAGCACCTTGTCACCGCCCGGTACGACGGTCAGCAAGGGCAGCGCCAGCATGCCAGCCGCGCCTAGCAGCGCCAGGCGCCTGATTGCGCCTTTGCCCATGGCAATGAACACCACCACGATGACCACGACGCCGATCCACGGCCCACGTGACAACGGCGCGAACAGCCCGGCGGCCAGCAGCAGGGCGCCCATGGCTCTGTGCAGCGGGCGTTGCACATACCCCTGGACGAACAGGAACAGACCGATGGCCACACTCATCACATAACCCAGGGCAATCGCCTGGCCGGTGGTGACGCTGGCCCGCAGCGCGCCGCCGCGGCTGAGGTAGCCGGACATGCTCCACGGCACCCCCATTGCATCGATCAGGGCGCTGTACAGCAACCAGTGACGCACATACTCGGCCACGGCGATCAACGCCATGATGAAGGCGGTGAGCACGAAGGCCAGCAAGGTATCCTTGAAATCGCTGATATGGCGCAGGCCACGGCTGGCCACGTAGTACGGCAGGAATACGTCGACATACAGGTACAGCGCCTGGCGCAGGGTGTCGGTGAGGGTGGTTTCGCGCAGATACAAAACGCTCATCAGCAGCAGCCCGGCTGCCAGCAGCCTGTCCGCCCAGGTACGGCCGAAGCGCAACGTGTCCGCTTGCCGGCGCAGCTGCAGCGCGGCCGGCAGCAGCACGCACAGGGTGAGCAGGCGGATATGGTTGAGGTCGACCAGGTAGTTGACCACGCCAAACCCGGGCACCTGCACCGATGCCGGCGGAATCAGGAACAGCAGCATGTAGAACAGCGCCATGGGGTTGTGCTCGCGGCGCCCTGCAAGCAACAGGATGACCGCGCCTGCACCCAGGTACAGCCAGAAGCTGTGCGAGGCAAAGGCCAGCACCGTCAGCAGGAACCAGAGATTGCGCCGGCGCTTGTAGTCGCTGAGCGGAATAAGGTCGGTGGCGGGTCGCCGCGCCATCAGGAAGACCACGCTCGCCAAAAACAGGATGACGATCAACGCACGAAAATGTTCAGGCATCGGCTATGTACACCTTTCCCTCGGTGGGCAACGGCTAGCATCGTGGCTAATTGAAACTATAGTGACTTTTAGCCAATCAGTCAGAGATTGAAGTCATGCCGTCGATTGATGTGTCAGCCGCTGCGAGCCTGCGCAACCGGGCCTTGAGGGCCGGGTCGTGGAACCTGGTCTCGCAGGTGGCTTCTCAGGTGATGCGCCTGGGCGGCAATCTGATCATGGCCCGCTTGCTGCTGCCGGAAATGTTCGGGGTGATGGTTATCGCCACCACCGTTTCGGTACTCCTGCATCTGCTTTCCGATGTCGGCCTGCGCCAGAACATCATCCAGAGTCACCGGGGTGACGACCCGGATTTCCTCAACACCGCCTGGACCGTGCAGATCATTCGCGGCTTCCTGCTGTTTGCCCTCACCCTGCTGCTGGCGGTGGGCGCCTGGTTGGCCCAACTGGCGGAACTATGGCCTGCGGACTCCACCTATGCTGCCCCGGTGCTACCGATGGTGCTGGCGGTAACTGGCCTGTCGGCAGCCATCTGGGGATTCCAGTCCACCAAGATAGATGTGGCTGTAAGAACTTTCCAACAAAAGCGCGTGGTGCTGGTCGACCTGGCCTCGCAGGTGGCCGGCCTGGTGGTGATGCTGGTGCTGGGCTTGCTGACCCATTCGATCTGGGCCCTGGTGATCTCTGGCCTGGTTTCGGCGGTAGCCTGGACCGTGCTGGGGCATACCGCCCTGTTGGGGCCGAACAACCACCTGCGCTGGGACCGTACGGCGCTGACCGAGTTGATCGTGTTTGGCCGCTGGATCCTGTTGTCGTCGATGGTTGGCGTGCTGGCCATGTACGGTGACCGCATCTGGTTTGGCGCCAGCATGTCGGCGGCGCAACTGGGGGTGTATTCGATTGCCGTGCTGATTCTTGGCGCGGTGCAGACCGCGCTGATGAAAATTGTCGGTGCCGTGGCGCTTCCTGCCTTCAGTGAAGCGGCAAGGGCCGATGACAAGGAGCGCCTGACAGCGCTGTATCACCGCTTCCGCCTGCTGGTCGACCTGCTGGTGCTGTTCATCTGCGGTGGTTTCCTGACCGCCAGCCCTCTGCTGATTGGCTGGATGTACGATGATCGCTACCGTGAAGCTGGCCCTATGCTGGCAATTCTTTCGCTGTCGTTCATCGTAATGCGCTATACATTGGCTCATCAGGTGTGGATTGCCTTGGGCCTGACCAAGTATCAGGCCATGGACAACATCATCCGCCTGGTCTCGCTATGGGGGCTGCTGCCGCTATTGCTGGCGATTGGTGGTGTGGAGTGGGCGATCTGGGGGGTTGCCCTGCATGCCGTGCCAACCCTGGTGCTGGTTGTGTATGTGAACTGCAAACTGGGCATGTTCAGCCTGAAACGTGAGCTGGTAGTGCTGCCGATGCTGCTGGTCGGGGCTCTGTGCGGGGCGCTGCTGACGGCCTTTTTCGACTGGCTGTAAAGCGGCGTGCTGGGTGTAACTTTCATGGGTACAGGTCACGTGATCATGGGGAAGCTCATTTTTTGTACTGCGCAGTTGGGCCGTAGAGGCTTTCTCCAGAGTTGTGTCTTGCTCGGTGTGGGTGGGGCGGTGTTCGGCGCCTCGGCGTCCGTGGCTGGCAAACCTGTCGAACCGCCCGGGTTCGTGATAATCAACGGTTGGGTATTGCCGTCCCGTTACCTGCGGAACCAGCCAGCATGATCAAGGACTTTCAGCAGCACAAAGCGCTGCGCGACAACTACGATTTCTGCATCATCGGTGCCGGCCCGGCGGGTATTACCCTGGGCTTGCGCCTGGCCGCCGCCGGCTGGAACGTATTACTCGCCGAAGGCGGGGGACGCGAGTATGCGCCGCACTCGCAAGGCTTGTACGCCTGCGCATCCACGGGCCTGGAGCTGTATGCCGAGGAGACCCGCCTGCGTTACCTGGGGGGCACCTCCAACCACTGGGCCGGCCGTTGCCGGCCTTTCACCCCGTCGGATTTTACCGTCGACCCGCCAGGTGACTTGCCCGGTTGGCCGATTCCCTATTCGGAGATCGAAGGCTACTTGCCGGCGGCCATGGACATCGTCGACCTGCCAGCCGGCTCGGATTTTCGTGCGATGAATACCGGCCTGGATGGCGGTGACTTCGAGGCAGACCGCTTTCTGCTCAGCACCCCGACACGTTTTGCGCAAAAGTACGCCACGGCAATGGAGCAGACCAAAGGCCTGGACGTGTTCATCAACTGCAATTGCGTAGACCTGGAGTTCGATAAAGGCTCCGGCCATCTGGCTGCGGTGGTTCTATCCGACTATGAACGCAATCGTCAGCGCCTGGTGGCAAGGCACTTCATTCTGGCTACGGGTGCCATCGAGAACGCCCGGCAGTTGCTTAACAGCCAGACGCTGGTGGCGGCAGGCGTGGTGAGCAAGGAAGGGCTGGTCGGTGGCTGTTTCATGGAGCACCTGAACATCGACCTGGGCACGTTCATCCTCAAGTCCGGCCAGGACCCGGCGCCGCGCCAGTATTACACCACCGATGCTTTTGTCGAGGAGTACAAGGCCGGTAAAGGCAATGTCACCGCCGCGCTGCTGGCCGATGTGCAGACTTATGGCCGCACCGCCGAGGTCAAGCATTTTCTCGAGAACCTGGCCTGCGACATGGGGGTTGCCAGCAAGATCGCCTTCGTCGCCAAGTTCAGCTGCCCCGGTGACGGCGTGATCAGCACCATGATCGAGCAGTTCCCCAACCTGCACAGCCGCATTTCGCTGCTGGACGAGCAGGACGCACTGGGGGTGGCCAAGGTCAATGTCAACTGGGCGCTGAGTGCTGATGACCGACATACCATCAAGTGCATTGGCAGCGAACTGGCCAAGCAGTTCGCTGAAATGGACCTGGGCTTCGTCAAGCTCAACGATTTCGTCTACGACACCTCGATACCGCTGAAGATGGCGCCGCATGCCCACCACATGGGTACCACGCGCATGGCATCTTCGCCGCAGTTCGGTGTTGTGGATGCCAATTGCAAGGTGTTCGGTACCGAGAACCTGTATGTCGCCGGCAGCAGTATCTTCGCCAAGGGCGGCGCTTCCAACCCGACCATGCCGTTGTTGCAGTTTGCCGTGCGGCTGGCCGACCACCTCGACACCAGGATGAGAGCGGCTAGCGGCGCCGCTGCATGATGCAGGTTGTACATGGGTTGAGCGCTGCGGTCAGCACCTAGAAGAACGAGACCGGAACGCCTCAGGACACTCCAGATTGTTCAGATCGCGAGGCCAGGCAGTATGAAGGGATGGATACGCAAGGCAGTGGCGCACTACGCCCATGCAACCGGGCGAGGGGGCAAGTTCTACAGGAGGTTCTGCAACCCTTCTGGTCTTGAATGGGGTGCCTACCTCGCCCGATGGGGGAACTTCCACTCTGTCGGCAGCAACTTCTTCGTCAATACCGGCTGCAAGTTTCTCGACCCTTCGCTGGTTCGCATTGGTAACAGCGTGGGCTTGTCCGACTGCACGCTGATCGGTCATGACGGGGTGGTATTGCTGATCGAACATCGCTTTGGCAAGCACCTGGATTCGGTCGGTTTCATCGATATCAAGGACAACTGCTTCATCGGCCATGGCGCGATCATCATGCCCCGCGTGACCATCGGCCCGGAATCGATCGTGGCCGCAGGCGCGGTGGTGACCAAGGACGTGCCACCAGGCACCGTGTTTGGCGGCAACCCGGCGCAGTTCATCTGCACCACCGAACAGTTGATCAAACGGGTCGAGGCGCGTTGCGAAAGTTACCCGTGGATCGAACTGGTAAAACAGCGCAACGGCGCTTACGACCCGGAAGTTGAACCGCTGTTGATGGCGCAAAGGCGCCAGTACTTCTTCGGGGACGGCAACAATGGCTAGCAAACCTGTGGATGTCATGGTGGTCAACTTCAATACCGCCGGGCTGCTGCAGCCGATGTTCGATGCGCTGCGCCGGGCCGACAGCGAGCGGCTGGCCAGTTACCTGGTAGTAGACAACGCATCGCGCGATGACTCGGTGCAGCGCATGGCCCAGGTGTGCCCCGAGGCACTGCTGCTGAGTAACAAGCAGAACGTGGGCTTCGGCCGGGCCAATAACCAGTTGCTGGCGCACCTGCAGGGCAAGTACGCCTTGCTGCTCAATACCGATGCCTTCGTTGCCGCCGACTCCCTGCAAAAAACCCTCGACTACATGGACGCTCACCCGGAGTGCGGCGTGCTAGGGGTGCGCCTGGAAGGCCGCGACGGTGACCTGCAGCCCAGCTGCCGCTACTTCCCAACGCCGCTCAACGTCTTTGTCGGGCGTACAGGGCTGGGGCGGTTTTTCCCGGGGCTGAAGATGGTCGATGAAATGACCTGGGACCACGCCTCGGTGCGCGAGTGTGACTGGTTACCGGGTTGCTTCTATCTGGTGCGCCGCGAAGTGCTGGACAAGGTGGGCCTGTTCGACCCGCGTTATTTTCTTTATTACGAAGAGGTGGACCACTGCAAGCGGGTGAAGGAAGCGGGCTGGAAAGTCGTGTTCTACCCGCATACCACCGTGGTGCACATCGGGGGCGAAAGCTCCAAGTCGGTGGCAGAGCTGGAGGCGGCCAGCCGGCAGATCTCGTCCTACCAGATCGAAAGCGAGCTGTTGTATTTCCGCAAGCATCACGGGGTGGCGGGCCTTGCCCTGCACATGGTGCTGGTCACCCTGGGTGACCTGGTGCTGGCACTCAAGGCGCTGTTGAAGCGACGCGGCTGGGGCGCGATTCAGGCCTGCTGGCGTCATTGCCGGGCGACCTGGTCACTGTTGTTCAAGACCCGGTACGCCAGCCAACCGACAAGGTAGGTAAAGCCATGTTCGAGAATATTCGTGCCGACCTGCGCGCCCATGGCGGAGATTGGGGCGCGCAGGGCTTTTGGGTACTGCTGGTGTACCGCTTTGGCCGCTGGCGCTACACCGTGCGCCCGGCACTGCTGCGCAAACTCTTCTCGCTGGTCTACAAGGTGCTGTTCAAGTTCGTGCAGATCATCACGGGTATCGAACTGCCGTGCGAAGTGGTGATCGGCCGCAACTTCGTCATCGACCATTTTGGTGGCATCGTCGTCAGTGGCTATGCCCGGTTTGGCGATGACTGCCGCATCCGCAACGGTGTGGTGGTGGGCTTGAAGAACGTCGATGAACCGATTGCCCCGGTGTTCGGCAACAATGTCGATATCGGCACCGGGGCCAAGGTGCTGGGCAGCATCCGCATTGGCAACAACGTGATCATCGGCGCCAATGCCGTGGTGCTGGTGGATGTTCCGGACAATTGCCTGGCAGTAGGGGTGCCAGCCACCATCAAGGCCAGGCAGCCAGCCGCCACGGCCGCCGCCGAGTGAGGCCCATGGCGGCAGTAACCGGTGTGGTGGTCATTGGCCGCAACGAGGGCCCGCGCCTGGAGCGCTGCCTGCGTTCGCTGGTAAACGGTGCGGGCAAGGTCATGTATGTCGACTCGGGCTCCACCGACGGCTCGCTGCAACTGGCCCGCAGCCTCGGGGTGGAGGTGTTGGCGCTGGACATGGCCATCCCGTTTACCGCCGCGCGCGCGCGCAACGAAGGCTTCAGCGCCTTGCAGCGGCTGCTGCCTTCGATGCAACTGGTGCAGTTTGTCGATGGCGATTGCGAGGTGGATGCCCACTGGCTGGCCACGGCGCAGGTGTTTCTCGACCAGCACCCCGAGGTGGCGGTGGTGTGTGGTCGCCGACGGGAGCGCTTCCCGGAGCGGTCGGTGTACAACCTGCTCTGCGACCTGGAATGGGACACCCCCATCGGTGAAGCCAAGGCATGCGGTGGCGATGCGCTGATGCGGGCAGACGCTTTTGCCGCCGTCGGTGGTTTTCGCTCCGAGCTGATTGCCGGTGAGGAGCCTGAACTGTGCGTACGCTTGCGCGCCAAGGGCTGGAAGGTCTGGCGCCTGGCCGCCGAAATGACCTTGCACGACGCTGCCATGACCCGGTTCAGCCAGTGGTGGCGGCGCAGCCTGCGTGCCGGCCACGCCTATGCCGAAGGGGCCTACCTGCATGGCAAGCCGCCCGAGCAGCACTGGTTGCGCGAGTCACGTCGGGCCTGGCTATGGGGCCTGGGCATACCCTTGGTGATCGTGCTGGCCTGCCTGCTGCTGGGTGGCTGGGGCTTGCTGTTGCTATTGATTTACCCGTTGCAGGTCGTGCGCCTGGCTCGCCGCGGTGGCAAGTCGGCGCGCGAAAACTGGCTGCAGGCGGTATTCCTGGTGTTGGGCAAATTCCCGGAAATGCTCGGCCAGCTGAAGTTCTTGCGCCACCGCTTCGCGGCCGGCAAATCAGCGTTGATCGAGTACAAATGAGAGATGACCATGATGCTCGGCACCCTCGTGACAAGCGTGTTTACCTTGCAACCGGGCTACTCGTTGCGGGCGTTGAACAACAAGTACAAATTGATGCTGCAGATTGCCAGGCAATGGCCTGAGTTGAATGGTTTCATGCAGCGCATCACGGCGGCACTCGGCGAGCAAGGCGTGCGGCGGCTGGGTGTGGACTGCATCGGTGTGGTGCAGTGGCCTTACCTCAGCAAATGCTGGGAAGCCCCGCAGCGCCTGGCGGTGGTCGCTTCGCACTATGAAGTGCTGGCCGGCGAGTTTCCGGCGCTGTTGCTGCTGGGGCGGGACGAAAGCCTGACGCTGTGCGATCTGGCCAGCCATTCGCCGGGCTGCCGCCTGGTGCTGGACCGGCCGATCTGGTTCAAACGCGAAGGCGAGTTGGTGCTGAACCTGTTCCAGGGCGACCTGCGCGTGGCTTCACTGGCGTTCACCCTGTGCCGCAGCCAGGGCGAACTGTGCCTGTTCATCGGGGCCGTGCAGGGCATTCACAAAGGCATCGACAGCGAAACCTCATTGGCTATCTACCGCGACCTGACCAAGGACTTCGAAGGCCTGCGCCCGCGCAGCCTGGTGCTCGAAGCGCTGAAGTGCCTGGCCCGGGCGCTGGGTGTCACGCACCTGTACGCGGTCAGCGATGACTGCCGGCACCATCGGCATGCGTATTTTGGCAGCGACAAGGGCCAGGACCTTGCCGCCAACTATGACGTCATCTGGCATGAACACGGTGCCAGTGCATCGAATTTTGCGGATTTCTTCAGCCTTCCGCTTGCCCAGGCGCAGCGGGCAGAAGCCGACATTCCAGCGAAGAAACGGGCGATGTACCGCCGCCGCCAAGCGATGCTCGACGATGTTTTCTCACGCTTGCAGGCCGCATTGCCAAGCAGCAGTCACAACCTTGGACTACAAGGAAAACAGGGGGATGCATTTGCTGTGAGTGCATCGGCAGTGGACCGACCGCCCGTAGTCGACAGCCTGAAGTGAAGGTTGGCAGGGGAGGTGGGTCATCAAGCGGGTTTGGATCTGGATTCGTATGCGCATCGCTTACTTCATCAATCAGTACCCGAAGGTCAGCCACAGTTTCATCCGCCGCGAGATACTGGCGCTGGAGCGCCAGGGCATAGAGGTACAACGCATTGCCCTGCGGGGGTGGGACGCCGAGTTGCAGGACGCCGAGGACACGAGCGAACGGGCCAGGACCCGGTATGTGTTGCAAGGCGGCGTCAAGGGGTTGCTGACGCCAACGTTGCAGGTGCTGCGTGCGCAACCGCGGCGTTTTTTCCAGGCATTGCGGGTGGCCATGCGCCTTGGCCTGCGCGCCGACCGCGCGTGGCCCTACCACCTGGTGTACCTGGCCGAGGCCTGCCAGGTGTTGCAATGGCTGCAGGCCGGGGAGGCCAAACACGTGCATGCCCATTTTGGCACCAACTCTACCGAGGTAGTGATGCTGGCCAACTTGCTGGGCGGTCCGGCCTACAGCTTTACCGTGCATGGGCCGGAAGAATTCGACAAACCACAGTTCCTGCACATGGACGAGAAGGTGCGGCGTGCCGCCTTTGTTGCCGCGGTAAGTTCTTACGGGCGCAGCCAGCTGTTTCGTTGGGTGGCGCACGAGCATTGGGCCAAGGTGAAAGTGGTGCATTGCGGCCTGGAGCGAGGGTTTCATGAGGTGGCGCCAGTCGGTGTGCCGGCAGTGCCGCGGCTGGTGTGCGTCGGGCGGCTCTGTGAACAGAAAGGCCAACTGTTGTTGCTTGAGGCGGCGGGCCAGCTTGCGGCGCAGTCGATCGCCTTCGAACTGGTGCTGGCGGGTGACGGTGAGATGCGCCAGCAGGTCGAGGCCTTGATTGCCCGGCATGGCTTGCAGCAGCAAGTACGCATCACCGGCTGGATCAGCAGTGCACAGGTGCGCGAGGAAATACTTGCCGCCCGCGCGCTGGTATTGCCGAGCTTCGCCGAGGGCCTGCCGGTGGTGATCATGGAAGCCATGGCCTTGCGCCGGCCGGTGCTGACTACCTATGTGGCCGGTATCCCGGAGCTGGTGCGTCAGGGCGAGAACGGCTGGCTGTTCCCCGCTGGCGCCGTGGACGAACTGGCCCAGGCCATGGGCGAGTGCCTTGCGCAACCCGCCGAAGTGCTGCAGCGCATGGGCGAGGCGGCTTACCAGCGTGTGCTGCAACGGCATGACATCGACACCGAGGCGGCCAAGCTGGCCGGCTACTTCAAGGCATCCGCATGATGAGTGTATTGAGTTGGTTACTGGGCCTGCTGGCGGTCATCGCCCTTGTGCCTGTGTCCGTTTTCTTCCTGCAGATGCTGCTGGCTTGCCTGCCGCCGCGCTCGCGGCCGTTGGGCGTCAGCGTGCGTCCGCGGGTGGCAGTGTTGGTACCGGCCCATGATGAGGCTGCGATCATTCGTGCAACGCTGGCGAGCGTAACCCCGCAGTTGCTGCCAGGCGACCGCTTGCTGGTGGTGGCCGACAACTGCACGGACGACACGGCGCGGCTTGCCCGCGAGGCCGGCGCCGAGGTGGTAGAGCGGTTTGATACGGTGCTGCGTGGCAAAGGCTATGCCCTGGACTTCGGCGTACGACACCTGGCCCTGCAGCCGCCCGAGGTGGTGATTGTGGTGGATGCCGACTGCCAGGTAGCCGAGGGCGCGATTGACTGCCTGGCACGCCGTTATCACCAGGCCCAACGCCCGGTGCAGGCGCTGTACCTGATGCGCGCGCCCGCCGGTAGCGGGCTGAAGGTGCAGGTGGCCGAGTTTGCCTGGCGGGTCAAGAACCTGGTGCGCCCGCGTGGCTGGGCGCGGCTGGGGCTACCGTGCCAGCTGATGGGGGCAGGCATGGCATTCGGTTGGCACGACCTGGCTTTGATCAACCTGGCCAATGGGCACTTGGTGGAAGATGTGAAGCTGGGCCTGGACCTGTGCCAGCAGGGCAAGCCGCCGGTGTTTTGCCCCGAGGCATTGGTCACCAGCCAGTTTCCTGCCAGCCAGCAAGGCATGAACAGCCAGCGCACCCGCTGGGAGCACGGCCACCTGGGCTTGATGCTGGCGGATGCGCCCAAGCGTGCGCTGGCCGCCATCCGCCAGCGCAACGGTAGCCTGCTGGCCATGACCCTGGACCTGTTGGTGCCACCTCTGGCGCTACTGGTGCTGGCGCTGCTGGGGCTCAACCTGGTGACCTGGCTGGCTTACCTGCTGTCAGGCCATGCGGCGCCTGCGTGGATCGCACTGGCTGCGCTGGTCATGCTCGGCCTTGCCGTTGTGCTGGCGTGGGCACGCTTCTGCCGTGAGCTGATCCCGTTTTCCGTGCTGTTGTACGCGCCTTTTTACGCCGCAAGGAAGATCCCCTTGTATTTGGGGTTCCTGATCAAGCGCCAGGTCGAATGGGTGCGCTCCAAACGGGATGATGACTGATGGCTCAGTGGCAATGGCAGAAACGCTGGAAGCGCATTATCGACACGCTTGAGGTGGTGCCTGACAGCAGCGCGGCGCAGTGCCTGCTCGACCGGCTTGCCGCCCCGGAGTCTGCAACCGTGCTGGGGTTCGTCAATGCCCATGCAATGAACCTGGTGGTGCACGACGGTGAGTATTGTCAGGCGTTGTCGGCGGCCGATGTGCTGTTGCGCGACGGCTCTGGCATGGCGATCCTTTATCGCCGGTTGGGGCTGGAGCCTGGGCTCAACATGAATGGCACCGACTTCATACCCAGCCTCATGGAGGCATACCGCGGGCGGCGGGTTGCGTTCTGGGGCACGCAGCAACCGTACCTGAACCAGGCGGTGCAGCGCAGCGAAGCCTTGTTTGGCGTGGTGCCGGTATCGGTCCACGATGGCTTTGCCAGCATCGACACCTACCTGCAGTTGGCCAAGGAACAGCAACCGGAACTGATCGTGCTGGGGATGGGCATGCCCAAGCAGGAAGCGGTGGCGGCCAGGTTGGCAGCCGTTGGCGGGCCGTGCCTGATCGTGTGCGGCGGGGCGATTCTGGATTTCCTCGGTGGCAAGGTCAGCCGGGCCCCGCAGTGGTTACGGCATGTGGGTGGCGAGTGGGCCTACCGTCTGTTGCGTGAGCCGAAACGTTTGTTCATGCGTTATGTGGTAGGCAATCCATTGTTCTTGCTGCGCACCCTGCTGTGCCGCAAGGCAGCCGATTCGGCCAGGGGCACCGTATGAATCGGCCAAAATCCGCGCTGATGGCGGGTGGCTGCTACAGTGAAAGCAGTGGCTTGGGGGCTGCACGATCCTGCTTCACTGGCGTTGAATAAGCTGTATTCAAGACTTGATGTTTGATGGACGGCACTTGCTACGCTCAAATAGATGAGGTCTGAAATGGTTTTCGAACCCAGAAGCAGTCGTTCCTTACTCCAAAGAAGAAGCAGCGTAAGTAACGCCATTCAGGCGGGGCTCGATGGCATTGCAGTAATCGGTATTGCCTGGTATCTCATCTATGACCAGTTTGGTTACATTACCTCTGATTATGTAATCATGCTGCTGTTGCTGATTGGCGCACTGGCCGTCATCTACGACCATTATGCAATCTACCGCACTAACGTCGGCCTTTCGATCAAGGCCTTCCGCCTGTTCAAGGCGTGGTCGGCAACATTCTGTTTTCTTGTGGTCATGGCCTTTCTCACTAAACAGAGTGAAACGTACTCACGGTTGTTGGTCGTGCAGTTGTTCATCATTGGTTACATTGCCCAGTTGTTCTTGCACTTTGCGGTTCGTGAACTGCAAAAACGGTTTACCGCGCATGCGCGGCTGGACAATGCCCTGATTATCGGCAACGGCGACCTGGCCAATTTCCTTTATCAGAAAATCAGCAACAACCCCTGGTTTGGCGAACGGGTTCTGGGGTGTGTGCTGACCGACAAGGCTGGCGAGCAGGCGTACGAAGGTGGCGAGGGCAAGCAGCGCCTGCCCGTGCTCGGCCACATTGCAGATCTGGATGAAATCGTTGCCCAGTATGGCATTCGCACCGTGTACCTGGTGACACCGCTGGGGGGCTCCGAGGTTATCAACGACGTGTACTTCAAGTTGCTCGACAAGTGCATTGCCGTGAACTGGGTGCCGGATATCTTCTCGTTGCGCCTGATCAACCACAGCGTGCGGGAAATTGCCGGTATTCCTGTGCTGACTTTGTCTGAAACACCGCTGACGGGCATGAGTTTGTTCCTGAAGAATATCGAGGACCGGGTGCTGGCGGCATTGATACTGCTGTGTGCATCGCCTGTGTTGATTGGCGTTGCACTGGCTATCAAATTCACCAGCCGCGGGCCCGTGTTCTTCCGCCAGGAACGTACGGGCTGGACCGGCGAGTCATTCCGTATCTGGAAGTTCAGAAGCATGCATGTTCATCAGCCGGACAATGGCGTGGTCAAACAGGCGCAGAAGAATGATCCGCGATTGACTAAAATTGGCGCTTTCATCCGCCGCACCAGCCTCGATGAACTGCCACAGTTATTCAATGTGCTGACCGGGGAGATGTCACTGGTTGGGCCACGGCCACATGCGTTGCAACATGACACGTTATATTCCCAGGACATCGTCGATTACTTTGCCCGCCACAACATCAAGCCGGGTATGACTGGCCTGGCGCAAGTGCGCGGCTTCAGGGGGGAGACCAAGGACATCGAGCAGATGATCCAGCGGGTGGACTCGGACATCGAGTACATCAACAACTGGTCGCTGTGGCTGGACTTTGTGATTCTGGTGCGCACACTCAATGCGTTTACCGGCAAGCAGGCTTACTAATCATCGAACGCTCGCAAGCCCCCTGTCGGAGCGGCCTTGCCGGGGCCGCTTCGCACCCCATCGCGGCACAAGGCCGCTCCTACACCTTGTTCAGTGGATGCAATTCCCTGAACCCCCGCGCTTCCTCCACCAGCCAGTCATGCACCGCCCGCGCTCCCGGCTGATTCAACCCGCCTGGCGGGTAATGCACCACGTAGCGTTTGTGGTTGGCGATCGCCACGCCAAACGGCACGATCAGCGCGCCGCGCTCCAGTTCGTCATTCAGCAGTGTCCGCCGGGCGATCGCTACACCAATACCGGCAATTGCAGCTTCGATGGTCAGGTGGTTGCGGTTGAAGGTATGGCCACGCCGCACATTCAGGCCGGCGGCGCCAATCCCCTCCAGGTAGAACTCCCATTCTGCATACTCCGAACTGCCACGCCAGGCTGTGATGTCATGCAGCAGCGGGTAGTGCACCAGGTCTGCCGGCCCATGCAGTGGCGGGCGCCCCCGCAGCAAGGTGGGTGAGCACACCGGGAAGATCTGTTCGTCCAGCAGCGGTGTCGAAAGCATGCCAGGGTAGCTGCCATCGTTCAGGTCGATAGCCAGGTCGAAGTCGCCCGGGGTCAATGCCTGGGCGCTGTCTTCGGCCACCAGGCGCAGCTCGATGTCCGGGTATCGCTGCTGAAAGCGCGGCAGGCGCGGGGTGAGCCATTTGGCCAGGAACGACGGAATGGAGCGCACACGCAAGGTGCCGCGAATTTCACCGGCGTCCAGGCGCAACAGTTCAGCCTCGATACTGCCGTAGGCTTCGGCCACCGTCTGGGCCAGGCGTTGCCCTTCGGCGCTCAACTCCACACCGCGCGCCCGGCGCAGAAACAGCCGGTAACCCAGGCGTTCTTCCAGCTGGCGCATCTGCTGGCTGACCGCGCCGGGGGTGATGTGCAGCTCTTCGGCACATCGGGTAAAGGACAGATGCCGGGCTGCACAGGCGAATACATGCAGCCAGACGAACATCTGCCCATTGAGTTGCCGTCGCATTGTTTAGTCCTGCTAAAGGCTTGCTTAGAAAGTTTCGTTGGTCATCCATGAGTCATCGCGTCAGTATCGCGCAAAATCGCACTACCGCTCAATTTCATCAGATAACCGTGCTGTGGATTCATATCAGGGCACGGTCAGGCATTAGCATGGCTATCAGTGTTTTCGACCTTTTCAAAATCGGCATCGGCCCGTCCAGTTCCCACACCGTCGGGCCGATGCGGGCAGCGGCGATGTTTGCCCAGGTCCTGCGTGAGCAGGGGCTGCTGGCGCGGGTAACGCGCGTCGAAGTGCGGTTGTATGGCTCCCTATCGGCCACCGGGGTTGGCCACGCCACCGATCGCGCCTGCCTGCTTGGCCTGATGGGCCAGTGGCCGGACCGCATCGACCCGGCCACCATCGAGTCGCGCATTGGCCAAGTGTTGCAGGAGCATTGCCTGATGCTGGATGGCAGCCACCCGCTGGCCTTCGAGTATGGCCGGGACATGTTGCTGCTCGACGAAAACCTGCCTTACCACCCCAATGCCATGAGCCTGGAGGCCATGGACGGGGAGAGCAGCCTGCTGCTGCAGACCTACTATTCGGTTGGCGGCGGCTTTATCGTCGAGCAGGCCGAAATTGATGCCCCTGCAGCCAAAGCCAATGACGTTGTGCTGCCTTATGAGTTCGACAGTGCTGCCCAGTTACTGGCCTTGTGCAAAGCACACAGCTTGAGCGTGGCGCAACTGATGATGGCCAACGAACAGGCCTGGCGCCCGGAAGCGGAAATACGTGAAGGCTTGCTGCGCATCTGGGCGGCCATGCGTGAGTGCGTGGATAACGGGCTGCGCAACGAAGGCATCTTGCCTGGCGGGCTGCACGTCAAGCGCCGCGCTGCCCGGCTGCACCGCAGCTTGCAGGAACTGGGCAAGCCCAACGTGATTGGTTCGACGCTCAGCGCCATGGAGTGGGTGAACCTGTTCGCCCTGGCGGTGAATGAAGAGAATGCCGCCGGCGGGCGCATGGTCACCGCGCCCACCAATGGTGCCGCAGGCATTATCCCTGCAGTGCTGCATTACTACATGAAATTCAACCCGACCGTTTGCGATGCCGATGTGGTCGACTTCCTGCTGGCGGCAGCGGCCGTCGGTATCCTGTGCAAGAAAAATGCATCGATCTCGGGGGCAGAGGTAGGCTGCCAAGGCGAGGTGGGTTCGGCCTGTTCGATGGCTGCCGCCGGCCTGGCCCAGGTGTTGGGGGCGACGCCGCCACAACTGGAAAACGCGGCCGAAATTGCCCTGGAACACAACCTGGGGCTGACGTGCGACCCGG
The DNA here is from genome assembly GCF_037993085.1 of Pseudomonas sp. YNh. Classification (NCBI taxonomy): domain Bacteria; kingdom Pseudomonadati; phylum Pseudomonadota; class Gammaproteobacteria; order Pseudomonadales; family Pseudomonadaceae; genus Pseudomonas; species Pseudomonas sp. YNh. The sequence goes on along the minus strand of NZ_JBBMRJ010000015.1, from coordinate 125,601 downwards.
TTGGCGGCCTGGTGCAGGTGCCGTGTATCGAGCGCAATGCGATTGCTGCGGTGAAGGCGATCAACGCGGTGCAGATGGCGTTGCGTGGCGATGGCGAGCACTTCATTTCGCTCGACCGGGTGATCCGCACCATGCGTGATACCGGGGCAGACATGCATGCCAACTACAAAGAGACCTCGCGCGGCGGCTTGGCAGTTGCTTTTGTCGAGTGCTAAAAAACCGCATCGGGCAATGCGGTCTTTTGTGGGAGCGGCCCCTTAGCGGGCTTTCTGCTTGGCTTCAATGAAGCTCGCCCGCATGTCCTTGGCCCAGCCATCGAGCACCGGCTTGACGTCATTCAAGGTCAGCTTCTGGGTGTCGTTCTCCAGCTCCTGACCCGCGCCTTTGCGTACCACCTGGGCCAGCACTTTTTGGCTGGCACCATCCAGGAACGCCGCCTCCACGGCCACGTCCACGTCCTGGTCACGGCCGCCCGTGGCGGTGTTCACTCCTGCGGCGATCAGCGCGATGGGGATCACCTCATAGGGTTTGAGGCCCTCGTTGCTGGTAGACACTGCCGTGATCGCCGGCCGCACCACGATCACGCCCGGGCCAGGCCCATTGGCCAGCGGCATGACACCACCGATTTCACGCCGCAGCGCTTCGTTGAAGTAGCGGGTGATTTCCCCCAGTGTCTGCGCGGAGATGACCGGGGTGGGCTGCGGTTTGGGGTAGAACTGGCTGGGCTCGATGAACACCTGGCTGTACTGGTTGATGTTGACCTTGGGGTCGATCCAGCGCATTACCGGGGCACCCGACGGGCTCTTGGCTTCTTGCAACCGGCTGTAATCCTTGAGGAAGCCGGAGTAATCCTTGGGGTCCACGCGATTGCTGGAGCAGGCGCCCACGGCAAGCAGTGCGGCGCACAACAGGGTAATGCGAGGCAGTGATTTCATGATGAAGGCGTATCCATGAGAGGTCGGCCAGAACAACGCTAGCAGCTGCGCCGCAGTTGGCCAGTGGGCGAGTTCAATCCCCTGTGGAAAAGGCAAAAAGTGGCGGCGCCCGATCTCCCGGGCGCCGCGTGGTTTGCGGTGAACTCAACCCAGCGCTTCGCGCAACCGGTACCACAGCATGCCCATTGCCAGTAGCGGCGAACGCAGGGCCTTGCCGCCAGGGAACGTCAGGTGGGGCACGGCGCTGAAAACGTCCAGGCCTTGGCTGTGGCCCATTGCGATGCTTTCGGCCAGCAGTTTCGCCGTCCAGTGCGTCACGTTCAGCCCGTGCCCGGAATAGCCCTGGGCGTAATAGACGTTTGGGTGCTGGCTCAGGCGCCCGACCTGGGGGAAGCGGTTGGCTGTGATGCCGATCATGCCGCCCCACTGGTAGTCGATGCGCACGTTGGCCAGTTGCGGGAATACCTTCAGCACCTTGGGCCGCATGTAGGCGGCGATGTCCTTGGGATCGCGGCCGGAGTAGTGGCAGGCACCGCCGAACAGCAAGCGGCGGTCTGCGGTGAGGCGGTAATAGTCCAGGCCGACCTTCTGGTCGCACAGCGCCATGTTCTGCGGGATCAGGGTCGCAGCCAGTGCTTCGGGCAAGGGTTCGGTGGCGACTACGTAACTGCCGGCCGGTAGCACCTTGCCGCTCAGCCGCGGTTCCAGCTCATCGAGGTGGGCATTGCAGCCCAGCACCAGGCTGTCTGCCCGCACCTTGCCACGGGCCGTGTGCAGGGTCACGCGGGGGCCGTGCTCGATTCGCAGTACGGGGCTTTGTTCGAAGATGCGCACGCCCAGGCTATGCGCGGCACGGGCTTCGCCCTGGACCAGATCCAGTGGGTGCAGGTGGCCCGAGCCCATGTCTATCAGGCCGCCGGCGTACTGGTCGCTGGCGACGATTTCGTGCAACTGCCCGGGGCCTACCAGACGGGTTTCAGGGCGATAGCCAAGCGTTGCCAGGTCATCTTGCTCGTCCTTGAAAGCGGCGAACTGCTCGGCTGTGTTGGCCAGTTCACAGAAACCCCAGCGCAGGTCGCAGGCAATGCCGTACTGGGCAATGCGGCTGGCCACCAGCGCCACCGAATCGATGCCGGCCTGCTTCAGGTAGCGCACGCCGTCCTGACCGACATGCCGGGTAAAGCCGCTGACGTCATGGCCGATGCCGCGAATCAGCTGGCCGCCATTGCGCCCGCTGGCGCCCCAGCCGATGCGCCGGCCTTCCAGCAGCACCACCGACAAGCCGCGCTCAGCCAGTTCCAGGGCGGTGTTGACGCCGGTCAGCCCGCCGCCGACCACGCACACATCGGCCGTCAGTTCGTCGTCCAGGCTGGGGTAGGGCGCCGCGTTGCGTGCCGTGGCAGCGTAGTACGAAGCAGTGTGTTGGGAATCGAAAGACATGGGCGTTCTCGGCTCAGCGGTTGGACTTGATCTTGCTCCAGGAGCGGGTCATGACACGCATGATCTTCGGGCTCGGGGTGCTGGAGATGTACAGCTTGTCCAGCACGTCCTGGGGTGGGTAGATCTCGGGGTTGTGCACCAGCGACGCATCCATGTAGGCCTTGGCGTCCGGGTTGGCGTTGGCATAGCCGACCGTGGCACTGACTTTGGCGATCACTTTCGGGTCGAGCAGGTAATTGATGAAGGCCAGGGCCTGGTCGGGGTTGCTGGCGTCCTTGGGGATGGCCAGCAGGTCGAACCACAGGTTGCTGCCTTCCTTGGGAATGCTATAGGCGACCTTTACGCCGTTCTTCGCTTCAACAGCGCGGTTGGCGGCCTGGAACACGTCACCGGAGTAGCCGAAGGCCACGCAGACGTCGCCATTGGCCAGGTCGGACACGTATTTGGATGAATGGAAGTACGTGATGTAGGGGCGCAATTCGAGCAGGCGTGCTTCAGCCTTGGCGTAGTCCGCCGGCTTTTCGCTGCGCGGGTCCATGCCCAGGTAGTTGAGTATTGCCGGGAACAATTCGTCGGGCGAGTCCATGAAGGCCACGCCGCACTGCTTGAGCTTTTTCAGGTTTTCGGGCTCGAACAGCACCGCCCACGAGTCGATATGGTCGACGCCCAATGCCGCCTTGACCTTGTCGACGTTGTAGCCGATGCCGTTGGTGCCCCACAGGTAGGGCACCGCGTACTGGTTGCCAGGGTCGTTCTGTTCAAGCTGCTTGAGCAGCTTGGGGTCCAGGTGTTGCCAGTTCGGCAGCTTGCTGCGGTCCAGCGGCAGGAAGGCGCCAGCCTGGGCCTGGCGGGCGAGGAAGTGGTTGGACGGCACCACCACGTCGTAGCCGGTGCGCCCGGCCAGTAGCTTGCCTTCGAGGGTTTCGTTGGAGTCAAACACGTCATAGACCACCTTGATCCCGCTGCTGGCCTGGAAGTCAGCCAGGGTGGTGTCGCCGATGTAGTCGGTCCAGTTGTACACACTGACCGAGGGCGTGGCCTGGGTGGTGGTGGCGAACAGCAGGGTGAACGCAGCGGGGATCAGGGCTTGCAGATGACGCATGGGGACACCTCGTTGGTTTTGTTCTTCGAGTTCGGTGTACGGGGGCGCAAAGCGCCCCGGGGTGGGTCAGACGCTCATCATCAGGAACTCACGCTCCCAGGAGCTGATGACCCGCTTGTAGTTCTCGTGCTCGGCACGCTTGACCGCCACATAGCCCTGGACGAATTGCTTGCCCAGGTACTGCTGTACGGTCTCGCAGTCTTCCATGTGCTGCAGGGCGTCTTCGATGGTGATCGGCAGGCGCAGGTTGCGCCGCTCGTAGGCACGGCCTTGTACGGGTGCACTGGGGTCAAGCTGCTCGACCATGCCCAGGTAGCCGCACAGCAGGCTGGCAGCGATGGCCAGGTAGGGGTTGGCATCGGCGCCCGGCAGGCGGTTTTCCACCCGCATTGCCTCTGGGCTGGAGGTAGGCACGCGCAGCCCGGCGGTGCGGTTTTCTTCACCCCACTCAACGTTCACCGGTGCCGAGGTATCTGGCAGGAAGCGGCGGAACGAGTTGACGTTGGGCGCGAACATCGGCAGCAGCTTGGGGATGTACTTCTGCAAACCGCCGATGTGGTGCAGGAACAGCTGGCTCATGCTGCCATCTTCATTGGCGAAAATTGGCTTGCCGGTGGCGATGTCGACCACGCTCTGGTGCAGGTGCATGGCACTGCCCGGCTCGTCGGTGATCGGCTTGGCCATGAAGGTGGCGGCCACGTTGTGCTTGAGTGCAGCTTCGCGCATGGTGCGCTTGAATACGGTGATCTGGTCGGCCAGGTCCAGCGCGTCGCCGTGGCGGAAGTTGATCTCCATCTGCGCCGGGCCGTCTTCGTGGATCAGCGTATCCAGGTCCAGGCCCTGGATCTCGCACCAGTCGTAGACATCCTCGAACAGCGGGTCGAATTCGTTGGCGGCATCGATCGAGAACGACTGGCGACCGCTTTCCGCACGGCCAGAACGCCCCAGCGGCACCTGCAATGGCAAGTCCGGGTCTTCACAGCGCTTGGTGAGGTAGAACTCCATCTCAGGCGCGACGATCGGCTGCCAGCCCTTGTCGGCGTAGAGCTTGAGCACTTTCTTCAGCACGTTGCGCGGCGACAGTTCGATGGGGTTGCCTTGCTTGTCGAAGGTGTCGTGGATCACGATCGCGGTGGGCTCGATCGCCCACGGGATCTGGTAAACGGCGGAGGGGTCGGGCCGGCAGACCATGTCGATGTCGGCGGCATCGAGCAGGTTGTAGTAGATGTCATCGTCAACGTAGTCGCCGGTGACCGTCTGCAGCAGCACGCTTTCGGGCAGGCGCATGCCACGCTCGTGGAGGAACTTGGCGGTGGGCGCGATCTTGCCGCGGGCGATGCCGGTCAGGTCGCTGATCACGCATTCGACTTCGGTGATGCGGTGTTCTTTCAGCCAGGTGTACAGCTGATCGAAGGGGGCGTTCATACAGACCTCTTGGTTGGGTTTTAGTGTGGGAGCAATGCTGCTCGCGAAAGCCATGGCAAGGCGAACAAGGCGTTGTACTTCCCAGGTGACGCACTGGAGACTATCTTGGTCGCAGCCCCCCGGGCCGATCTATCCATTTTCTTCGGCAAGCAATGCACCAAAAGAGTGCAACTAGGATCTCGCGTGACAACGCCCAATGCGCTGCAAGTCCAGGCCTTCCATACCACCGACGTCTCCGAGCAAGTGCGCGCTACCCCCGGCTGGCAGCAGCAGTACCGGCAGATGTCGCCGGGGCATTTCAGCGGTGAGCTGCGCTGGCTGGGGATGGACGGCGTGGAGGTGTACGAGGAGCGCTTGAACACCCGCGTGGAACAGTTTTTCCGTGCGCCGAGCGGTTCACTGGCGTTCTGCTTCGACCGCAGCGAAAACAGCCTGTACCTGCTGAACGAGCAAAGCCGCAACATCTGGATCACCCCGGAGAACTACCAGGAAGTGGCAGTGGTGTTCGACCAAGCCTTCCTGGCCCGCCATGGGCTGGACCCGCAACGCCTCGAAGGGTTGTTCATGGTGCCGCTGGGCAGTGGGCAGAACGCATTGTTTGGCAGCTGGCTGAGTGCCACGCTGACCCGCCTCGGGCAGGCCGACTGCCCATTGCAGGGGCAAGCCCTGGCGGAACAACTGCTGGAGGATTGCCTGTTCATTCTCGATAACGCCAGCCAGCGCCTGCAGGGCATAGCCTTGGGGCGGCGCGACGAAGAGCGGGCGATCATGCGCCGGGTCAGCGAGTGGGCGGCGGACTGCCCAGAAGAGACGTTGAACCTGGTGGAGCTGGCAGATGTTGCCGGGGTCTCGTTGCGCCAGTTGCAGCAGGCGTTCAAGGCATTTACCGGCATGCCGCCTGCCCAGTGGCTGCGCTTGCGCCGGCTGAATGGCGCGCGTCGCGATCTGTTACGCGATGGCAGGGCGACCGTGGCCGAGGTCGCGATGCGCTGGTCATTCTGGCATTTAGGAAGGTTTTCAGAGAGTTACCGGCAATTGTTCAAGGAGTTTCCGAGCGAAACCTTGAAGCGGAGCAGGGGCTAAGGTAGCGAAAAAGCTGCTGGCCTCTTCGCGGGCTTGCCCGCTCCGCCCGCTCCCACAGGGACCTGAGGCGATCCTGTGGAAGCGGGCGCGCCCGCCAGGAGGCCGGCCCAGCCAGCACTGAACTCAGCATCTCACGCCGAAAGTTGCTATCGTGCCGCCCTGATCCAAACCGAGGTGCCGATGTTCTACCTGCCTTTGCCCAGCGACCAGGCCGACCGCCTCGCCAGCGAACCAAAAACCGACTTTTTCACCACTGCCAGCGTCCTCGAAGCCGCCGCAGTGTTGTTCGCGCAAAACCTGCCGCGCCAGCCCGCCACCGCCTCGGCCGACGCCCAAGAGCGCCGTTTCGCCGAAATCGTACGCATCGCCAACGAAGTTGAAAGCGCCGCGCCTGGTCGCTTTCAAGGCCAGGTAGCGCAGCACTTCGATCGTGAAGCCTTTGCCATGGGCCTGGGCATGCTGGGCGAAAACGGCATTGCTCTGCTGTCCGCCGAGGTGCAGTACACGCTAGACGAACTGTTGGATACCGAAGGCCAGTGGAATTTCCAGTTCGCCGACACCTACCGCCAGCGGGCCACACCGCTGCATCCGGTGTACCTGCCGTCGCTGGCCAGTGATCTGATGCTCAGCGACCAGCAGAACCGCCTGCTGCGCGAGTTTCTCAGTGGTATCGACGAGTCAGTGGCGGTGCAGGGCTTTGCTGGCACTGGCAAGACCTTCCTGATTCACCAGTTCGCCCGCCTGCTGGAACCACAGCGCACGTTGCTTCTGGCTTTGACCGAAAGCCAGTTGCGCGCCTTGCAGGCGCGGGTAAAGGACGCTGCCGCCTACACCGCGCTGACTTTCGGTCAGTTGGCTGACGAGCTGCTCAACCGCGACCTCACCAACAACGGCTGGCGTCTGCGCGACCCGTATCGCACCAAACTGTCATGGCGCCCGCAGAATGAGCAGGTTGTACGCTGGCTGGCCATCCCTGACATCGGCCCGCTCGCCGCGCGCGATGTGGTTGCCTTGTGCGTCCGTGCCGTGCGGACCTTCTGCCACAGTGCCGATACCCAGCTTCAGCTGCACCATTTGCCCTGGGCCGGGCCGGGTACTTCGCCGCTGGATCAGGAGGTACTGCTGGAAAAGGCCCGCCTGTATTGGCAAGAGCTGATTCGCCCGTCCGCGCGGGAAGTCCAGCTGCCGGTGCGCGACTACCACCGGGTCAAGTTGCTGTCGTTGACCGGTTATGTGATCGATAGCCGCTACACCCACGTGATCGTCGACGAGGCTCACGAGCTGTCGGCACCGATGCTTGCCGTGCTGGACCGCAGCCCGCAGTCGATCATTGCGCTGGGCGACGAGTTGCAGAACCTCAACGGCCTCAGCCCGCACCATGGCAGCTTCATCCGCCAACGCTACATCGACCATTCCCTGCGTGCCGGGCCGGCGATGGACAATGTGCTCAACCCGCTGATCCAGGCACACCCGGCGGCGATCCAGGCAGCCTTCAGTGGCAGCGCCGAGCATTACACGCGGGTCAGTTTCTTCGATACGGTAACCGTGCCGGAACAGCCCACGGCGCTGATCGTCGATGACGAGTGGGGGCTGTTTGGCTGGTTCCAGCGCCTGACGCACCAAAGTGTGCCGTTCGTATTGCTGAAAAGCGCGCGCAAGGACTTCGAGCTGTTCGTGGAGGACTGCATCGAGCTATACCGCTTTGGCACTCGACCGCGTCACCCGATGTTGTTCCGCTACGCCAGTTGGCAGGCGCTGGAGCAGGACAAGGGCGATGACAAGGCGTTTGTTGCCGTGGCCAACATGCTGCGCAAAGGCTATACGCCGGAGCATTTTGCCAAAGCCAAGAGCCGTTACCGCTGGGACAAGGCGCCCAAGTTGTTCCTGGGGCGGGTGCGGGATGTGAAAAACATGGAGTTCGCCCGGGTGATGGTGTCGCCGGAGCTGATGGTGGCGCCGCAGGTGGCGGGCAACCGCAATGAGCGGGCGCGGATGCTGGCGGGGCTGTATACCGCCTGTTCGCGGGCGCGGCATGAACTGATCGTGCCGGGGGGGATGCTGGACTGGGTCAAGGACCTGGTTCGGGATTGAGGCATCTGGGGCCGCAAAGCAGCCCCAGAAGTTTTGAATCAGTTACGGTCCAGCCACACCGTCTGGGCATTGGTGAACTCGCGCACACCAAAGTGCGACAGCTCACGCCCGAACCCGCTCTTCTTCACGCCACCAAACGCCACACGGGGGTCGGAAGCGCAGTAGCCGTTGATGAACACGCCACCGGTATCCAGTGCCGCAGTCATGCGCTCGGCCAGCGCATAGTCGGCGGTGTAGATGGTCGCGGCCAGGCCGAAATCGCTGTCGTTGGCCAATTCCACCGCATGGTCGGCATCACGTGCAGTGATGATCGCAGCCACTGGCCCGAACAACTCCTGCTTGAATGCGGTCATTTGCGGGGTGACGTTGGCGAACACGGTCGGCGCATAGAAGTTGGCCACGCCTTCGACCTTGTTGCCGCCCAGCAGCAGGGTGGCGCCTTCGGCGAGGGTCGCCTGAACCTGGCCGTCCAGCTCGTCGCGCAGGTCGTAACGGGCCATCGGGCCGATGTAGGTGTCGTCTTCCAGTGGGTTGCCGACTTTCAGCTCGCGGGTTGCTTCAACGAACTTGCGCGTGAACTCCTCGACAATGCTGTCTTCCACGATCAGGCGCTTGGCCGCTGCGCAGACCTGGCCGGTGTTCTGGTAACGGCCAATGACTGCGGCCTTGACGGCGGCATCCAGGTCGGCGTCGGCCAGCACGATGAACGGGTCGGAGCCACCGAGCTCCAGTACACACTTCTTCAGTGCCGCACCGGCCTGGGCACCAATCGCCATGCCGGCACGCACGCTGCCGGTCAGGGTCACGGCGGCGATACGCGGGTCGTTGATGGCGCGGGTGACGCCATCCGGGGTCACGTTCAGCACTTCGAACACGCCATCCGGCAGGCCGGCATCCTTGAACAGCTCGCCCAGCAGGTAGGCGCTGCCCATCACGTTCGGCGCGTGCTTGAGCACGTAGGTATTGCCTGCCAGGATCGCCGGCACGGCGCCGCGCAGTACCTGCCAGACCGGGAAGTTCCACGGCATCACGGCCAGGATCGGGCCGAGCGGGCGGTATTCGATACGGGCTTTTTCAACCTGGGTCGGCTCAGCGGCAAGCATGGCCGGGCCGTGTTCGGCATACCAGCGGCACAGGCCGACGCACTTGCTGACTTCGCCACGGGCCTGGGCAATCGGCTTGCCGATTTCGCGGCTGATCATCTGGGCAAAGGCTTCGGCCTTGGCTTCGAGGGTGCTGGCCAAGGCGAGCAGGTACTCGCTGCGCTGACCCAGCGACACTTGGCGCCACTGGCCGTAGCCAACCTTGGCACGTTGCAGCGCCGCTTCCAGTGCGGCGTCGGTGTCGAACGGGTAGGCGCCGATCTGCTCGCCGCTGTACGGGTCGAGGGAGATGGCGTGGGTCAGGCTGCTGATCGCGCTCATGGCGGGACACTCTCGTTGTTGTTAATCAGTGACGCCAGACTAGTGGGCTATGGCTTTAATGAAAACTGAATAATAATGAGCGAAACATTCACGTTTGGAGAAAGGCTGTGGACCTGGTGCAACTGGAGATCTTCAAGGCGGTGGCAGAGCAGGGCAGCATCAGCGCCGCCGCGCAGCACATCCATCGGGTGCCGTCCAACCTGACCACGCGCATCAAGCAACTGGAAGAAGACCTGGGCGTGGAGCTGTTCATTCGCGAGAAAAGCCGCCTGCGCCTGTCGCCTGCAGGCTGGAATTTTCTTGAATACACCCGGCGCATCCTCGACCTGGTGCACGAGGCGCGCCTTACCGTCGCCGGTGAAGACCCGCAGGGCACCTTTGCCCTCGGTTCGCTGGAAAGCACGGCAGCGGTGCGCATCCCGGCTTTGCTGGCGGCGTACAACCAGCGCTACCCCAAGGTAGACCTTGACCTGTCCACCGGGCCATCCGGGACCATGCTCGAAGGCGTGTTGTCTGGCCGGCTGGTGGCCGCGTTCGTCGACGGCCCGGTGCTGCACCCGACACTGGAAGGCATGCCGGTGTTCGAAGAGGAAATGATGGTCATCGCGCCGCTCAACCATGCGCCAGTTACGCGCGCCCAGGATGTGAACGGTGAGAGCATCTACGCCTTCCGTGCCAACTGCTCGTATCGCCATCACTTCGAGAACTGGTTCGTTAAGGACCAGGCAGTGCCGGGCAAGATTCACGAGATGGAGTCGTACCATGGCATGTTGGCGTGCGTCAGCGCTGGCGCAGGCCTGGCCATGATGCCGCGCAGCATGCTCGACAATATGCCCGGGTGCAGCACAGTCAGTGCCTGGCCTATGTCGGAAGATTTTCGCTACCTGAAAACCTGGCTGGTCTGGCGGCGGGGCGCTGTATCACGCAGCTTGAGCATGTTCGTGAAACTGCTTGAGGAAGGGCGTACAACCTCTTGATCAGTATCTAAATTTACATTCGATTGATGGGTTAGTGCCGAATGTCACGATGACGACCATGCATCAGCCAGAACACCAATACCCCGGGAGGATCAGATAATAGGTAAGCCATCCTCTAAAGGAGGGTCATACCATGCGTAACCATCACTATGCCCTCGGCGCGGCGTTGCTGATCACCCTGGCCATGCCATGGACCCTGGCTGCTGCCGCCGACCTCAATGCCCCCATCGACATGCAGGCCGTGCGGTTGCAACCGCAGGAGCAGAACGGCGTGCGCTATTTGCAAGGTGGTATTGGCCAGGATGAGGCCAATGCGCTACGCAAAACCACCGGCTATGACTTGCACGTGGAGCTTTCCACTGGCCCGGAAGGCAAGTTCCAGAGTGGTGCCACAGTCGACATTCAGAATGCACAAGGCCAGCCCGTCCTCAGCGTCGCGGATGCCGGGCCGCTGCTGTATGTGCAGTTGCCTCCCGGCAAGTACAAGGTCACTGGCAATGCCCAAGGTGAGACGGTGCAGCAACTGGTGACCGTGAACGGCAAGGGCCCCGCGACCGTGAACCTTAACTGGCGTTGATAAAAAAATACGGCAGGAGTACGGATGTACTCCTGCCTGAGAGGAGCGCATCGCCATGAGCCTGGATCTTCAGCTGGAGATGTTGACCGAGCAGGGCGGCGCTTGCTGGGCGAACATGAAGAGGCGGAATACGACTGAGGCGCGGAGCACGAGAAGGCACATCTTAAGCAAGCGATTTAGCCAATAGTGGCAATACACTTTCAACTTTCTGATCATCTGGACAATAATCAAAAAACTATTACTTCGTGTGACCGGTCTGGATGCACCGGTTCACTCTAAAAATCGAGGGGCCAAAGCCCCCGCTTGCTCTATAGACCATCAGGAGAAGTCATTGATGAAAACCCGTCTCGCTGCTTCGCTGGCCGCTGCAGTGCTGGCCTTTGCAGGGGCCAACCTGGCCCAGGCTGCGCAGGTATCCGGCGCCGTTGGCGCCACCAGCCAAGGTGACATGACCTACCGTATTGGCTTGTCCTTCGATTGGGACAAGAAGTGGCTGGAGAGCAGTACTGGCTATGTGACCGGTTACTGGGATGCTGCCTACACCTATTGGGAGGGCGGTGACGCCAGTGGTGCGCACTCGCTGTCGTTCAGCCCGGTGTTCACTTACGAGTTCAGCGGTTTTACCTACACGCCGTACATCGAGGCCGGTATTGGCCTGGCGGCGTTTTCCAAGACCGACGTGGGTGACCAGCGCATGGGGTCGGCGGTCAACTTCGAAGACCGCATCGGTTTCGGCCTGAAGTTGCCAGGTGAGCAGAAAGTCGGGATTCGCGCGATGCATTATTCCAATGCGGGAATCAAGCAGCCAAACGACGGTATTGAGTCCTACTCGCTGTTCTACAGCAAAGGTTTCTGAAGCAGGGGGCCGCAGTGCGGCCCCAGCCTTTCAGTGCGTATACGAAACCCGGCCTGCACCGTCCGAGGTGCTCCCGGGTCGGCGTAGGTGCCGGATCGTTGCCAGCCTTCTCGCGGATCAAACCACCTAGAGGCCGGCCAAGGCATGCTAACACTCAGCGAACGGCCTTGATCGCCAGCACATTGCACAGCGGGTGTTCCAGCACATGCGCTGTGGTCCCGCCCAGGTATGTCTGCATGGCGTCATGCCGATGGCTGCCCATCACGATCACATCTGCCCGGCTGTGGCCGACAAACTCGGCAATGGCCCTGATAGCTGGGCCTTCCAGGAAGTGCCGACGCTCCAGCGGGATCTGGTGATGGTCACCCAGCCGGTTGAACGCCGCCCGCTGCGCAGTACGCACGCTGCCGTCGAAGCCGGGCATGGTCACCGTACCGGCACCGAAGTCGGCAATATGGGTTTTGGCCGCGTCGCACACATGCAGCAAGTGCAACTCGGCGTTGCACTGCAGGGCCAGGGCACGGGCACTGTGGATCACCTGCTCGTCCAGGTGCTCGCCAGCACCGTGGCTGTTAAGGTCTACTGCCGCGGCAATCTGCCGGGGCAGGGGCAGGCGGATGTCGCTGACCAGATGCACGGCAACCGGGCTGTCCTTGAGCAACTGCCAATCCAGTGGCGTGACCAGCAGGCGTTTGAGTACCGGTTCGTGCTGCACGTCCTTGACCAGCAAATCGCAGCCCTGCCGTTCGACCCGCTCCAGCGCGCTGCCCAGCGGGTCGCGAGTCAGCAACAGTTCGGTAGACACGTCCAGGCCAGCATTGCCCAACTGTTCAGCCTCATCTGCCAGCCACTGGCGGTTGTGACTGAGCAGCCGCTCACGCTCGCGGCCATCGCTCATCAAGCCAAAGGTGTCGACATCGTCGACGAAAACGTTGATATCCAGCAGTGCACCGCTGGATTCCGCCAGAGCCGCCGCGCGTTGCAGCGCTGGCGTATGGCGCATCTGCGGGCCGAGCATGACAAACAAGCGCTTGAACTGGCTCATCTCACACCTCCACGTGTGGCAGCCCCCCGGTTACCTGGTTCTGTTGAGTCTAGACCCGTGTGCGCCCGGTCAAGCCGATCAGGCGTTTTCCACCTGCGCCTGCCTGAGTGCGGCTAGCGCCATGTGTCGGGTATGATGCGTGCCCCATCATTGTCAAAAGGCCTGTCCCATGTCCCTGAGCGCTGAACAGATTGGTGAATTTTGCGCTTTCGCCGAGCAGTTGGCCGATGCTGCCGCAGTGGCGATCAAGCCATACTTTCGCGCCAGCCTGGATGTCGAGGACAAGGGCGGGCGCCTGTACGACCCAGTGACCGTGGCTGACAAGGCGGCCGAGGACGCCATGCGCGCGCTGATCCAGGCCCGCTACCCGGACCACGGTATTCTTGGTGAAGAGGCGGGCGTGGCCGTCGGCAGCAGCCCGTTGACCTGGGTGCTCGACCCGATCGACGGTACCCGTGCCTTCATCACCGGCCTGCCGTTGTGGGGCACGTTGATTGCCCTGAACGATGGCACGCGCCCTGTGGTTGGCGTGATGAACCAGCCATTCACCGGTGAACGCTTTGTCGGTACCCCTGAAGGTGCCTGGCGCAGCGGTACGCCACTGAAAACCCGTGCCTGTGCCGACCTGGCTTGGGCCACGCTGATGTGCACCACGCCGGACATGTTCGATACCGCCGAGCGCAAAGCCGCGTTCGAGGCCGTTGCCGGCAAGGCGCGCCTGATGCGCTACGGCGGCGATTGCTATGCCTACTGCATGCTGGCCTCGGGCTTTGTCGACGTGATTGTCGAAGCGAGCCTGCAGCCGTATGACGTACAGGCACTGATGCCGATCATCGAAGGGGCGGGTGGGGTGATCACTGCCTGGGATGGCAGCAGTGCACAGAATGGCGGGTGCGTTGTGGCCTGTGGTGACCCGGCGCTGCATGCGCAGATGGTAGAGATGTTGCGCCACGCCATGTGAGCCACCTATCCCGATCACTGCACTTTTTACGATTTCCGGGCTCTATGCTTGGCCAGGCTGCACTGACCCCCGGTGCGGCCGCCGAATATCGACCCGGTGCCGATGGTTGCAAGCTCCCCGAATTTCCTCCCACGCCTGCTGCTGGCAGGCGCCCTCACATGCCTGTGCGCCTGCACCCAGGAGCAAGGCCGCGATATTGTCAGCCAGTTCGGCAACGGCAAACCCAGTGAGTTGTTCCAGACCAGCGTCGACCGCCTGGCCACGCTATCGATGCGCGACAACTTGCAAAGCCTGTACCTGCTGATGAACAAGCTGTACCTGCGCAACCCCAACCAGTGGAAGATGTCGGGCTATGTGGACGCTGCCACGGCCGAGCGGCAGATCCGCATGGCTATCGAACATCGTCAGCCACTGCCGCAACTGGGCAACCGCCGTGACCTGGCGGCATTGAGCTACGCGCTGAGCCCGGAGTTTCGTGGTGATCGGGTGGGCGCATTCATCTACGCCATCGGCAGCATGCTGATTACCGCGCACGGCGGGCGTACCGAGTTCTACATGACCGATACCATCGACCCGTTGTTCATCAACAATGCGGCGCGCAATATCGAAAAGGCCACCTGGATGCTCAGCCAGCGGCAGGACGCCAATGGGGTGTTGCTGCTGTTCTCCAACGAGATTTCGGAAGAGGGCAGCAACCTGAGTTTTGCCGTGGAGTTTGGCAAGATCGTTGCGCGGCTGGACCTGTTAGCCGAGTTGCTGGATGAACGTTATCGGCGGATTGGTTTGAATTACGCCCAAAGCCTGTTGCTGATGAATTTTTTGCCCGTGCAGTGAACCGTAGCCGTTGCGCAGGGCCTTGTAGGAGTCGCCCTATGTCGCGAAAGGGGCGCGTAGCGGCCCCAGGTTTTCAGCCACCCAAGGCCATTGGTAGTTTCAGAGCAGCGCCTGTATTGCCTGCCTGTAACGCTGCCCGGCCAGGCTCATGCTGTTGTTATGGGTGGCCCCCGGCACCAGCAGCAATGTCTTGGGCTGCCGGGCTGCGTCGAACAGCTGCTGGCTGAAGCGAGGGGGTACAAGACGGTCATCCGTTCCATGCACCAGCAGCACTGGCAGGCCGATGTTGCCGATCTTGTCCAGCGAGTCGAACTTCTGCGACATCAACCAGCGCACCGGGAGGGAGGTATTGGCCACCGCTGCCGCGACATCGCCCAGGGAGGTGAAGGTCGACTCAAGGATCAACCCGCGGGCCGGCGCCGCAACACCGCTTTGCTGCGCTTCACGTCTCAGTTCACTGGCCAGTTCCACCGCCACCGCGCCGCCCAGCGAATGACCGAATATCAGGCGCTTGCCGGCATCCGGCTGCAGCTGGGCAAAGCGCTCCCACGCAATGCGTGCATCTTCATATACCGTGGCTTCGGAAGGCAGGTCGCCCCGGCTCTTGCCAAAGCCTCGGTAATCCACCGCAAGCACCGAATAGCCCATGGCATGCAGTTGCTCGATACGGAACATTTGGCCGGTAAGGTTCCAGCGTACACCGTGCAGGTAGAGGATGGCCGGCGCGTTGGCTCGCTTGGCCGGCCACCACCAGGCGTGCAGGTTCTGGTTACTGGCGAAGCTGCGCGGGCGCAGGTCCAGTTCCTGCACACCGCTGGGCAGCCCACGGAACCAGCTGGCCTGGCCGGGCTCGATGCGGAACACCAGCTCGCGCTCCTTGTGCTGCAAGACAGCACAGCTGGACGGCAAGCCGATGACCAGTGTGGCGGCGCACAGCCAGGTGAACCAACGGCGGCGCAGGTGGGTAAGGAAGAGGGTAGGCATGTGCGCTTTCTAGCAGAAGCTCTGCGCCGGGTGTTGAAAAAGTGACCGAATGGCAGGGTGGTTTGGTTGCAAGCTGTTTCTACAAGAACTGGGCCATCGGTTGTGCAAAAACTCCAACGGTGGCGGAAGCTCGTAAAGCGACCTGTCCCGCAGTCGCCGGCCGCTGGGCTCATATGCACTTTGTGATTTAACGGCTGAAACTGAAAAAACCTCGGTTACCTGTTTGCTTCCATAGGCAGCGCAATGGCCAGGACACCTGAAATCGACGCCAGCCGACTCAAACTCTACGCATGCAAAACTGTTACTTTTATCAGGTGCATTCCAGATCTTGAACATGCAAGCTGCACAATATGAAATCTTGAGTCTGGAGGTCCTCGATGAAACTTCCACCGTATACCGCCTATGGTGCGCGAGCACCACATTTGACTGGCATATGTCTCGGATTCAATGGCGAGAATTACGACCCCATTCCCGGCGGTTATGCCTTAGGCTTGGGTTATCGCATGTACAGCCCCAGCCTGATGCGTTTCTTATCCCCCGATACGCTCAGTCCGTTTGGCAAAGGCGGTCATCATACATACGCCTATTGTAAAAACGATCCTGTTAACCATGTTGACCGCACGGGCCACATGCGCACCCCGCCACCTTATGCGAGACATCTTGAGCCCCAGACGATGCAAAGGCGTTCACCTCCGAGCTGGCCGAGTTCCTCGAGAAGCGCTTCAAACAGCAGATCAGGATCTGCCAACTCTGTCGACGTAGCAGATTTACTCTCGGGATACGCTGGTCAAGAAATTGACTTCCCTCTTGATTTTCTGCATAACTCACCCGTCACAGGTTCAGCGTGGCGACCAGGTAATCCGCTTGCGTTCGACAATACTAACTCATCATCAGCGCTCAGCTGGCCGGACTTTTTCAGGGCAAGAGGCATGGCCGAACCAAGTAAAATATTTGAAGAATCAAAGCGGTTGGCCGCTTCGATTACTTTAGATTATCCTGTTGCCGACCCCGTATCGTTTAGAACGAGGGTGGTGATTTACATGACAACAGCTGGTAATGCGAGGGACCCAAGGTCTGTACTGCGTTCTGTCTATCGAAATATTACCGACATGGAGGTAGGTGAGACTACAATTTATGCAGATCACATAAGAAAGTATACTGGCACTACCACGTGAACCCCATGCTTCAAGAATACCGCCGACCATGGACGCAAATTATGTAAAGTCCTGCAGGGACTGATTAACGACGCAAGAAGAGATTACAGCGTTCGATAATCGAACGAATCTCCCGCTCGCCGTGTCCGCTATCCGCCCATCCAATCCCATCGCCGCATTGCTCAACCGCAGCCTTTTTGCTGTAGTGTGGCCATTCACCGGTTGTCGCCTGCCCCCGCTATCCGCAACCGACCCGATAGAATGACCGTGATGACCGCAACCACCGCCCACAAGGCCGTAGGAAGCGGCGACCAGAACAATAACGATTCCGAGTGCCTTGCCTATGGAAAGCCGCCTGCTGAGCGAGCGAAGTAGCGTGTTTCACCACGCCGACCCTTATGCTGTGTCCGATTATGTGAACCAGCATGTAGGCCAGCATTGCATCGGTCTGTCCCGTACCACCCATCCCCAGGCTAGCCTCAGCCACCGCAAGTTTGCCGAGCTCGACCTGTGCCGCATCAGCTACGGCGGCAGCGTTCGCGTGACTTCTCCAGCACTGGAAACCATTTATCACCTGCAAGTGTTGCTCAACGGCAACTGCCTGTGGCGTGGGTATAAGCACGAGCAGCATCTGGTGCCGGGCGAGTTGCTGCTGATCAACCCGGATGACCCGGTTGACCTGACCTACTCGGAAGATTGCGAGAAGTTCATCCTCAAGGTGCCAACCCGGCTGCTGGATTCGATCTGCGACGAACAGCGCTGGCAGCGGCCTGATGGGGGCGTGCGGTTCTTGCGCAATCATTACCGGCTGGATGAGCTGGATGGCTTCGTCAACCTGCTGGCCATGGTTTGTCATGAGGCGGAAGTGAGCGAGTCGCTGCCCAGGGTGCAGGGGCACTACAGCCAGATTGTCGCCAGCAAGTTGCTGACCCTGATGACCACCAATATCCGCCGCGAAAGCCTGAGCGCACCGCAGGCCGGCCTTGAGCGCATTCTCGATTACATAGAGCGCAACCTGAAGTTGGAGCTGTCGGCCGAGGTGCTGGCAGAGCAGGCCTGCATGAGTTTGCGTTCGCTGTATGCGCTGTTTGAACAGCACCTGAGCACCACGCCCAAGCATTACGTGCGCCAGCGCAAGCTTGAGCGGGTGCATGCGTGCCTGAGCGACCCGACTTGCGGTGTGCGCAGTGTGACCGAACTTGCCCTGGATTACGGCTTCTTTCATTTAGGCCGGTTTTCCGAGGTGTATCGGCAGCAATTTGGCGAGTTGCCTTCGCAGACGTTCAAGCGTCGGGGGTGAGGCGCGGTACCGATATCACCTCATATTTCAAAGCTTGAAGCTGGCCGCGGGCCATACCGTCAACCCTGGTGCGGCCCCTATATCCTCCAACAGTAGATCCCGGCAGAACTGGATAACACTCTGCACAATCCGGATAGCTCCCCGCCAGTCGTCTCCCTAACCTGACCAGGTCTTAACAATAACAATGGAGACCCTGGCCATGTCCCTGGGATTCGACTACCTCAATGCCATGCTCGAGGACGACCGTGAAAAGGGCATCTATCGCTGCAAGCGCGAGATGTTCACCGACCCACGCCTGTTCGACCTGGAGATGAAACACATCTTCGAGGGCAACTGGATCTACCTGGCCCACGAAAGCCAGATCCCCGAGAAGAATGACTTCCTCACCCTGACCATGGGGCGCCAGCCGATTTTCATCGCGCGCAACAAGGACGGTGAGCTCAATGCCTTCCTCAACGCCTGCAGCCATCGCGGTGCCATGCTGTGCCGGCACAAGCGCGGCAACCGCTCCAGCTATACCTGCCCGTTCCACGGCTGGACGTTCAACAACAGCGGCAAGCTGCTGAAGGTGAAAGACCCGAGCAACGCCGGCTACCCCGACAGCTTCAACTGCGACGGCTCCCACGACCTGACCAAGGTGGCGCGCTTCGAGTCGTACCGGGGCTTTTTGTTCGGCAGCCTGAACGCCGATGTGAAACCGCTAGTGGAGCACCTGGGCGAATCGGCCAAGATCATCGACATGATCGTCGACCAGTCGCCGGAAGGCCTGGAAGTGCTGCGCGGTGCCAGCTCGTACATCTACGAAGGCAACTGGAAGCTCACCGCCGAAAACGGCGCTGACGGCTACCACGTCAGCTCCGTGCACTGGAACTACGCTGCTACCCAGAACCAGCGCAAGCAGCGCGAGGCGGGCGACGAGATCAAGACCATGAGCGCCGGCGCCTGGGCCAAGCAGGGTGGTGGCTTCTACTCCTTCGACCACGGCCACTTGCTGCTGTGGACCCGTTGGGCCAACCCGGAAGACCGCCCGGCCTATGAGCGCCGCGACCAGCTGGCTGCCGACTACGGCCAGGCGCGTGCCGACTGGATGATCGAGAACTCGCGCAACCTGTGCCTGTACCCGAACGTGTACCTGATGGACCAGTTCAGCTCGCAGATCCGCGTTGCCCGGCCGATTTCGGTGAACAAGACCGAAATCACCATCTACTGCATCGCCCCCAAAGGCGAGAGTGCCGATGCCCAAGCCAAGCGCATCCGCCAGTACGAAGACTTCTTCAACGTCAGCGGCATGGCCACCCCGGACGACCTGGAAGAGTTCCGCTCGTGCCAGACCGGCTATGGCGGCGGCACTGGCTGGAACGACATGTCCCGTGGCGCCAAGCACTGGGTCGAAGGCGCCGATGAGGCAGCCAGGGAGATTGACCTCGAACCCCTGCTGTCTGGCGTGCGTACCGAAGACGAAGGCCTGTTCGTGCTGCAGCACAAGTACTGGCAGGACACCATGATCCAGGCCCTCAAGGACGAACAGCAGCTGATCCCTGTGGAGGCCGTGCAATGAGCCTGTATGAAACCGTGCGCGACTTCCTCTACCGCGAAGCGCGCTACCTGGACGACGCCCAGTGGGACCAGTGGCTGGAACTGTACGCCAGCGATGCCAGCTTCTGGATGCCGAGCTGGGACGATGACGACACCCTCACCGAAGACCCACAAAGCGAAATCTCGCTGATCTGGTACGGCAACCGTGGCGGCCTGGAAGACCGCGTGTTCCGCATCAAGACCGAGCGCTCCAGTGCGACCGTGCCCGACACCCGTACTTCGCACAACATCAGCAACATCGAGATCGTCGAGCAGGCCGAGGGCAGCTGCCAGGTGCGTTTCAACTGGCATACCCTGAGCTTCCGCTACAAGACCACGGACAGTTACTTCGGCACCAGCTTCTACACCCTCGACCTGCGCGGCGAACAGCCGCTGATCAAGGCCAAGAAGGTGGTGCTGAAGAACGACTACGTGCGCCAGGTCATCGACATCTACCACATCTGATACAGGTTTTTGCGAGTACTGCCCGGTGCGTCCTGCGACGCGCCGTGGGCCGGCTCGCCTGCGAGGTGCAACATGAGCTACCAGATCGCACTGAATTTCGAAGACGGGGTTACCCGCTTCATCGAAGCTGCCGGCCATGAAACCGTGGCTGACGCTGCCTACCGCCAGGGCATCAACATCCCGCTGGACTGCCGCGACGGCGCTTGCGGTACGTGCAAGTGCAAGGCCGAATCCGGCCGCTATGACCTGGGCGATAACTTCATCGAAGATGCCCTGAACGAAGACGAAATCGCCGAAGGCTACGTACTGACCTGCCAGATGCGGGCTGAAAGCGACTGCGTCATCCGCATCCCTGCTTCGTCGCAGCTGTGCAAGACCGAACAGGCCAGCTTCGAGGCCGCCATCAGCGATGTGCGCCAACTGTCGGCCAGCACCATTGCCCTGTCGATCAAGGGTGAAGCGTTAAGCCGCCTGGCCTTCCTGCCGGGGCAGTACGTCAACCTCAAGGTCCCGGGCAGCGAGCAGAGCCGCGCCTATTCGTTCAGTTCGTTGCAGAAGGGCGGCGAAGTCAGCTTCCTGATCCGCAACGTACCGGGTGGGTTGATGAGCAGCTTCCTGACCAACCTTGCCAAAGCCGGCGACAGCATGAGCCTGGCAGGGCCGCTGGGCAGCTTTTACCTGCGGCCGATCCAGCGCCCGCTGTTGCTTTTGGCTGGCGGTACCGGCCTGGCGCCGTTCACCGCGATGCTGGAGAAAATCGCCGAGCAGGGCAGTGAGCACCCGCTGCACCTGATCTATGGCGTGACCAACGACTTCGACCTGGTCGAGCTCGACCGCCTGCAAGCGCTGGCGGCGCGCATCCCCAACTTTACCTACAGCGCTTGTGTGGCCAACCCGGACAGCCAGTACCCACAAAAGGGCTACGTGACCCAGCACATCGAGCCACGCCACCTCAACGACGGCGATGTGGACCTGTACCTGTGCGGGCCACCGCCGATGGTCGAGGCGGTCAGCCAGTACGTGCGCGAGCAGGGTATTACCCCGGCCAACTTCTACTACGAGAAGTTTGCGGCGGCGGCCTGACAGCCCCTCTGATTCAAAGCAATACGCCGACCCTGTGGGAGCGGGCGAGCCCGCGAAGCAGGCAGCGCGGTGGATGGCACGGGCTTCGCCCGTGTTCGCGGGCATGCCCGCTCCCACAGTGATCGCGCAGCCTTTTCGGCTTTGAGCAAGACAATTGCTGCCACAGGGTCTCTCGCGAACTGGAGATTTGCATATGAACAACAGATTCCAAGGCAAGGTTGCCCTGGTCACCGGTGCCGCTCAAGGCATCGGCCGGGGCGTGTGCTGGCGGCTGAAGGCCGAAGGCGCGCAAGTGGTGGCGGTAGACCGTTCCGAACTGGTCCACGAGCTGGCCGGCGAAGGCATGCTCACCCTCACCGCCGACCTGGAGCAACACACCGATTGCGCCCGGGTCATGGCCAGTGCGGTGGAAACCTTCGGCCGCCTCGACATCTTGGTGAACAACGTCGGTGGCACCATCTGGGCCAAGCCTTTCGAGCACTACGAAGTCGAGCAGATCGAGGCCGAAGTGCGCCGTTCGCTGTTCCCCACCCTGTGGTGCTGCCATGCCGCGCTGCCGTACATGCTTGAGCGCGGCAGCGGCGCCATCGTCAACGTTTCTTCCATCGCCACCCGTGGCGTCAACCGGGTGCCTTATGGCGCAGCCAAGGGCGGCGTCAACGCGCTTACCGCATGCCTGGCCTTCGAAACTGCAGGGCGCGGCATCCGTGTCAACGCGACTGCGCCCGGCGGCACCGAAGCGCCACCCCGGCGTGTGCCACGCAACAGCGCCGAGCAAAGCGAACAGGAAAAACGCTGGTACCAGCAGATCGTCGACCAGACCCTCGACAGCAGCCTGATGCACCGCTACGGCAGCATCGACGAGCAGGTGGGGGCGATCCTGTTCCTCGCTTCCGACGAGGCCTCTTACATCACCGGCGTGACCTTGCCGGTAGGGGGCGGCGACCTCGGCTGAGCAACACCCCAAGGCAACAGCTTTCCATCACAACAAAAACAAGAGCGACAGATGCCATGCGAACCCTTGACGTACACCCGATCATCGATAACGCGCGCTTTACCCCGTTTCACTGGATGGTCATGGCCTGGTGCGGCCTGTTGTTGATCTTCGACGGCTATGACCTGTTCATCTACGGCGTGGTACTGCCGGTGATCATGAAAGAGTGGGGCCTGACCCCGTTGCAGGCCGGCGCGCTGGGCAGTTACGCGCTGTTCGGCATGATGTTCGGCGCCCTGGCGTTCGGCAGCCTGGCCGACCGCATCGGGCGCAAGAAGGGCATTGCCATCTGTTTCGCCTTGTTCTCGGCGGCGACCATCTTCAATGGTTTTGCCAGCAGCCCGAGCGAGTTTGGCATCTACCGCTTCATTGCCGGCCTGGGCTGTGGCGGCCTGATGCCCAACGCTGTGGCGCTGATGAACGAGTACGCGCCCAAGCGCTTGCGCAGCACGCTGGTCGCCATCATGTTCAGCGGCTATTCGCTGGGCGGCATGCTGTCGGCGGGCGTCGGTATTTTCATGCTGCCGCGTTTCGGCTGGGAGTCGATGTTCTTCGCAGCTGCTGTACCACTGCTGCTGTTGCCGGTGATCCTCTACTACCTGCCAGAGTCCATTGGTTTTCTGGTGCGCAAGGGGCGTACCGAGGAAGCGCGGGCGTTGCTCAAACGACTCGACCCGCAATGCGACGTGCAGGCCGATGACGTGCTGCAGGCGGCTGACCGTAAAGCGGGTGGCGGGGCGTCAGTGCTGGAGCTATTCCGCAACGGCCTCGCCATCCGCACCCTGGCACTGTGGCTGGCGTTCTTCTGCTGCCTGCTGATGGTTTATGCACTCAGCTCCTGGCTGCCGAAACTGATGGCCAACGCTGGCTACAGCCTGGGTTCCAGCCTGTCGTTCCTGCTGGCGTTGAACTTCGGCGGCATGGCTGGGGCCATCCTCGGCGGCTGGCTGGGTGATCGCTACAACCTGGTCAAGGTAAAGGTGGCGTTCTTCATTGCCGCCGCGCTGTCGATCAGCTTGCTGGGCGTCAATAGCCCGATGCCGGTGCTGTACCTGCTGATCTTCATTGCCGGCGCCACCACCATTGGTACGCAGATCCTGCTGTATGCCGGCGCCGCGCAAATGTACGGGCTGTCGGTGCGTTCCACGGGGCTTGGCTGGGCCTCGGGTATCGGCCGCAACGGCGCCATCGTCGGCCCCTTGCTGGGCGGCGCACTGATGGGCATCAACCTGCCCCTGCAACTCAACTTCATCGCCTTCGCCATCCCTGGCGCGATTGCCGCACTGGCCATGGCCGTGCACCTGGCCAGCGGCCGTCGGCAGGCCCGGGCCATCGCGGCGCAGGCATGACCTGAAAAGAACAAGACCAGGATACACCGCGTTGGCTTCTTCGCGGGCTTGCCCGCTTCCACCAGGATTGCGCGCAGTCGGTGCACTGCACTGGACCTGTGGGAGCGGGCACGCCCACGAAGGAGCCAACACAGAACAAGAGCCAGCCACAAAGACCGGCCACTGCCTTGCGGGATGCGCCATGAAAACCCTGATCAATGACAGCTCACTGTCCGCCATTGTCGCGGGCTGCATCGCCACGATGATCTCTTACGCCGGCCCGCTGGTGATCATTTTCCACGCCGCCGAAGCGGCCGGGCTTTCTCACCAGCAGTTGTCATCCTGGGTCTGGGCCGTGTCCATGGGCAGTGCCGTGCTTGGTGCGCTGCTCAGTTTGCGCTACCGCGTGCCGGTAGTGATCGCCTGGTCGATCCCAGGCTCCGCGCTGCTGGTCACTGCCTTGCCGCAACTCGGCCTGGAACAGGCCGTAGGTGCCTACCTGGTGGCCAACCTGGTCCTGCTGCTGATCGGCATCAGCGGGGCCTTCGACCGCATCATCGCGCGCTTGCCGGGGTCCATCGCCGCTGGCATGCAGGCTGGCATCCTGTTCGGTTTTGGTATCGAAGTGTTCCGCGCCTTGCCAGTGCAGCCGTTGCTGGTACTGGCGATGTTCGTCACCTACGTGCTGATGCGCCGGGTTCAGCCCCGTTACGCAGTGGCTGCGGTGCTGTGCGTGGGCTCCCTGGTGACCGTGGCCAGCGGTGCGTTCCGTAGCGAGGCGCTGGTGCTGGAACTGGCTTCGCCGCAGTGGATCACCCCTCAGTTCAGCCTGCCAGCGGTATTCAGCCTGGCGCTGCCGATGGTGCTGGTGGCGCTGACCGGGCAGTTCATGCCGGGCATGGCGGTGCTGCGCAATGCGGGTTACGCCACACCGGCCAGCCCGTTGATCAGCGCCAGTGCCCTGGCCGGTGCCGTGCTGGCCCCATTCGGCTGCCACGGGCTGAACCTGGCGGCGGTTACCGCCAGCCTGTGCACGGGCCATGAGGCCCACGAAAACCCACGACGGCGCTATGTGGCGGCAGTGGCTGGCAGCACGCTGTACCTGCTGCTGGGCATTGCCGGTGCCACGTTGATGTCGCTCTTCGCAGCCTTTCCCGCCGCACTGATCGCGGCCCTGGCCGGGCTGGCCCTGTACGGCGCCATGAGCGAGGCGCTGGCCCGCAGCCTGGCGGAACCGGCCGAGCGCGATGCAGGCCTGTTCACCTTCCTGGTCACCGCTTCGGGGGTCGCCTTCCTTGGCCTGTCGGCAGCGTTCTGGGGGCTGCTGTTCGGCCTGCTGGCCCATGCACTGCTCAGGCTGCGCCAGCCGCTTGCCGGGGAGGTGCTGCGCCGCACCAGATGAACTGCCGTGTTCCCAACGCTTTATCCATAAAAACAAGATCAAGAGAGCTTCGGAATGAACAACACCCCTTGCGTAGCCCTGGGCCTGACTTTGCTCAGCCAACCATTACTGGCCGCCGAAGGCGGTTTCTTCGAGGATTCGAAGGCCACCCTGAGCGCCCGCAACTATTACTTCAGCCGTGATTTTTCCGACATTGTCGGGGCCAACAAGCAGTCCAAGGCCGAGGAGTGGGCGCAGGGCTTCATCCTCGACTTCAAGTCCGGTTACACGCCCGGTACGGTGGGCTTTGGCATGGACGCCCTGGGCCTGCTGGGCATCAAGCTCGACAGCAGCCCCGACCGCACCAACACCGGCCTGCTGCCGGTGCATGGTGACGGCCGTGCTGCCGACGAGTACAGCCGACTTGCGCCCACCTTCAAGGCCCGCCTGTCGAAGACCGAACTGCGCGTCGGTGAACTGCAACCGAACCTTCCGGTACTGACCTTCAGCGACATCCGCCTGCTGCCGCCGACCTACCAGGGCGCCAGCGTGAGCTCGTCTGAAATTGACGGGCTGACCGTGCAGGCCGGGCATCTGAAAAGCACCCACCTGCGCAACGAAGGCGGCGACGGCAAGATGAACGCGATGCTCGGCCATGTGCCGATGCGCCAGGCCGAGAGCGATGCCTTTAACTACGTGGGCGGGGACTATGCGTTCAATGCCAACCAGAGCAGCGTCAGCCTGTGGTACGGGCAACTGGAGGATATCTACGAACAGGGCTTTGTCGGCCTCAAGCACAGCAAGCCAGTGGGCGATTGGGTGCTCAGTGCCAATCTGGGCTACTTCACCGCGCGTGAGGATGGCGAGGCGTTGCTGGGCAACATCGACAACCAGGCGTTCTTCTCGATGTTCACCGCCCGGCATGGCGGACACAGCTTCCATGCGGGCTACCAGGGCATCTATGGCGACAGCCCGTTCCCACGGGTGTTCGCCAATATTTCGCCGCTGGGTAACGAGGTGCCGACCTATGAATTCGCTTACACAGACGAACGCTCGTACCAGGTGCGCTACGACTACAACTTCGCCGCCATGGGCGTGCCAGGCCTGACGGCGACCGTGCGCTACATCACCGGTAACAATGTCGATACCGGGCTGGGCTATGAAGGCCGTGATCGCGAGCGCGACCTGGACATCGGTTATGCGGTACAGAGCGGGGTACTGAAAGGGCTGGGGATTCGGGTGAGGAACGCCATGGCACGTTCCAATTACCGCAGCGATATCGACGAGAACCGGCTTACCCTGGTGTACACCTGGCAGTTGTTCTGAAAGGTATACACAAAATCACGAGCATTTCGCCGCTACTACACAGGAATTGCGTATCGGCATAGGTTGGGGGTAGCTTTCAGGAACCACCTTTCAGGGATGCTATCCGTGGACTCCATTACCCAGGCCGTACTCGGCGCTGCCCTGCAAGGCACCGTGCTTGGCCGCATCCAGGGCCGCCGCTCATTGTTGTATGGCGCCGCCCTGGGCACGCTGCCCGACCTCGATGTGATCATCCGCTATGCAGACCCTGTGTCGCAGATGACCTACCATCGCGGCTTCTCGCACTCGCTGTTCGTGCTCACCGGGCTGGCTTTGCTGCTGGCCTGGCTGGTCAATAAATGCTGGCCCGGCAAAGGCTACACCTTGCCCAGGCTGTTCCTTGCTTTCTGGCTGGTACTCGTCACCCACCCGTTGCTGGATGCCTTTACCGTATATGGCACGCAACTGTTCTGGCCACTGCAACCCACCCCCCAAAGCTGGGCCGCAGTGTTCATTATTGATCCGGTCTATACCTTGCCGCTGCTGGCGGCGGTCATCTACACAAGCATCAAGGGCGTTACCGGCCGGGCTACACGCCTGTTGACCCTTGCACTGGTGTTCAGTACCGCCTACCTGGGTTTCGGCCTTGCCGGGCGCATGGCAGCCGAGCAACGCTTCCAGGCGGCACTGGACCAGCAAGGCATCGTCGTGAGCGAGGTTCGCGCCGTGCATATCGCGTTCAACAGCCTGGTCTGGCGGGTAATGGCCAAGACCCAAAATGGTGACTACTACGAAGGCATCAGCAGCGGGTTCGACCGGCAGGCGCCGGAAATGCAACGCTTGCCGCGTAACCTGGAACTGGCAAACGCGCTGGCAGGCGACCCTTTGCACCAGCGCTTGCGCTGGTTCACCGGCGACTGGCTGCGGTATGACCAGATAGGCGATGCGCTGGTGGTCACCGACCTGCGCATGGGCATCCCGGGCAACTATACCTTCCGTTTCAACATGGCGCACCGCGACACCCAGGGCCACTGGATTGTCGATGTGCCTTCGGCGTGGGACGGCGCCGGGCCCGGGTCAATGTTCAACGGCAATGACCTGGCGTTGATCTGGCGTCGTATCGTCGACCAGCAGCCACCTTTGCCCCTGGCTGCCTGGACCGACCGGTACCTGGGGGCAGGTGCGGTCGAGCGCGGGCACTGAGGCATGCGTTCGGCCGGGCTGGACCTGGTCAAATGGACAGCGATGCTGACCATGGTTGCCGACCACCTGCGCTTCATATGGCCGGAGGCCGAGGGTTTGTTCGTGCTCGGCCGCCTGGCGTTTCCGCTGTTTTGCCTGGCCATTGCGGTGAATGTGGGGCGCGCCAGGGCAGAGCTGTTCCATACCCGCGCCAATCTGCGCTATCTGTCGCTGATGCTGCTGTTCGCGGTGCTCTCGGAGCCTGCCTATCGTTGGCTGGACAGTGGTTCGCAGACGTTCAGTGTAATGCCGACACTGGTACTGGGATTGCTGGTTGCCTGGGGTGTGCACCACCCATTGCGGTCGGCGCGAGTGCTTGGCCTTGCAGGCCTGCTGGCGGGGTGGTTGTTCAGTGATCAATTGATGTACGGGCTGGCGGGGGTGTTGCTACCTGGCGCCTGGCTGGTGGCACGCAGGCAGGGCGGATTGGCCTGGTTGCTACCCTGCCTCATGGCCATTGGTGGCAACCTGACCAACAACTGGCTGCGCGAGCACTTTCTGGCACCCATTACCCTGCTGACGCTGTTTGCTGCTGTGCTGGCAGTGCCTGTCGGGTGGCTGTTGTTGCGCCATGATGCTTGGCAGGTACCTGCCGTAGGGCGGTGGGGATACCTGTTCTATCCCGTGCATCTGCTCGTGATCAAAGGCTTGTCGTGAGGCTTGCCGTTCCTGGCGCTTGCAATTCACAGATCCAGACCCATCTAAACCGGCCGCATCACACTCAGGAACCGTCCATGGAACCCAACCGCTTCGGCGATATCGCCGCCTTCGTCAGCGCCGCCAAGGCCGGCAGCTTCACTGCCGCCGCCGCAAGCCTGGGCCTGACCCGGTCGGCGGTGGGCAAGAGCATTGCTCGGCTGGAGGCCCGCATGGCGGTGCGTTTGCTCAATCGCACCACGCGCAAGCTGAGCCTGACCGATGAAGGCCTGGTGGCATTCGATCGCTGGCGACAGATACTGGATGACCTGGACGAGGTGGAAAGTGCCATGGCCCAGCGCCGCGGCAAGCCCACCGGTACCTTGCGCCTGACTGCGCCGCTGTCGCTCGGCCAGCGCCATGTGCTGCCGGTGCTGGATCAGTACCTCAAGCAGTGGCCTGAACTGCGCGCAGACATCCGCTTCACCGACCGTTTCGTCGACTTGGTCGAGGAAGGCGTGGACGTTGCGGTGCGTATCGGCGCACCCAAGGAAGACTCGCAGCTGTTGACCCGCACGGTGGCCTGGCAGCAGTTTGTCACCTGCGCTTCGCCCGCGTACCTCGAAGCGCGAGGTATTCCCTTGGTGCCTGCCGACCTTTATGGTCACGACAAGATTGCCTTCCTCGCGGGCGAGAAAGCCATGCCTTGGCGCTTTGACACTGAAGCAGGCCTGCACCTGTGCGAAGACCCTGGCCGGTTGAACATCGACAGCTCGGAGGCGATGCTCGACGGCGCCCGGGCCGGCTTCGGGCTGATTCACCTGCCCACCTACATCACCGGTGACGACCTGCGCGCTGGCGCCCTGGTGGAAGTACTGCACGCCTACCGGCCACCGGCGGACCCGATTCGCATCGTGTACCCGAGCAAGCGCCACCTGTCCCCTCGGGTACGCGGTTTCATCGACTTGTTGGTCGCCAGCTGGGAATCGGGCGGGCCTTGGGAGCACTGATTGGGGATTATCAGGCCCCCATGCCGAGCCTGCATCTGGGTTTATCGCTGGCATCGGCGACTTTTTTGTGTACTGGTAAAAGTGTGAGTGGCTAGTTGGCTTCATATCGCCCAAGATGGAGTGTGAAGATGCCAGTCGATCGACTGGCGGCTCAGCTACCCACGTAAACGCACCAGCCAGCATTAGAGGATTTAGAGTATGTCCAACAGACAATCAGGAACGGTCAAGTGGTTCAACGATGAGAAGGGGTTCGGTTTCATCACTCCCGACGGCGGTGGCGACGACCTTTTCGTCCACTTCAAAGCCATTGAATC
The DNA here is from genome assembly GCF_037993085.1 of Pseudomonas sp. YNh. NCBI lineage: Bacteria > Pseudomonadati > Pseudomonadota > Gammaproteobacteria > Pseudomonadales > Pseudomonadaceae > Pseudomonas > Pseudomonas sp. YNh. The sequence continues at coordinate 96,080 of NZ_JBBMRJ010000015.1, read as the reverse complement.
GGACGGCTTCAAGTCGCTGAAAGAAGGCCAGAAAGTGTCTTTCGTTGCCGAAAAGGGCCAGAAGGGCATGCAGGCTGCGCAAGTGCGCGCCGAGTAACATGCCTGAGTGACTGGTACGCTGAGGCGTGCCCGGCCACTGGAAAACGGAGCCCCTGGAGGGCTCCGTTTTTTGTCTTTCAGATCCAGGGGCAGGATGGCCGTCTGTACCCGGTGAATACCCTGATTATCGGTGAGCCCAAGCTTCACCAGCGCCCATGGCCTGGTGCAGAAACGGATAATCTGTATAGCCTTCGGGCCCATTGGCGTAATCGAACTGTGCCCGATGTTCGTTCAGAGGCGCCTGCACCCGCAGCCGCTGTACCAGGTCCGGGTTGGCAATGTAACTGCGCCCGAACGCTACGGCATCGATCAAACCGCGCCCAATCAAGTCTTCGCCTTTCTCGGCGGTGTAGGCACCCGCAGCAATGATAATCCCCGGATAGGCATCGCGGATCGCCTGGCGGAACTCGTCACGCAGCGGCTTGCCGCCGGCCCAGTCCGGCTCGGACAGGTGCAGGTAGGCGAGGTTGCGCTTGGCCAGTTCGCGGATCAGGTACAGCCCTGCGGCCTCCTGGTCTTCGCCATTGTCCACGCCATTGAACCCGCCCAGCGGGAACACGCGGATACCCACGCGCTCGGCACTCCAGTTGGCAATTGCCGCGTCCACTGCTTCAAGCACTATGCGCGCCCGGTTTTCGACGCTACCGCCGTAGCGGTCCTCGCGCTGGTTGGCGCTCGGGGTAAGGAACTGGTGCAGCAAATACCCGTGGGCAGCGTGCAGTTCGATGAAGTCGAAGCCGGCTTCGCGGGCGTTCACCGCTGCCTGGCCGAAGTCGGCGACGATGCCTGCAATTTCGTTCTCGTTCAGGGCGCGCGGTGCGGAGGTTTCTACACGTACCAGGTTGCCTTGCTCGTCACGCAGAGTGGTACGTGCGCCGGCCGGCAGCGCCGAGGGCGCCACAGGCGCTTCGCCGCCGGGTTGCAACGAGGTGTGCGACACCCGGCCGGTGTGCCACACCTGCACGGCGCTGTGGCCACCGTCGGCATGAATGCCTTCGTTGATGTGCCTCCAGGCGGCAATCTGCTCGGCGCTATGAATACCTGGCGAGCCGGAATAGCCCTTGGCCTGGAAGGAGATCTGGGTGGCTTCGGTGATGATCAGCCCGGCGCTGGCACGCTGGCGGTAATACTCGGCCATCATGGTGGTCGGCACATCGCCCGGCTCGAGGCTGCGCAGGCGGGTGAGGGGGGCCATGAACACCCGATTGGCCAAGGTGAGCGGGCCGATTTGCAGGGGTTGGAAGAGTTTCATTGCAGCTCCAGAGGTGAAAACCAATGGTGCGCACGATACCGAGATGATTGGGGAAAGGGGGGACCGGAAGCCCGGCGCAGGGCTCCCCAATGGCGTTGTCAGTACCGGCCTCTTCGCAGCACAAGGCTGCTCCTACAGGGCTTGTGTTTGCCTTGAAACCATCGCAGATCCTGTGGGAGCGGGTTTACCCGCGAAGAGGCCGGTACGGGAACAATCAGCTACGGGCCAACCGCCCGCTCACATAGTGGGCCACATCATTGAACCCTGGCGTCGACGCATGCCCCGGCGTCACCAGCGAATCGATGAACGCTTCATCCTCCGTCGTGATCTTCACCGCCAATGCACCACCATAGGTATCCCACTGTTCCTCGGTACGCGGCCCGACAATCGCCGAACTCACCCACTGGTTGTTCAACACCCAGGCAGTGGCAAACTCGACAATGCCTATACCCTTTGCCTCTACATAAGCCTGGATCTGCCGGGCGATGGCCAACGACTCCTGGCGCCACTCCACCTCCATGATGCGCTTGTCCTGGCGCCCGGCGCGGCTGCCGGCATCGGGCACGGCACCCGGCGCATACTTGCCACTGAGTACGCCCCGGGCCAATGGGCTGAATGGCACCACGCCCAGACCGTGTGCGGCGGCTGCAGCGAGCTGCTCGGGTTCGGCCTGGCGGTTGACGATGTTGTACAGCGGCTGACTGACCACCGGCTTGGGCACACCCAGTCGCTCGGCAACGTGGCAGACCTCGGCAATGCGCCAGCCACGGAAGTTGGACACGCCCCAGTAGCGGATCTTGCCCTGGCGCAGCAGGTCGCCAATGGCCTGGACGGTCTCCTCCAGCGGCACCTTGTGGTCTTCGCGGTGCAGGTAGTAGATATCCAGATAGTCCATGCCCATGCGCGTCAGGGTGGCTTCCAGCGCGTTGAAGATGTGCTTGCGTGACAGCCCGCTGCGGTTCGGCAGGCCGTCGGCCGGGCCGAAGCCGACCTTGCTGGCAACGATCCAGTCCTGGCGATGGCGCGCCACTGCTTCTCCGACGATTTCTTCCGAGCGCCCGGCGTTGTACACGTCGGCGGTGTCGATGAAGTTGATGCCCTGGTCCCAGGCCTTGTCGATGATGCGCAGGGCGTCCTCGGTGCTGGTCTGCTCGCCGAACATCATGCTGCCCAGGGTAAGGGCGGAAACCTGCAGGCCACTGTGGCCGAGAGGGCGGTAGATCATGCGCGTGGGTCCTTTTGCAGTCGGCTGATCCACCTGTTTTACACACAACCGGGGCGCTTTTAAAGGCGGCTGTCAGTCAAGCAGCGTGATCGCCTCCTGCAGGTTCAATGGGCGTTTCAGGCGCTGCGACAGCGCCGCCATGGCATCGGAGTAACCTTTGGCGATGACGGCCTCGACCTGTTCACCCACACACTGAAAGGCAATGAAATCGCCTTTTTCCGGCTCACCGACAAACTCGATCCGGTTCCACTCTCGTGCGTGGCCGAGCACTTCATAGGTTCGGCCGTGCTGGTAGGTCCAGAAGAATGGCACATCGGCGTAGCGGCGCTGCTCGCCGAGCATGTTGGCGGCAGCGATCACCCCGTGTTGCTGGGCCAGGCGCCAGTGCTCGATGCGTACAGGGCGACCCGAGAGCGGGAACGTGGCGATGTCGCCTGCAGCCCACAAACCGTCAGCGGCGCGCATTTCTGCATCGACCCGCAGCGACTTGTCCTCGTTCAACTGCACGCCCTGCAGGAAGGCGGTGGCCGGTATCACGCCGGTGCCCAGCAATACCAGTGGCGTCTCCAGGCGTTCACCGTTGGCCAGCAGCACCGCTTCGACCTTGTCCCGGCCTTCGAACCGCTGGACTTGCGTAGGGCCGTGGAAGGTGACCCCTTTGCGCTCATGCAGTTCGCGGATACTGCGCCCGATGCGATCACCTAACTGCCTGGCAAGCGGGACTTCATGGCGAGTCACCACGTGCACCTGAACGCCGTACCTGCGCAGGGCCGAGGCCGCCTCCAGGCCGATGAAGCCGTCGCCTACGATCACCGCCGGCTGGCCGGGTTCGGCTGCGTCGAGCAGCTGTGCGGCATCCTCCCGCGAGCGCAAGGTGAACACGCCGGGCAAGTCGGCGCCGGGGATATCAGGGCATAGTGCCTTGCCGCCGCTGGCCAGCAGGCAGGCGTCGTAACCGATCTGCTGGCCATCGACCAGCGTAATCTGGCGTTTCTGGCTGTTCAGGGTGCGCACCTTGCCGTGCTTGCGCTCCAACTGGCCCTTGCGCAGGGCGTCGGCTTCGAGCAACGCCGGTACTTCATCGGGCGTCATCTGCCCTGCAATCACGAATTTGCTCAGCGCGGTGCGGTCGTAGGCCGGCTGGCGCTCCTGGTCGATCCACACCAGCCGGCCAGCGAAGCCATGGGCCAGCAAGGTGGCTACCGCGGCGCTGCCGGCCGCACCAGCGCCGACCACAACGAAGCAGCGGGCATCGCTGTGCCTGGGGGGGGCGATGGCGGGCAGCGGTTGGTCGTCGACCCAGACTTCATCGTCCTTCACCCAGGCCTTGTAGCGGCGCAGGTCAGCCAGCGCCGGGGGTTCGCAGACCACTCCGTCATCGACGGCAAATGCAGCCTTGTGCCAAGGGCAAACCAGCAGGCCGCCGCAGACCAGGCCTTCATCCAGTGGGGCACCTGCGTGGGGGCAGTTGCCTTGGTAGGCATGCACCTGATCGCCCTGGCGAATGAGGATGAGCTCTTCATTGCCGGCCTGGACGCGCCAGGGGCGATGTTCGTCGAGCTGGGCCAGACGGGCCACGGCGTGCTGGGTCATGGAGTTCTCCAAAGGGGCCTTTGGAACCATTTGACGCCTGGGGTAGGGAGGGGATGCGTTGAACCGACGATCGGTGGAGGAGGGAAATGTAGGGTGGCCGGGCGGGCCTCTTCGCGGGTGAAACCGCTCCCACAGGATCACCACAGCCTCGAAGGCTGTGGCATGCCTGTGGGAGCGGGCTTACCCGCGAACAGGCTCAACTGGCACGTGCAGAACTCAGCGCACCCGACCGCGTGACACGCAGGGCCACCAGGCTACCCAGCACGATCAACGCCGCCAGCGAATACAGCGCGGCATCGGTGGAACCGGTCTGGTCCTTGATGAACCCCACCAGGTACGGGCTGAGGAAACCGGCCATCTGGCCCACGGAGTTGATGATCGCCAGCCCGGCAACTGCTGTACCGGCGCTGAGCAGGGCGGTTGGCATCGGCCAGAACATCGGCAGCTCGGTCAGCGCGCCCATGGTGGCGATCGACAGGCCCAGAATGGCGATGGCTGGGTTGCCGGCGAAGTTCACCGCAATCAGCAGGCCAACGGCGCCCATCAGCATCGGCACCACAAGGTGCCAGCGGCGCTCGTTGCGCAGGTCTGCCGAGCGGCCGCAAAGGATCATGAACACACCGGCCAGCAGGTACGGGATGGCGCTGAGCCAGCCGATCAGCAGTGGGTTGTCGAAGCCCATGTTCTTGATGATCGACGGCAACCAGAAGTTGATCGCGTACACGCCACTCTGGATGCAGAAGTAGATGAAGCCAAAGGTCCAGATAAGCGGGTTGGTCAACACGGCGAGCACGCCATCGCCCGTGGTTTTCGGCTTACCCGCAGCGTCGGCTTCGAGGTCGTTGGCGATCAGCTGGCGTTCGGCCGGGGTTAGCCAGGCGGCTTTCTGGTAACCGTCGCTGAGCAGGAACACCGCCAGCACACCCAAGGCAACGGTGGGCAGGCCCTGGATCAGGAACATCCATTGCCAGCCGGCCAGGCCGTGCTGGCCAGCGGCGAAGTGCTGGAGGATCCAGCCGGAGAACGGCCCGCCGAGCAGGCCCGACACCGGGATTGCCGACATGAACAGGGCCATGATGCGGCCGCGACGGGCGGCCGGGAACCAGCGCGAAAGGTACAGCACCACGCCCGGAAAGAAGCCGGCTTCGGCAGCGCCGGTAAGCAGCCGCAGGGCGTAGAACTCGGTGGGAGTTGTGACGAACAGCAGGCAGGTGGACAGGCTGCCCCAGGCAATCATCATCAGCGCAATCCAGCGCCGCGGGCCGAAGCGGTTGAGTGCCAGGTTGCTCGGCAGGCCGCAGAGCACGTAACCGATGAAGAAGATGCCGGCACCAAGGCCGTACACCGTTTCGCTGAATTTCAGGGCGTCGAGCATTTGCAGCTTGGCAAAGCCGACGTTGACGCGGTCCAGGTAGTTGAACAGGTAGCAGATGAAAATGAACGGAATCAGCCGCAGGGTGATGCGCCGGTACAACGCGTTGCGGGTGGTGTCCGAGCCTTGGTCAGGGGCGGGGCTGTGTGCCATGATCGGGTTCTCTTTTGTTATGGTTTTTGCCGCGTCGCCTGTTCCGGCGCTCGCCCTGACGAGTCTCGGGGACTGCGGCTAGCCTGTCTTTGTGCTTTTGCACAGCGCTCGGCCCAGGCTGCTGTGCCCGAGCCCAAAAGCCTAACACCTAAAGGACCACGCAATGTTCGAACTCGACCATGACCTGGCACAGGATATCGTTGACCGGGCCATGGCCATTCTGCCGTGCAACGTCAATGTCATGGACAGCCAGGGCTTGATCCTGGGCAGCGGCGAGCCGGAGCGCATCAACACCCGTCACGAGGGGGCGCAACTGGTTTTGGCCAATGGCCGGATCGTCGAACTGGACACTGACGCGGCCAAGTGCCTGAAGGGTGTGCAGCCCGGGGTGAACCTGCCACTGATGCTTGATGGCCGGCTGATGGGTGTACTGGGCCTGACCGGGGACCCGCAGCAGGTGCGCACCTATGGTGAGCTGGTACGCATGACTGCCGAGATGCTGTTGGCCCAGCGCCATCTACAGGCCGACCAGCAATGGCGAAGGCAGCGCTGTGATGATTTGCTGGCACTGTTGCTGGGCGGCAGCGGTGATTCACCTCGGCTGCTCGACGAAGCCCGGCAATTGGGCCTCAAGCCTCAGCTGCCGCGGGTACCTTGCCTGTTTGAACTGGCCTCGGGGCCACCCGCCGAGGCGTTGTCGGCGTGGTTGATGAGCCGGTACCCGGACAGCTGGTGTGTCAGCCCGGCACGCCAGTCATTGCTGTGGTGCCGGCCGGCCAGCGTGGCACTGGATGAACCGCGCCTGCTGGAGCGCCTGCAACGTCACGGTTGGGACGTGGAGCGGCTGGCCCTGGGCAGTGCCGCGCAGAGCCTGGAGCAGTTGCGCCGGGGTTACCGCCGGGTACGCGATTTGCTGGCCTATGGCCGCGAGGTATTGCCTGCCGAACGCTTGCTCAGCCTGCAGCGCTACCGGCTGCCGGCGCTGCTGTGGCGCCACCGCAATGATGATGCGCTGGATGAGCTGCTGGAGCCGCTGCAGCGCATTCGCGCCAGGGACAACAGCGGCCAGCTGCTCACCACCCTGCGCGCCTGGTGTGCCCATGACGGCCAGAGCCAGGCCTGTGCCGATGCCCTGGGCATCCACCGCAACAGCCTGCGCTACCGCCTGGAGCGGATTGCCGAACTGGGCGAGGTCGACCCGCTACGCATGGAAGGGATGCTTAGCTTGTATCTAGGGTTACAGCTGTTGCCAGCAGCCTGAACTATTCACCTGCACTGGCCCTATCGCCGGCAAGCCAGCTCCCACAGGATGCATGCTGCCCTCAGGGCTGTGTCGCACCTGTGGGAGCTGGCTTGCCGGCGATAGGGCCAGTGCAGGCAAGAAGGCATCCGCCCAAACAACCCGTCCGGCGTTTTGTGCATTTGACCGAGGCCCCGTTGGCGAACAGCTGTCAGCATGCCGCTCATCAGGACAGGAGAATCCCCATGAAGATCGTCATTGCCCCCGACTCGTTCAAGGACAGCCTCGACGCTGCCGGTGTCGCCCGCGCTATCGCCGTGGGCCTGCGCGAGGCGTGGCCGGACGCTGAACTGGTCGAGTGCCCGATGGCCGACGGCGGCGAAGGCACCATGGAGGCGATCCTTGCCGCCAGCCACGGCGAATTGCGCCGCCAGACCGTGCGCGGGCCGCTGGGGCAGAGCGTGGAGGCCGGGTGGGGCTGGTTGCCACAAAGCCGTACGGCAATCATCGAAATGGCCCAGGGCAGTGGCCTGCAACTGGTACCGACCGGCCAGCGCGACGCTTGCCGCAGCAGCACCTGGGGCACAGGCGAGCTGATTGCAGCCGCCTTGGCCGCCGGTGCGCAGCGGGTAGTACTGGCCATCGGTGGCAGCGCCACCAACGATGCCGGCAGCGGCATGTTGCGCGCACTTGGCCTGCGCCTGCTGGACGCTGACGGGCAAGCGCTGGAGGAGGGCGGCCTGGCCCTGGCCAAGCTGGCCCGCATCGACGCCAGCGACCTCGACCCACGGCTCGCCGAAGTGCAATTTGAAGTGGCGGCTGACGTCGACAACCCGCTGTGTGGCGCCAATGGTGCTTCGGCGATCTTCGGCCCGCAGAAGGGGGCCAACCCGCAGCAAGTGCAGGCGCTGGACCAGGCGCTGGGGCATTTTGCCGATATCTGTGCACAGGTGCTGGCTAAGGATGTGCGCGACTACCCAGGTTGCGGCGCTGCCGGTGGCATGGGCTTCGCTGCCCGGGCCTTCATGGGCGCACAGTTCCGCCCTGGGGTGGAGGTAGTGGCCGAGTTGGCCGGCCTCGATGAATTGGTGCAGGGGGCAGATCTGGTGGTGACTGGTGAAGGCCGTTTCGATGCCCAGACACTGCGTGGCAAGACACCGATGGGTGTGGCCCGGGTAGCCAAGCGTCATGGCGTGCCGGTGGTGGTGCTGGCCGGGACCTTGGGTGAGGGTTATCAGCAGTTGTATGCCCATGGGGTCGATGCTGCATTTGCGTTGGCCAGCGGGCCGATGAGCCTGGAGCAGGCTTGTGCCAATGCTGCGCAGTTGCTGCAGGCGCGGGCTTGTGACATTGGTCGGCTGTGGCGCGCTGCAAAGCGAGCATGAACATCGGGTAGGAGCGGCCTTGTGTCGCGAAAGGGCTGCGTAGCAGACCCAGGCGTATTCGCGTCAATGCAGAAATCCTGGGGCTGCTATGCAGCCCTTTCGCGACACAAGGCCGCTCTTACAAAAGCGTCACTCCTGCGTCTCGAACATGGCAATGAAGTTGGCCAGTGCTGGCGAAGCGTTCTGGGCGTTCCATTTCATGTACAGGCCGATCCCGGGTGCGGGTTGCTTATCGATCGGCCGGATCGGGCAAAACTGCACCCGCTCACGCGCAGTGGAACCGACGAACGAGGCCGGCACCAGGGCCACGCCAAAACCACATGCCACCAGGCCCAGCAAAGTGTGAATCTGCGCAGCTTCCTGCACCACCCGGGGGTAAAAACCCGCCGCCTCACACAGCGCAAGCAACTGCGCGTGATAGCCACCGCCCAAGGCTTGCGGGGTGAATACGAAATCCTCATCGGCAAACTCGCGCAGGTCGACTTCCCCCTGTTGCGCTTTCCCGTGGCTGGCGGGCAAGGCCATGACGATCTGTTCATCAAGCAACAACCGTGCTTCAAGGGTGCCAGCCGGCAGCGGCAGCCTGCGCATGAAACCGATATCTGCCTCACCGGCCAGCAAAGCCTTGGCCTGTGACGCCGATGGCATCTCGCGGATGGTTAACTGCACGTTCGGATAAGTCTCGCGAAAACGGCGCAAGCTGCTGAGCAGCGAGTCGTAATAGGCGATGGAAATGGCCGTGATGGTCAGCTTGCCGCTGACCCCCGCAGACACACTGCGGGCGTACTCGATCCCCTGTTCCAGCTCAGCCAGCGTGCGGTAGGCCGTGTCAAGAAACGCCGCACCCGCTGCGGTCAGGCGCACCCCGCGCTTGTTGCGCAGCAGCAGGCTGAAGCCCAGTTTTTCTTCAAGGCGGTTGATCGCCTGGCTCAGCGGTGGTTGCGCCATGTGCAGGCGCTCGGCGGCCTTGTGAAAGTGCAATTCTTCGGCCACAGCGATGAACTGCCTGAGCAAACGTGTTTCGATCATCCACTATTCCTGCAGCGTGGCTACTCGTCGGTGATATCCATGAGATATCAAAGGTGCATGCTTTTAATATTAAGTCATAGATTTGTTTGTTGATATCGTAAAAAGGAGAATTGAAGGTAGCCAGAAATGCCCGTTACAGACCCTTTTCACAATAAAGTTGCGGTCATCACCGGTGCCGCACAAGGCCTGGGCCTGGCCTATGCCATGGCGTTGGCCGAACGTGGTGCGCAGGTCGTCATCAGCGACCTGGGCACCGACCGATCGGGGCAAGGGCAGGACGCTTCGGCACTCGAACACGCACTGACGGCCATGCGTGGCAAAGGCTTTGCGGTGGTTGGGCACGCCGGGCAACTGGAGGACGAGGGCACCTGCAAGCAACTGGTCGAGTTGGCCATCGAGCAGTTTGGCGCGCTGGATATCCTCATCCACAATGCCGGCTGGGTCGATTACCAGCGTATCGAAGATCATGAATCCGCCTTCCTGCAACGCGCGCTGGGCATCAATGTGCATGCGCCCGTGTGGCTGGCCAAGCATGCCTGGCCCCACCTCAAGCGCTCCGCAGCGCCACGGGTAGTGCTGACCACCTCGGACCGTGCCATGTACCAGCGCTATGCGCAGCCTGGGCTGGTGGCCTATGCCGCCGGCAAGATGGCCCAGGTCGGCATCATGAACGCCCTGAGCATGGAGGGCCAGGAGCACGGCATCCTGGTCAATGCCATATCGCCGGTGGCCAAGACCCGCATGTGGGGCATCAGCCAACCGCCAGAAGAGCTGAAGCCCGAGTGGGTTACGCCTGGCGTGCTGTACCTGGCCAGTGCGCTGTGCCATGACACCGGCTACATCTTGCGCGCCAGCAACGGCCAGTTCACCGCCACCCGCTTCAACGAAAACAGCGGCGTCAGCTACCCCCGTGACCTGGGCCGTGTGCAGGCCGCCGACCTGGCCGAAGTGGCCGAGCGCTGGAACCGCATCAAGGAATGCAACTACGTGCCGGTCAAAGTCGCCAACACGCGCGCGGACCTGGGTGAAAGCCTGGTCTGGGATGAGCGCAGCGGCGCGTTGTACTTCGTCGATATTTCTGGCGGGCGCATCAACTGCCTGACGCCGGATGGCGAAGTTCACAGCCTTTACGCGTCAGCCGCGCGCATTGGCGCCTTGGCGCTGACCGACCGGGGCAACCTGATTTTCACAGAAGATGCCAGCGTGGCCATCTTCGATGTGCCGGCGCGCAAGGTGCTCCAGCATTCTGCATCTGTCCACCCGCGTTCAACCTACCGCTTCAACGACGGCGCTTGCGACCCGCAAGGACGCTTCGTTACCGGGCTGATGGACGAAGCCTTGAGCGGCAATACCGGGGCGCTGTTCCGCTTCGACGGACAGTTGAACGACCAGGTGATCCACGACGACATGGCCTTGCCCACCGGGCTTGCCTGGTCGCAGGACGGCCATACGGTGTACTTCGTCGATTCGGCGGCGCGCGCCATCTACCGCGCCGAGTATCTCGTCGAAGGCCGACTGGGTGCGGTGACGCTGTTTGCCGAAACCCCTGCCGAGCTGGGGCGGCCGGATGGCCTGGCGCTGGACCGCGAAGGCGGGCTGTGGGTGTGCCAGTACCATGGCAGCTGCCTGCTGCGTTACGACCGCCACGGCCACCTGACCGACCAGGTGTTGATGCCGGTACCGTGCCCCACCAGTTGCTGCTTTGGTGGGCCGGGCTTGAACACCTTGTACATCAGCACCGCGCGCTTCGACATGAGCCCTGAAGAGCTGCACCATTACCCCGATGCTGGCGACCTGTATGCCATCCGCCCGGAAACTGGCGGCGTTGCCAGGCTCAGCTTCAAGGAATAAGCCGTTGCATCTGGCTGGCCGGTAAAACGGCCAATTCGCCAAAGCGCTGCGCCGAGTCGATATAGCGCAAGGCCGACTTGGCGTCTTTCCAACCCACGTAGCTCATCAGCGATTTCAGTTCCCAGCCATTGGCGGTTGCCCAGGTGGCGAAGCCACGCCGTAGCGAATGGCCGGTATACAGCGCCGCCGGTACCCCGGCACGCTCCAGCATGCGCCGCAGCAGGCCGACCAGGCTGTTGCTGTTGAGCGCGCTGTCACCGAGGTTGCCCCAGCGGTCGAGCTTGCGGAACACCGGCCCATGGGCAATGCCGGCAACCTCCAGCCATTGCAGGTAGGCCGTGACCGGGCACAAGGCTTTCAGCGCAGGGGTGCGATGTTGCACGCCCAGGGCTTCTCGGTCGCCCTTGCTGCGCGGCAGGAACAACGTGATACCGACACCCGCTTCGGCCTTGATATGTTCGATGCGCAGGCGCGCCAGTTCATCACCACGAAAGCCACGCCAGAAACCCAGCAACAGCAGCGCACTGTCACGGCGGGCCCGGCGCAGGGCGGCCAGGTCGTGATGTTCACGTGCCTGGCGGGCCTCCTCTTCAAAACAGGTCACCGCAGTTTGCAGGTGCTGCAACAACAGCGGGGCTGCCTGCTTGGGCGGCGTCGGGTGCAGGGTGCGGATACCGCGGAGCACCTGCCGCACCAGAGGCGCCTTGGTCGGGTCGGGGAAGCCTTGGGCGACGTGCCATTGGCTGAGCGCAGCCAGGCGCTGGCGCAGGGTGCTGACGGCATGCTGGTCGGCGTGGTCGGCCAGGTAGCGGGCAATGCTCTCGGCAGTGGCAGGGAGAAAACCGCCCCAGTGGGTTTCGAAGTGCTCGATGGCAGCCTGGTAGCTGCGCCGGGTGTTGTCACGGGTGGCGGCGCGAAGGTAGCGCTCGATATCGGTCATGGTACGGGTGTCGATGGGTAATGGGCACACCATAAACCGAATCAAGGGATATTGCATGCCAGCGCGGTCTCTGTAGAGCGGCCTTGCGTCGCGATGGCGCGCGAAGCGGGCCCAGGTTGTCAGCTGGGGGGCAGTGGGGCAGCGCCAGTGTTCGCATTACACGCACGCTTTCTCCTCGACACCATTGAACGGCGGGTACTCGCGTAACTGCGCCGGCGACAGTGGCCGACTGAAGTGGTAGCCCTGGGCGATATCACAACCGGCAAGCTTCAGGCACACCACCTGTTCGCGGGTTTCCACGCCTTCGGCAACCACTTCCAGGCCCAGGCGCTTGGCCAGGATGATGGTGGAGGACACGATCGGGCTGTCATCAGGGCTGTTGGACAGCGGGGCGATCAGCGAGCGGTCGATCTTCAGCTTGCTCAATGGCAGCGAATGCAGATGGGCGAAGCCGGCGTAGCCACGGCCGAAATCATCCAGGCTGATGCCCAGGCCGGCGCCGCGCAGGGTATGCAGGTGCTCCACGGCCGTACTTTCGGGGTCGAGGATGGTGGTTTCGGTAATTTCCAGCTCCAGCCGCTGCGGGGCGATGGCATACCTTTGCAGTTCGTTCAGCAGCCGCATGGCGAAGTCCCCTTGGCGCAGTTGCAGGGCGGATACATTCACGGCCAACCGCGTTTCCCGGCCCTGCACGTCCCAGCCGGCCAAGGCTTCACAGGCCAGGCGCAACACCTCCCAGCCCAGATCGACAATGAAGCCGCTGCGCTCTGCCAGGTCGATGAAGCGGTCTGGGTACAGCAGGCCGAACTCGGGGTGGTCCCAGCGCACCAGCGCTTCGTAGCCCAGTACCTGCTGGGTGTCGAGGCGGATCTGCGGCTGGTAGTGCAGCACGAACTGGCGCTCGGCCAAGGCGCTGCCGAACGCCTGTTCAAGGGTAAAGGCCTGGATGTCGGCCAGGTTCAGCGAGGGGTCGAAGAAGCGGTACTGGGCCCGGCCGGCCTGCTTGGCCGAATACATTGCGGCATCGGCACTGCGGATCAGGCTGTCGATGTCCTGGCCGTCGCGCGGGCAGATGCTTACGCCCACACTCGGGCTGGTGTTGACCTCCTGGCCGTCAAGGGCATAAGTGGCCGACAAGCGTTGGACCAGTTCACGGACCCAGGCATTGATCTGGTCTTCGCTGCGCTCGCCCGCCAGCAGCACCACGAATTCGTCGCCGCCAAAGCGCGAAGCCTCGTCACCGAGCTCCAGCAAACGCTGGATGCGGCCGGCCACGGCCTGCAGCAGCAGGTCGCCGATCTTGTGCCCGAGCGAATCGTTGATCGACTTGAAGCGGTCCATGTCGATGAACAGAATCGCCATCAACCGGCGCTTGCCACGCTGGCGGGTCAGCGCCTGGGCGGCCACCTCGACGAACTGGCGGCGGTTGTGCAGCCCGCTGAGGTGATCGGTGGCGGCGGCATGGCTGCTGCGCCGGTGTTCGTCCTCAAGGCGGCCGATAAGCTGCTGATTGACCTGCTGGGCATGTTCCAGGGCGCTGAAGGCCTCTTGCCGCTTGCGCAGCAGACGCAAGGTCCACAGCAGGCTGGCGATGATCATCAGCGTCATGCTCAGGTTCAACCAGAATTGCCGGGAATAGGCCAGGGTCGAAGGCGCGAGGATTTCATCCTGGCGCTGGCTGACCACTACGCTGAACCCGCGCTCTGGCACATGTCGGTACAGGCTCTGGTACGCGTCGCCGGCCGCGTATTGGGTCAGCATGCCCGCGTCGCTGCCGGTATCCGGCAGTTCAGGCTGCAACCCGTCGCCGGCCACCACCACGCCGCTGGTATCTATGCGCAGCCGCTCCAGCCCGTCATCCTGCAGCAGGCGCACCAGCCCGCTGCTGCCCAGGTCGATATGCTGGAACAGTACCGCGAGGTAGCCGATGTCCAGTTGCACCACCAGGATGTTTTCGATTTCGCGGCCTGGCAGGTCGGTCAACGGCAGCAGAAACGGCAGGCGCCAGTTGGGGAGGGTGGCCTGCTGGTCCGGCGCCTGCACGCTGGGCAGAAAGGGCTTGAAACCATAGCGGGCAACGTGCCGTTGCAGCTGGCGTAACCAGTCCTCGGGCAGTGCGGAAGCTTCGTCGGTATGGCTGGCTGACAACAGCCGGCCTTGCCGGTCGTACAGGCTCATGCGCTTGAACACCGGGTCCACGGCCAGTATCCGCGCCAGGCTGATGTTGCCCTGGCGTAGCACCTTCATGTCGTCCTGGGTGACCCGGCCAACGGCCTGGGCGCGGTCGACCAGCTGGCGCAGGCTTTCACCGACGATGCTGGCCAGGTTCAGGTGCTCGGCGGCCTTGGCCGACAACGCGTCCTGGCGGGCGGCGGCTTTCTGCGTGATGTGCAGCCCCCAGAGAAAGGCCAGGGTGGCCGCACAGAGCATCAGGATCAGCAGCCGCAGGGGGCTGGCGGATGAAAGCGAACGGCGTATCACTGCTGACAGTTCCCGACCCTGGGTGATGCTCAAAAAATACGACAAGGAGATGACAGGCTGATGACTAATGGCTAATAGCCTTTAAGGGTTTTCCCTATTCGCGACGGGTGTTTGCAGGCGCGCGGTTTCTTCCTCGATATAACTCATCAATGCGCTGACTTCGGCATCGCCCAGGCGCATGTTGGGCATGGCCAGGCGGTTGTATTGCTCATACAGCAGCATGGCCAGCGGGTCTTTCTCGGCCAGCATCTGGTCGGGCTCCTTCAGCCAGCGGGTCAGCCAGTTGGCGTCACGCTGGCGGGTTACGCCCAGCAGGTCGGGGCCGATACCTGGCTGGCCTGGCTCGATGTTGCCCAAGGTGTGGCAGGAAGAACAACGCGTACGGAAAATCTGCTCGCCACTGCTGGGCGAACGTATCTCGGGGGCCTGGGCATAATCATTGTTCATGGCGCTGGCCTGCTTCCAGTTGTGCAAGCTGTTGCCCAGCCGGTCAGCGAGGATGTACGGGCTTTCGAAGGGCGAGGCCTTCATCCAGCGACCGGTGGCCTGGTTGCCGATGATAAGGCTCAGGTTGTGGTCTTTGGAGCGGCCGTTTTCCAGGCCGTCTATCCACAAACCCAGGCTACGGCGCAATTGCTCGATGTCGTCGGGCTCGCCGGTGAGCAGCGTCCAGCCAGGGCCGATGCCGAACTTTTCGGCGTAGCGTTTCAGGGTGGCGGGGGTGTCGTTGTAGGGGTCGATGCTGATGGAGTAGAGGAATATGTCCTTGCCAACCCGGTCACCCAGAATCTTTTGCACCTGGCGCAACCGCGCGGTTTCCACCGGGCATGAGTCAGTGCAGCCGGTGAAGATGAAGTTGATGGCGACCACCTTGTCCTTGATCAGGTCGTCGAAGAAATGCAGCTTCTCGCCGTCCTGGGTGAGCAGGGGGATGTTGGGAAAGTAGTCAGCGCCCCATGGGCTTGCGGTTTTTTCGGCCACAGGTTGTTGCGGCTGCAGTGGCCAGAACGGGATGCTGGCGGCAAATACCGCGAGTACCAGCAGGAAACGCCATGAGCCAGGCATGATAGGGTCCTCGATGGTGTGCAGCCCTTCGCGGGCACGCCCGCTCCCACAGAAACTTCACAGAGCCGCAGCTGCGTGATTTCTGTGGGAGCGGTGCACTCACTGATATTTCACTGGCGCAGTCACCGTCTGGCCCAACGCCGACTTCACCGTGACCGTCGCTGGCGTGGCCGGACCGAAGCCGGTGGTGGTGACCGATACCCGCCAACGGGCGCCCGTGGTTGCAGCTGTCAGCGTGGCGTTCCCCAGGCTTACCGGGCCGCCGGTGGTTGCCGCTGTCACGCTGATGCTGTTGCCCGTGGCCACCGTGGTGGTCCCTTGCACATCCCAGGTGAAGCGGTTGCCGCTGCGCACCTGCACTGTGGCACTGGTGACCTGGATCTGGTCGACCGCTGCCGCTGCGGTTACGGCGATGCTGACCGTGGCCGGGGTCACCGACTCGGCACCCTTGGCATCACGCGCCGTATAGTTGAAGCTGGCAGTGAACGGCGTGGCGACCGTGGCGGGTGGGGTGTAGGTCACCGTGGTGCCGTCGGTGCTGACGGTACCCTGGCCGGAGTCTGGCTGGCTGAGGCCGGTCACGGTCAGCGGCACGTTGCCGTCCGGGTCGGTGTCGTTGGCCAGCACGTTCAGGGTGATCGGCTTGCCAGCGGTAGTGGCTGCACTGTCATTGGCCGCGACGGGTGGCTTGTTGGCCGGGTCGTCGATGTCGTCATGGCCTTTGGTGCGGAAGGTCGGCAGGCCCACCGAAGCCATGTATTGCACGCCATCCCATCCTGGCAGCGGGGTCGGCATCACCTGGAACTGCCCCGGGTGCTCGATGTCCCAGCGCAGCAGCATCGACGAGTCCTCGTGCTGGGTGTTGTGGCAGTGCTCCATGTAGGTGCCGGCGAACTCGCGGAAGCGGATGGCCATTTCCACCTCTTCCGAAGAGTCGGCATCCGGCCCGATGCGGTACACGTCTTTACGCGCCCATTTTTCCCACTCTGGTGGGGCCTTGCCGTCGCGGCTGAGAATCACGCCCTCCTCGAAGTGCACGTGTACCGGGTGGCTCCAGCCATTGCCGCCGTTGACGATTTTCCACACTTCCAGGGTGCCGTCGCCGCTGAAACCACCGTCGGTGGACTGGTTGGCCAGTTGCGGCGCCGCACTGATGCGTCGTGGGTCCATGCTGTAGCCGAAAGCGCCGTCGGTCTTGATGGTCCACGGCTTGGTGTCGGTGCCGTCGGAGCGGCCAAAGATGAACTCGCGGTGGCGGGCGTTCTTTATCTTGGCCTGGTCGGTGGCCGAGTCGCGGTCAATTGGCAGCGGCAGCATTTTCAGGCCTGCGGCCTTGCCTGGCTTGGCCGGTTCATAGGCCACCGGGTCCATGCTCACGTCCTGGCCGGTGTAGGGCTGCACCAGCAGTTGCAGGAACTTGCCGACTGCGGGGTCGCCGTTGTCCCACTGCGGGCCTTTGCTGGTCTGCTTGATCACCGCCTTGTATTTCCCCGACAGCACGTCGGCCAGCGCAATGGTACCTTCCGGGCCCTTGCCGGTGCGGTGCTCCTCCAGGTTGA
Source organism: Pseudomonas sp. YNh (assembly GCF_037993085.1). Lineage (NCBI taxonomy): Bacteria > Pseudomonadati > Pseudomonadota > Gammaproteobacteria > Pseudomonadales > Pseudomonadaceae > Pseudomonas > Pseudomonas sp. YNh. The sequence goes on along the minus strand of NZ_JBBMRJ010000015.1, from coordinate 78,836 downwards.
CGAAGTACAGCTTGTCGCCCGCCTTGATGCCGTTCTTGGCGAAGTTGATGATGATGTCATAGCGCTCGGCGATACCTTGCAGCGGAAGGATGCCGTTGTTGTCTTGCAGGTTGCCGTCGCCGTTGAGGTCCATGGTGCCGTCGAATGGCACGGCGTGTTCCATGATGTTGCCGTCGTTGGCGATCATGTGGAACGGGACCCGCGCATACGACAGGTTGGAACCGGACGGGCCTTTGAACTCACCGCTGGTACCGGCAATTTCCCGCACCACGGCAAACTTGAAGTAGCGCGATACCGAGCCGTTGAGGATACGGAAGCGGTAGCTGCGCGCACGCACCTTGAGCCTGGGCTGGTACTGCCAGTTGACCAGGATCTGGTCACCGAGGAAGCCGTCGGTGTTGAACGGGTTGAACCACAGCTGGCCGTTGGCATCCCACGCCTTGTCGGCGATCACCAGGTTGACGTCGTAGTCGCGGTTACCCCATGGCATGCCCGAGCCGCTGGGGAAACGCAGGTTTACGCCATCCTGCAGGGCCTCGTTACCGCGGTCCAGGGCGCTGTAGTAGTTCATCATCACGGCGTTGCCCTTGTAGACGTTCTGCGCCGTGAAATCCATCATGTGGTCGTGGAACCAGTGGGTGCTCATGGTTTCACGCCAGTCACCGCGAATCTTGATACTGCCGTTCTGGCAGGTTTTAAGGCCCGGCGTGCCGTCGTTGACGAACAGGGTTTCACCCGGTGAGCAGGGGAAGGCGGCACGCGGGTCCTGGGCACGGGTGTTGATGGTGTCGTACCCGGCCAGTTGCACTGGCCAACGGTAGTCGTAGTACTGGCCCGGGAAGAAGTAGGCATTGGCAAAGCCATCGCTCTCGGCCGGGGAGTGGCCATTGTGCTCGTGGGTGGAGATGGTGTGCAGGCCAAAGCCGCCGTTGGCCGAGGGGTCGATCGGCAGGGCGTTGTAATGGCGCATCAGGATCGGCTGGCCGTAGCGCACCATCAACAGTTTAGGCGGGAAGGTGCCGTCGAAAGTCCACAGTGACTTGTGGTTCTGCAAGGGCATGTTCGGGTGGAAGCGCGTATCGATGCCTTTAGTGGTGCCCAGCGTGGTCGGGATGTCGGAGGTCTGGTAGTACAGGCCGCCGGGTGCGAACTCGCCATACGCATAGTTGTGCAGTTGCTTGCGGTCACGCAGGCCGAGGTTGATCCGCGCACCGGCCTGGGCAGTCTTGAACGCCGCCTGCGGGTAGAACTCATTCCAGCGCTGGTGCGACCAGCCTTTTCCTGGTGGCCGGCCTTCAGCAGGCGAACCGACCGGCTGGCGGTTGAGGAACATCTCGATCTGCGCCTTCCATGGGTTGCGGTCCAGCACGTTGGAGTACTGGGTCGGGAAGGGGTACAGGCCGGGTTGCTTGAGGAACGCTTCAAGTGCGGTGCCACTTGGCCCGCTGCGCGCCACTACGTTGGGGTCTTGCGCGGGGGCCGCGCCGAGGGTGGGGACCGGGAAGGTCAGCTCTGGCGCCGGCGTGGTCGGGTCGAGCTTCTCTGGTCCGAACTCTTCGAACAGCAGCAATTGCTGGGTGAAGGGCTGCGCGCCGAACAACGGGCTGGGTTTGCCGTTGGTGGGGTACCTGTCCGAGGTTTGCAAGGCGGGCGGCAGCACGTTGTCGATCCGCACTGTATTGCGGTCGCCGTACGCACCATTGATCAGCTCCAGTGAGCCTTGGTTGGCTTCTGGCAAAGTGTTCAGGTTGAGCAAGGCCGGGGTCGGGTCAGCCGGCTGGTCGGTATAGGCCGATGAGTCGGTCGGCGGCGGCTGGCTGTTGTCGTCCAGGGGGGACGCCATGGCCGTGATCAGTCCGAGGCTGAGCATCAGCGCAGTGACCGAAGACAGCTGGAATGCGTGCCTGGTAGGGTGAATCACGGCAGGTGTTTTCATTGCCTTGTGCCTCGCTCGCGGCTGTATGGCTTATAGCCATCAATGGCGTTTTGCCCGGTAAAAGGCCTTGAGCAACGGCTGTGCCAACAAAAGTTTCAGTAATGCTTTGTTAAACAAATCCTTGTGGCGCCTGATGTGCGCTAAATAACGGGGCGTCAAGAATGGGTATAACTCCCCACAAGCGGGGGCCCAATGCCCACTAATTGGGTGGATTGGGGCGTGACAGCCCCGACCTGCTCGGGTATACCTGTTCGCCACCAAGGGGAGCCCGGCAAAGGGCTGAGAAACCGCTGCAAGCAGCAGCGCGGTGACCCTTCGAACCTGATCCGGATCATGCCGGCGAAGGGATGGGGCTTGTAACCTGCCTTTTTGCCGGCCTCACTGCGAGGCCCGTCCATGTCAATTGCCAAGGTCTCGCTGTCACCTTCATCAAGGACAGCAACATGACCGAACGTTTCAGCCAGTCCCTGCGCAGCCAAAGCGAGCCGACCTGGTCGGCGGCCGTTGGCCACCGTTTCGTGACCCAATTGTGCGAAGGCAGCCTGCCGGACCCGATCATGGTCGACTACCTGGTGCAGGACCATCGCTTTCTCGACAGTTTCCTGACCTTGCTGGGTGCGGCCATCGCCACCGCCGATACGTTCGAGGCGCGTCTGCGCTTCGGCCGCTTTGCCGGGATGATTTCCAGCGATGAGAACACCTACTTCCTGCGTGCCTTCGAGGCCCTGGACGTGAGCCCCGCACAACGCAGCGCACCCGCTGATACCGTGCCAACCGCAGGGTTCAAGGCGATCATGCGTGAAGCGGCAGCGACCCGCTCCTATGCAGCGGCGCTGGCAGTGCTCAACGTTGCCGAAGGCCTTTACCTCGACTGGGCGCTCAAGGCACCCAAGCCGATGCCAGACAATTTTGTCCATGCCGAGTGGATCACCCTGCACGACAACCCGGCATTCCAGGCCTTTGTTGCCTTCCTGCAGTCTGAGCTGGACCGTGTCGGCCCGCAGGAAGCGGCACTGGCAAGCGATTTCTACCAGCGCACCGTTGCGCTGGAGCTGGCCTTCTTCGATGCCGTCTACCCGGAGGGCAAATGAGCATGGATATCTTCGAGCGCCTCAAGGCCGCAGCCACCCAACAGTGGCACAGCTATGTAGACCATGACTTTGTGCGGCAGATGGGCGAGGGCACGCTGAGCGAGGAAGCGTTCCGGACCTACCTGGTACAGGATTACCTGTTCCTCATCCAGTTCGCCCGCGCCTGGGCACTGGCGGCCTACAAGAGCCGGCGCCCGGCCGACATCCGCGCGGCGCAGGCCGGGTTGGCGGCGATTCTGGATGAAACCGACCTGCACTTGCGCCTGTGCGCGCGCTGGGGGCTGACCCAGGCGGATATCGAGGCCGCGCCAGAGCACCAGGCCACGGTGGCATACACACGTTACGTGCTGGACTGTGGCGCCGCTGGCGACCTGTTGGAACTGCATGTGGCGCTGGCGCCTTGTGTGATCGGCTATGCGGAGATCGGCCGGACCTTGTCCGAGCGCATTGGCGACTTGAGCAACCACCCGTACCGCGAGTGGATTGGCGAGTATGCCGGTGAAGGCTACCAAGGGGTGGCGGCCGCAGCGCGCAAGCACCTGGATGAGCTGGCAGCGCGGAGCATGACCGAGCAGCGGTTTGCCGAGTTGGTGGGGATCTTTGGCCAGGCTTCCAGCCTGGAGGCGGACTTCTGGCAGATGGGTTTGGACGGGGTGGCGTAGCCCCCGGGGCCGCTTTGCGCCCCATCGCCGGCAAGCCGGGCTCCCACAGAGACCGCGCGATGCTTGAAGGGTTGCACCGTACCTGTGGGAGCCCGGCTTGCCGGCGATGGGCTGCGCAGCAGCCCCAAAGTGCTTGGTCGACTGGGTGAATCCTACCCAGCCCAAGCCTGCTTTGGTGCATGAATGCCTCAAAATAAGTCGTTCAGCACACCTTCATAAAGCCAAAATGCGACTTTAATGTTCACAGTGCACATCACCTTCTGGGCTGCCTGCCCGATTTGATTCCGGGTTTCGGCCCTCGAAAAAGCGGCCCGCATATTGCTCTTCCAGCTCCCAACTACCACCCGGAGCCCCGTGCAATGAGCTCACCCAGCGAATTTCCCCTCAGCGAAGCCCCGCAGTCTGCCCGCAAGGGCCTGCTGCCGATTGCCATGGTCTTGTTCAGCTTTACCTTTTTCACCGGCACGATGTTCGCCGGTGGCAAGCTGGGCATGGCTTTCAATTTTGTCGACATGTTGTGGGTGGCCACCGTCGGCAACAGCCTGCTGGCGATGTATGCCGCAGCGTTGGCATTCATCGCTTCGCGCAGCGGGCTGAATACCGTACTGATGGGGCGTTTCTGTTTCGGTGAGGCAGGTAGCCGGCTCTCGGACTTTCTGCTGGGTTTCGCTGAGCTGGGTTGGTACGCCTGGGGTACGGCCACGGTGGCCATCGTGCTGGTCAAGCTGTTGGGGTTGGCGGAAGGCTTCGGTTTACCGTTGATGGTGCTTTTCGGGCTGGGTTTCAGCATTACTGCCATCATCGGCTTCAAGGGGCTGGATGTGCTGTCGCGCGTGTCGGTGCCATTGATGTTCGTGCTGCTGTTGGTGTCGATGTACATCGCTACCCGCGATGCCGGTGGCTTTGCCGGGCTGGCTGCAGTAGTGCCGCACGAGACCATGACCTTTTCCGCAGCAGTGACCATGGTGTTCGGCACCTTCGCCAGTGGTGCCACCCAAGCCACCAACTGGACACGGCTGTCGCGTAGCGGCCGGGTGGCGGTGATCGCCAGCGTGGTGGCATTCTTGCTTGGCAACGGCCTGATGGTGGTGGCCGGTGCGTGGTGCGCGATGGTTTACCAGCAGGCCGATATTGTCGAAGTGATGATGCTGCAGGGCCTGTCGTTCGCGGCGGTAGTGATGCTGTGCCTGAACCTGTGGACCATTCAGGGGCCGACCATCTACAACGTGTCGGCGGCCGCCTGCCATTTGTTGCGCAGTGAGCGCCGGCGCACGGCAACGCTGGTGGCGGCCGGGGTCGGCATTGTGCTGGCGATTGGTGGTATGTACGAAATGCTGATCCCGTTCCTGGTGCTGCTGGGGTCGATCATTCCCCCGGTGGGCGGGGTGATAATGGCTGATTTCTGGTACCGACACCGCGGCCAATACCCGGCACTGGGCACCGCAAGCCTGCCACGCTACAACCTCACCGGGCTGTTTGCCTATGCCGTGGGCGCAGTACTGGCGTACGCCTCGCCCTGGGTCGCTCCGCTGGTGGGTATAGGCGCCTCGGCCCTGTGCTACATCGTCATGCTCGAACTGGGCGCACGCCGCCGGGCGCCGGGCCAGGCAGGTGTGGAGCCGTGAGCCTGGCGCTGGACGAGATCCTGCATTTGCCTGGCCTGCACGAGATGCGTGTGCTGGCCGGCGCACGTAACCTTCAGCGGCGGGTGCGCTGGCCGTATGTGGCGGAAAACGAAGGCATCGCTGAATGGGTAATGGGCGGTGAACTGGTGTTCGTTACCGGCATCAACCACCCGCGCGGTGAGGCCAACCTGTTGAGCCTGCTGGAAGACGGCGACGCCGTGGGCATCGCCGGCATGGTGATCCTCACCGGCGGCAGCTTTATCCAGAGCGTCCCGGCGTCTGTCATCGCACGAGCCGAGCAACTTGGCCTGCCGCTGATCGAGCAGCCCTACGCGCTGAAGATGGTGGTGGTTACCCACCTGATCGGCACGGCGTTGGTGCAGATGAGCCAGGTACGCCGCTCGCGTCACGATATCCTTGGCCAGCTGCTCACGGGCGACTACCCAAGCCTGGCGATTGCCCGGCAGCGCGCAACGCACCTACAGCTGGCACTGGACGAGCCGCGTCGCTTGCTGGCTTTGCGCCTGGCGGGCGTGGACGGTTTGTTCGAGCGCCACGGGCTGGCCCACGGCGAGCGTACCTGGCAAGCTAGCCGGCAGGCCCTGGAAGACCAGCTCGAAGCCTGGTGCCGCCAACGGCCAGGCAGCGTTACCGCGCAGCTGCCGGGTGATCTGTTCGTGTTGCTGCTGGCCGATACACACGACCTGCCCGAGACGTTGGCTGCGCTTTACCGGCAGCTGCAGGCCACGACGGGTGAACTGAGTTTGCACATGGGTTTGTCGAGCGTCGCCGACGATTGCGCGCACTATCGACAGGCCCTCAACGAGGCGCGTCAGGCCCTGGACGTCGCCCAGCACCTGCGCCCAGCCAACGGCTATTGCAACTTCAGCGAACTGGGCGTGCTGCGCCTGCTGCAAGGCATCGTCGACCGCTCGCTGATCGACGATTTCGTCAGCCGTACGCTTGGCCCGCTGATCGCCCCTGGCCGCAAGCAGGCCAATGCTCTGGTGCACACCCTCGACGCCTTGCTCATGGAAAACGGCAACGGCCTCAAGGCTGCACAGCGGCTAGGGCTGCACCGCAACACCATCAATCAGCGCATCCAGCGCATCGAACACCTGAGCGGGCAGTCCATTGATGACCCGCTTTTTCGCATGAATGCTTCGGTCGCCATGCTGGTATGGCGCATGAGCGAAGCCCACGGCAAGGAGTAACAGCATGAACATCATCAACGCACGGCTGCGCGGCAAGCCTGGCCTGTTCCGCATCGAACTGAACGGCGAGCGCATTGCCGCCATCGTGCCGCAGGCCGAGGTGGTGGCGCCCGTTGCCGCCCATGACCTGGACGCAGGGCAAAACCTGGTGGTGGCGCCCTTCGTCGAACCGCATATCCACCTCGACGCCACACTGACTGCCGGCGAGCCCCGGTGGAACATGAGCGGTACCCTGTTCGAAGGCATCGAATGCTGGGCCGAGCGCAAGGAAATCACCACCCATGAAGACATCAAGACCCGTGCGAAAAAGACCATCGGCATGCTGGTGGACCACGGAATCCAGCATGTGCGCACCCACGTCGATGTGACCGACCCGAAACTCACCGCGCTCAAGGCCATGGTCGAAGTACGTGACGAAGTACGCGAACTGGTCGATTTGCAGATTGTCGCCTTCCCGCAGGAGGGGATCGAGTCTTACGCCAACGGCCGGGCGCTGATGACCGAAGCGGTGGCCATCGGCGCCGATGTGGTCGGCGGCATTCCGCATTTCGAGAATACCCGCGACCAGGGCGTGTCGTCGGTGAAGTTCTTGATGGACCTGGCCGAGCGTACCGGTTGCCTGGTGGACGTGCACTGCGACGAGACCGATGACCCGCAATCACGTTTTCTTGAAGTGTTGGCCGAAGAGGCCCGGGTGCGCGGCATGGGTGCCCGGGTGACGGCCAGCCATACCGTGGCCATGGGCTCGTATGACAATGCCTACTGCTACAAGCTGTTCCGCCTGCTAAAGCTGTCGGGCATCAACTTCGTGTCGTGCCCGACCGAGAGCATTCACCTGCAAGGGCGTTTCGACAACTACCCCAAACGCCGTGGCGTCACCCGTGTTGCCGAGATCGACCGTGCCGGGATGAACGTGTGCTTTGGTCAGGATTCCATCGTCGACCCGTGGTACCCGTTGGGCAATGGCAACATCCTGCGCATTCTTGAAGCCGGCCTGCACATCTGCCACATGCTCGGCTACGAAGACCTGCAGCGTTGCCTTGACCTGATCACCGATAACAGCGCCCGCACCTTGAACCTTGGCGAGCGCTATGGCATCGAGGTGGGGCGGCCGGCGAACCTGTTGCTGTTGTCGGCGCCTGATGATTACGAAATGGTCCGTACCCAGGGGCATGCACTGGTGTCGGTACGCAATGGCAAGGTGCTGATGCAGCGTACGCCGGCGCAGGTGCAGCGGTTGCTCTGACTTCGCTATGGGCTCAGGTGCTCAGTGCTGCCAGGGCGCAGCTCGCAACCTGAGCATCCTGCACAGCCACGCCGGTCAGGTCTGCCAGGGTGATCTGGCCGTCGTGCTCGCGCCCTTTGGCGCGCCCGGCCAACAGCGCACCCAACTCGATCAGCCGGTTCGCGCGTAGCTGACCGCTCTCGAGCGCGTGAGCCACTTCGCCGTACTGGCTGCACTGGGCGACCGAGTCGACGATGATGCGGTCTGCCCTGGCCACCAGTGCCGGGTCCAGCTCCTGCTTGCCGGGTGCATCGGCGCCGACGGCAGTGATATGCGTACCCGGTCGGACCCACTCGCTGTGCAGCAGCGCCTGGCGGGAAGGGGTGGTGCAGACAATCAGGTTTGCCGCGCCGGCGACCTCTGCCGCATCCCGTGTGGTGCGGACCTCGAAGCCCAGTTCACGGGCAAATGCTGCATAGGCCGCAAGCCCGTTTTCATGCCGGCCCCAGACAATGGCCTGGCGGCAATCGGTAACGGCGCGCAGCTGTTCAAGCTGCATCTGCGCCTGCATGCCGGTGCCGAGGATGCCAATGGCCTTGACCTCGGCCGGTGCCAGCAGCCGGGCAGCGATACGCCCGGCCAGCGCGGTGCGCATGGCGGTCAGCCAGCCCTGGTCCTGCAGCAGTGCCAGCGGCTGCCCGGTGAGCGCCGAGAGCACCAGCATCAGGCCATCGTTGCTCGGCAGGCCCTTGGAAGGGTTGTCATAAAAACCGGTTGAAAGCTTGACGGTGAAGGTAGGGCTGCCTTCGATGTAGGCCGATTTCACGCAGCAGTCACCGTTCGCCGCTTGAAATGCGAAGGCCTGCACGGGCGGCACCTGGACCTTGCCGTTGGAGTAGGCGATGAAGCCTTCTTCCAGCAGGCTAACCGCCAGCTCGGGATTGAAGCTGGCGGTGATCTGCGCCTTGCTGAAGACTTTCATTGCACGGCCTCGAGGAATTTTTCCAGCACGATGTTACGGCCGCACAGGATCACTGCGACACGTTTGCCCTGATAGCGCTCGGCGAGCTTTTGCATGCCGGCGACCGCAACCGCTGCAGCGCCTTCGATGATCCAGCGTTCAGTGCTGGCGATAACGCGCATGGCGGCGCGAATCTCGTCTTCGCTGACCAGTACGGTATCGGTGAGCAACGCCTGGCACAGCGGCAAGGTCACAGCGCCGGGCTCGACGCCGCCAGCTGTGCCGTCCGACAGCGTTTCGCGGGCGTCCACCTCGACAATCACTCCGGCCTTGAGGGATTGCTCCAGCGCAGGGTCATTCGCCGGCCAGCAGCCGATTATCTCGGTACCCGGCTTGAGTACACGCAGGGCGGCACCGATGCCGGCAATCATCCCGCCACCGCCGACGGCGACAAATACCGCGTCCAGGTCGGGTGCCTGCTCGAACAACTCCATGCCGATGGTGCCCTGGCCGGCAATGACTTGCAGGTCGTTGTAGGGGGACACGAACGGTACACCCTGAGCCTTGGCCTGCCTGGCTGCCTCCAGCTCTGCACTTAGCGGGTCCGTGGGCAGGCAAAGCACTTCGGCGCCCAGCGCCCGCATCGCCTCCAGTTTGTATGGCGAGGCGGAAGTGGCGGTGTAGACAGTCACTGGCACGCCAGCCGTTTTGCCGGCCAGTGCAAGTGCCTGCCCGTGGTTGCCGGAAGAGGCAGCGATTACACCGCGCTTGCGTGCTTCGGTCGGCAGCAGGCGGATCTTGTTGCTGGCGCCACGGAACTTGAACGACCCCGTGTGCTGCAGGTGTTCGCATTTCAGCAAGACTTCGCAGCCGCTCAATGCCGACAACCGGGCGCTGTAGGTGAGTGGTGTAATGCAGACGGCGGGGCGCAGTGCGCTGTGTGCTTCCTTGATGGATTCGTAGAGTGCATCGAGGTAAAGGCTGTCGGCAGAGGTCGGTGAGGCTGTAGTGGCTGGCATGCTGTGCTCCGTATGGAATATCTGTCCACAGTAGAATAATTATCCATGCCAGACAAGTGTACGAGCAGGCCCGCTTGGCGACCTCCTGTCGGTCAACTTCGCGCTGCTAGGGCTTCAGTTCTTTCAGGTACTTGTACACGGTGGCGCGGCCCATGCTCAGCACGTTGGCGACATAGTCAGCACCACTTCGCCCTTCGAACGCGCCTTCTGCGTGCAGTGCCTGCACGAGGCTGCGCTTGTCCTTCATCTGCAGTGTCTGCAGCGACAGGTTGCGTGCTTGCAGCCACGCGTGCAGGAAGGTGTTGATACGTTCCTGCCAATCGTTGCGGAACAACGAGTCAGGTTGCGGTACCAGCCGGCCCATCTGGAAGAACGCATCGAGCGCCACACGGGCTTGCTCCAGTACCGACACGTTCAGATTGATGCACATCAGGTGCTCGGCTTCGCCTTCTGCGTTGCGCAGGACGGTACTGATGGAACGGACCTTCTGCCCATTCCAGTTGAGCTTCTCGTACGGGCCCAGGTTGGCGCCGTCAAGGAGGTCGCCCAATTCGTGATCGATCGCCGAATCATCGCCCAGCTTGCGCTGGGAGAAGTTGTTGGCGATGTGCACCACCGTCTGGGTGCGCAGGTCATGGACGATGACTTCGGCGTGCGGGTACAGCAGCAGGGCGATGCTGTCGGCGATTGCCTTGTAGTTTTCCAGGTTCATTTTCTGTCGGTAATCAGTGCTGGACGCCCATGGTGGCGGCAAAGCGTAACCGGCACAAGGTCGTGCCCCTGCGCCTCCGTACGGCTGCCAGCGTCGAAAACAACAACATTTTGCTTATCACATGCGATAAGCCGTGATTATTCCATGTCAGGAACTGTTTGCAGGAGCGATTGGATATCGCCATAATTAGTACGTAATTACATGGTACATAACACAGTACAAAATCGTAGGAGCAAGCATGGCCCGGGGCGGTATCAACAAGGTGGTAGTGCAGCAGGCGCGTCAGGCGCTGATTGCCCGGGGCGAGAACCCCAGCATCGATGCCATACGTATCGAGCTGGGTAATACCGGCTCCAAGACCACCATTCACCGTTACCTGAAGGAGTTGAACGGCCAGCAGCCCGTGGCTTCCGAAGGCGGCGCCGCGCTGAGCGATGTGCTGAGCCGCCTGGTCGGGCAACTGGCAACCCAGTTGCAGGACGAGGCCGACCTGACGATTGAGCAGGCCGAAAGCACCTTCACCCAACAGCGGGAAACGCTTGAAGCGCAGCTGGAGATTGCCCAGCAGGCGCTGGCGGCAGCGCATCAGCAACACAAGATCGATGCAGCGGCATTGGCCGCCGAAACGGAAAAGCTGCTGTCCACACAAAGCACCCTGCAGGCCGAACAGCTGCGCAGTGCCAGCCTCAACCAGTCACTGGGCGAGATGCAGGTGCGTCTGGCCGACAAGGACGAACAGGTCAAATCGCTGGAAGACAAGCATCGCCATGCCCGCGATGCTCTGGAGCACTACCGCAATGCCAGCCGTGAGCAGCGCGAGCAGGAGCAGCGCCGCCACGAAGCGCAGTTGCAGCAGATGCAGGTGGAAGTGCGCCAGTTGCAGCAGGGCATGATCGTCAAGCAGGATGAACTGACCCGCCTGCACCGCGACAACGAGCGCTTGCTGGGCGAACACCGCCAGGCGGCCAGCGAGTGCCGGGCGCAGGACGAGTTGCTGGAGCAACGCGATGCGCAGATCCAGGGCTTGCGCACGATCCTGGCCCAAGCTCAGGGCGCCAGCGAAGAAATGCGCCGGCAGCTGGATGTGCAGGCGCAAAGCCTGGAGGCCAGACGAGACCTGTGCGCCGAACAAGCGCGGCAATTGCAGCGCTTTGAGGATCAGTTGAAGGAACGGGACCAGGCGCTGGCGCAATGTCGCGCACAGCTGGCACCCGTTGGAGATTAATCAAACTTTCCGTGGCTGGCGTGTTCTTCCTTTGACACTCACGGGAGAAAACACCATGCATGATTCTGAACCGGTACGCAAAGAGGGGCCTCACTCGACGGAGCAGTCGGATAAACCGGACGACCTTGGTTTCGACCCTGATTCCCCGGATGTTGACGACCCACAGGTGGACCCGCAAGGGCCGGCCAAGGCGCCCGGAGACATTGAGAAGGACAAGTGAGTGCGGCTATGCCCAGCGCTCCAACAGCGCCCTGCTAGCTCATTGAGCTAGCAGGTTTGCCGTAATAGCGGCCTTATAGCCCGACGGGCGAGTATTCAGGCTTCGGCTTTTCGCGCCGCTTCGACCCCCGACGCCGACAGCTTGATCGGGTAGTGCACGCTGATCTGGTGATCACTACCCACTACCACACTGCCGTCGTGGATCAGGCCTGCTTCCTGCAGTGTCTTCAGCATGCCGGCCACCGCTTTCTCTCCGCGGTAGTTGTCCAGCACTTCCTTGCCCAGGCCTTCAGGGTGCGAATGCAGCAGGCGAGTAAGGACTTCGGTTTTCAATGCATCGTTACTCATGTCGAACCTCACTTGGCGTGCTTGGCCTGAAGCGCCTTGGCATGCTCCAGGTGCTGCTCGAGTTTGGGCAGGGTTTCACTGGCGAAGGCTTTCAGCTCGGCCTTGTCGGACGATGCCGCTTCTTTCTTGAACAGTTCCACCGCTTTTTCGTGCGCATCGACCTGGTTGTTGAGGTACGACTTGTCAAAGGATTCATCCCGCCATTCCAGGATCATTTTCTTGACCTTGTCGGTCATGGCTGCGTCATCCGGAACGGAAATGTCCAGCTTGCGGGCGATGTCGCCGAGTTTCTGGTTAGCCTGGGTGTGATCAGTGACCATTTGCTGGGCGAATGCCTTGATATCGGCATTCTGGCTTTTTTCCTTGGCCAGATTGCCGGTGACCACTTCGGCAATGCCGGCTTCGGTAGCCGCATCGACGAAGTCATCGGAACTCGCCGCCAGTGCATGCACCGATGCCAGGCCCAACACCATGGAGAAACCTACGCGCTTGATGAAGAGATTGCTCATGCTTCACTCCTTAAACCGTGGCGCGACCTCAGTGTCGCGTACGGTTGAGGGTGAGGGAGCGGTAAAGGTTTAATCTTTTTTGCCGCCGTTTTCGATGCGGGCGTTTGTCCCGGTGGGATGGCTGTGGCAATGGGCTGCGAAGCAGCCCCAACGCCTAACGCGCAACGCAGAGGCGCATTGCACAACGCCCTTCAAGGCCGTGAGCGCGCTCGCTGGCAAGAATGCCCTGAAGCCGTTCGCCTGACAGCCCCTCATCGATCACCTCAAACCCGAGCCGTGCATAAAACGGCGCATTCCAGGGCACATCGACAAAGGTGGTCAACGTCAGCTCGCGCACACCGGCGCAGCGGGCAGCATTAACCACCTGCTGCAGCAATCCGCGCCCGACACCCCGCCCTTGGGCCTCCTGGCACACCGATATCTCATGCAGGTGCAGTGCCTGGCCCACAAGCCGGGCACACGCAAATCCCACAATACGCCCGGCAGGATCCTCAGCCACCCAGCTACCACCAGCCTCGACGAAAGCCCTGTGTGCAGCGCAATCCATCACATCACCCTGCGCCAGCCAGGCCAGTACCGGCCAGCCGACAAATGCCTGGGCTGCGGAACGCTCGATGTCCGGCAGGAATTGAACATCGTGTTCAAGGGTAGGGCGGATAAGCATGAATCACTCCTGTCGTTCTAGTCCGCCGCCAACACCTGCGGCTGTAATTGCCAGCGCACCGAGCTTACGCCTTTTTCCAGGCTGACGCGGCTGACCAGCCGCTCCAGTTGCGCCGGCGCCTGCGCAGTGCCCAGCAGTTCGGCGCGCACTTCAAGGCGCGCAGGGGTGTCCAGGTCTTCGCTCTGCAGTGACTGCAAGCGCAGCTGCGGATCGCCCAGGCTATGCAGCATCAGGCTGCGCACCTGGATTTCGTCCTCGGCGCGGCAGACGATGCGCACTTCGAAGTGCTGTTCCACTTCGCTGGCCGGCACCACGTCCTGTCGGTCCAGGCGCTGGGCGATGTCACATAACAGGATATTGGCGCATAGCACCACCAGGCTACCCAATGCTGCCTCCAGCAACAGCCCCAAGCTGCACAGCACGCCGACCGCAGCTGTGCACCACAAGGTGGCCGCGGTGTTCAGGCCGCGCACGTTGAAACCATCGCGCATGATCACACCGCCACCGAGAAAGCCGATGCCCGACACGACATAGGCGGCGACGCGCGACGCATCGGCAGGTGCCATGCCTGGCACCGCCTGGGTCATCAGCACGAACAGACAGGCACCGGTACTTACCAGCGCATTGGTGCGCAGCCCGGTCAGGCGTTGGCGCAATTGCCGTTCGGCGCCGATCAGTGCTCCGAGTAGCAGGGCAATGCTCACGCGCAGCAGAAATACTTTCCAATCCATAGCAAACCTCTTCCGCAGGCACACGCCCGCATGAACGCCATCAGTTGGCGTGGTTGAAAAACCAGAAAAATGCGCAGGACCACGAGGAGGGGAGAAGAAGCGGGGGTTACAGGAAACCACCGTCTTGCCAGAGCGGCCAGACAGTGCAGGACACTGCCGGGCTAGCGCGCCACGCGGGCCTGTCGCAAGCGACTGGGGCTACTGTCCAAGGCAGGTCTCCTGTTGAGGAAGGCAAAATTGCGTCGCGGACCATACGCCGCGTGGCAGAGCAGGTCAAGGGTGAAAACATGACGATGGCTTCATCCGTGGGTGGCCTGCAACCGGTCACGCCCGCATGGAAAAAAACCTGGGCAGCCGGTAACCTTGCGCCTCCCTTTGCCATCCACCGGACCGTTCCATGCTGTTCAATCTCGCCGTATTGTTCGGCACCCTGGTGGCCATGGAGGGCGTTGGCACGCTGGCTCACAAGTACATCATGCATGGCTGGGGCTGGTGGCTGCACCGCTCGCACCATGAGCCACACCTGGGCATGCTCGAAACCAACGACCTGTACCTGGTGGCGCTGGGGCTGATCGCCACAGCGCTGGTCGCCTTGGGCAAGAGCGGTTATGCCCCTTTGCAGTGGATTGGTGGCGGGGTGGCGGGGTACGGCATGTTGTATGTCGTGGCCCACGACGGGTTCTTTCACCGGCATTGGCCGCGCGCGCCGCGGCCGGTCAACCGTTACCTCAAGCGGCTGCACCGTGCGCACCAGTTGCACCACGCGGTGAAGGGGCGCACGGGGAGTGTGTCGTTCGGGTTTTTCTATGCGCCGCCGTTGAAGGCGTTGAAGCAGCAGCTTCGGCGCGAGCGCGGCCGGCAATAACGACCCGGGCGGTTGGCTCGCTCCTACAAAGGGCAGTGCAGGTCTGCACCATCAATTTGCGGTTTCACCCTCGGGCTGCGCGGCCACATGCCCGCGGCTCACCCACCAGCCAAACCCTGCTGCCGTGAAGAACATGATCAGGCTGTAAAGTGCCGCCGGCACCGCCATGGTCGGGTTGTTCAGCAATGACGGGCTCAGTGCCAAGGCAATCGCCAGCGTGCCGTTGTGAATACCAATCTCCATGCCGATGGCAATTGCCTGACGTTTGGGGATGTTCAACAGACGCGGCACCCAGTAGCCCACGGCCAGGCTCAGCAGGTTGAACAACAGCGCAGCAAGGCCCACCACCGGTGCGTACTCGACCACGGTCTGCCAATCCTTGGCCAGCGCCAGGACAATGGTAAAGGCCAGGAACAGTGCCGCCACCAGTTTCATAGGCTTCTGCATGCGTGTGGCAAAAGCAGGGGCGTAACGGCGAATCAGCATACCCAGGGCGACCGGCAGCAGGACAATCGCAAATACCTGCAAGACCTTGGCAAACTGCAGTGGAATGGCCTGGTCCGAGGCCATGAACCAGCTCAGCGACAAGTTCACCAGCAACGGCATGGTCAAAATCGCGATCAGCGAGTTGACGGCCGTGAGCGTGATGTTCAACGCCACATCGCCATGGGCCAGATGGCTGAACAGGTTGGCCGTGGTGCCACCCGGCGAAGCGGCCAGGAGCATCAGCCCCACCGCCAGGGCCGACTCCAGGCCAAAGCCGTTGGCAATCAGGAAGCACACCAGCGGCAGCAGCAGAATCTGGCAGGCCAGGCCCACCACCACTGGCTTGGGGTACTTCACCACACGAGCGAAGTCGGCCAGGGTCAGCGACAGCCCAAGGCCGAGCATGATGATGCCCAAGGCAAGCGGCAGAAAGGCGGTGAGCAAGGGCGAGGCGGTCATGGGCAGTCTCTCGGGCGAAGGATCTCGAGCAGTGTAGGTCGAGCCTGATTGATAGCTAATCGCAAAGGGCCAGCTATTGGTAACCGTTTGTTACCAGCTGCGGCAGTTGGCGAGGCTGCATGCCGCATTGCAGCAGGCTTGCAGGCGCAGTAGCATTCCGCTTTTATCCGAGGATTAGCCTGTCATGCCGTTCCAGAAAGGGCTGCTTGCCACCCCGGTGCCGGCCCATGCCCGTCACCTGTTTTTCACCCTGCAATCGCCCGAGGCGCTGCCCGCCGCTCTGGATGCCTTGCTGCCACAGGTCGATGGCGAGCAGCTGATCCTGGGTGTCGGTGCACCGCTGGCCAAGGCCCTGGGCCGAGCCGTGCCTGGCCTGCGAGCTTTCCCGCTGCTGGACGCCGCCGTGGAGAACCCCAGCACCCAGCACGCGCTGTGGCTGTGGCTGCGCGGTAACGAGCGCGGCGATCTGCTACTGCGCGCCCAGGCCCTGGAGCACGCGCTGGCACCAGCCCTGCGCCTGACGGACAGCGTTGACGGCTTCCTGCACCGTGGCGGCCATGACCTGACCGGCTATGAAGACGGCACCGAAAACCCGGTGGACGAAGACGCTGTGCAGGCGGCCATTGCTGCCGACGGCTCCAGCTTTGCGGCGTTTCAGCTGTGGAAGCACGACCTGGAGTACTTCAAGTCGCTGCCCCAGGCTGACCAGGACAACATCATCGGCCGCCGCCTGAGCGACAACGAAGAGCTGGACGATGCGCCCGAGTCTGCGCACGTCAAACGCACCGCTCAGGAAAGCTTTGAGCCCGAAGCATTCATGGTCCGTCGCTCGGTGGCTTGGGCAGACCAGCGTGGCGCCGGCCTTGCCTTCGTTGCCCTGGGCCACAGCTTCGATGCATTTGAAGTACAGCTGCGGCGCATGAGCGGCCTGGAGGATGGCATCATCGACGGCCTGTATCGCTTCAGTCGGCCACTGACCGGTGGCTATTACTGGTGCCCGCCGATGGGCGAGACGGGTGTTGACCTGAGCCTGCTGCTGGCCTGATCACTAAACATCCAGATACAGAAACACCTGCCGGCACGGGATAGTGCGGCTAGCATTGAAAGTTTCCGATTCATGACGGGAGCTTTTCCATGTACGCACGTCGTGATGTCCTACGCGCGGGTGCCACGCTGGGGGTGCTGGCCGCCGTCAGCCCCTGGCTGCACGCCGCCACCCCGGCGGGTTTGCTGACCCGCAAAGTACCGTCCACCGGTGAGGCGTTACCCGTGATCGGTGCCGGCACTTCCGGCAGTTTTGAGGTACAGGCCGACTCGGCCCAATATCAGCAGCTCAAAGCGGTGCTCAAGGCATTTTTCGAAGGGGGCGGCCGGGTGATCGACACCTCGCCCAACTACGGCGGTGCCGACAGCATCCTGGGGCAGTTGCTGGAAGAGGGCGGCTGGCACAGGCAGTGCTTCATTGCCACCAAAATCGCCGCCGACAGCCGTGCCGACGCCGAAGCGCAATGGGCCGGCAGCCTGAAGAGCCTGCGCACCGACAAGGTCGACTTGCTGCAGATCCATAACTTGCGTGACTGGCAGACCCAACTGCCCTATGCCCGCGAGCTGAAGCGGCAGGGCAAGACCCGCTATGTCGGCATAACCCATTACCTGAACAGCGGGCAAGACGAAGTCGCCCGTATCGTGCGCAGCGAGCCGCTGGACTTCATCCAGATCAACTATTCGGTCAATGCCCCCGACGCTGCCCGCGAACTGCTGCCGCTGTGCCAGGACAAGGGCGTTGCGGTGCTCATCAACCGGGCTTTCGACGATGGCCGCCTGTTCGCCAAGGTCAAGGACCTGCCGTTACCCGGCTGGGCTGCTGAGGCAGGCATTGGCAGCTGGGCGCAGCTGTTTCTCAAGTTCGCCATCAGCCACCCGGCAGTGACCACGGTAATCCCCGCCACCGGCCGGCCCGATCGCCAGCTCGACCAGCTTAAGGCCGGACAAGCACCCATGCTCACCCAGGCGCAGCAACAGGCGCTGATCAAGCAGTTTGCCTGACATCATGCATGGCTGGCGGCGGCGCCTGGACCAAGGGCTGAACATTCAGCCCGGCGAGGGGCCAGCAGTAATCGCCGGCCTGCTGCTGTTCTACCTGCTGTTCACCGGCTACTTCATGCTGCGCCCGGTGCGAGAAACCATGGGCGTCGCCGGTGGGGTAGACAACCTGCAATGGCTATTCACCGGCACCTTCATCGCCACACTGGCCTGCATGCCGCTGTTTGGCTGGCTGGCGGCAAAGGTGCAGCGCAGGCATATCCTGCCGTGGACCTACGGTTTCTTTGCCAGCAACCTGTTGCTGTTCGCGGCGCTGTTTGCCGGCAACCCGGACGATCTCTGGACCGCCAGAGCCTTCTACATCTGGCTATCGGTTTTCAACCTGCTGACCATTTCTCTGGCCTGGAGCGTGCTCGCCGACCTGTTTTCCACTGCGCAGGGCAAGCGTCTGTTCGGCCTGCTGGCCGCCGGGGCCAGCCTGGGCGGGCTCAGTGGCCCAATCCTTGGCACCTTGCTGGTGGCCCCGCTGGGCCATTCCGGGCTGCTGGTGCTGGCAGCAGTGTTTCTGCTGGGCAGTATCGGTGCCGCGCTGTTCCTGCAACGCTGGCGACTGCGCCACCCACTACCAGAACAGGCCGAGCGGGCTGGCTCGCGGCCCTTGGGTGGCAACCCGTTTGCCGGCGCTACCGCCGTGTTGCGCTCCCCGTATCTGCTGGGCATCGCCCTGTTCGTGGTGTTGCTGGCCAGTGTCAGCACCTTCCTGTATTTCGAGCAGGCGCGCATCGTCAGTGAAACCTTCACCGATCGCACCCGGCAAACCCAGGTCTTCGGCCTGATCGATACGGTGGTGCAGGCCTTGGCCATCCTCACTCAGGTATTCCTCACCGGGCGCCTGGCCCGGCGCTTGGGTGTGGGGGTGTTGCTGGTGGCAGTGCCGCTGGTAATGGCTGCGGGTTTCCTGTGGCTGGCACTGGCCCCGGTGTTCGCGGTATTCGTCGTGGTGATGGTGGTGCGCCGGGCCGGCGAGTACGCGTTGGTGCGGCCAGGGCGGGAGATGCTGTTCACCGTGCTGCCCGCCGAGGACAAGTACAAGGCCAAGAACTTCATCGACACGGTGGTCTACCGAGGCGGCGATGCCCTCAGCGGCTGGGTCAAGCGTGCGCTGGACGTAATGGGTGAGCACCCGCAACTGGCGATGCTGATCGGCGCCGTGATTGCCTTGGGCTGGGCTGCAACCGGTAGCTGGCTGGGCCGCCGCCAGGCCCATCTGGATAACCCGGCGCACGACTGACAGGCGCACCAAATATGGTGTTGCCGCTTATTTAACGCCACCGGTCCGAACCCTTCGCAATAAAACGAATCCCGCGATATCGCCGAACTCCCAACCTGTGTACGGCAGCTTGCCGTGCATTCCGAAGTCATACGAGGTTTGAACACCATGGCCACTAAAGACAACAGCCGTACCGGCAACCAACAAGGCAGCCAAGGCGGTAACAAGAACCCAGGCAACTTCGCCAACGATCGTGACAAGGCTTCCGAAGCCGGACGCAAGGGCGGCCAGTCCTCTGGCAAGGACATGCCGCACGAGTCGGGCCGCAAAGGCGGCCGCTCGTAATTGACCGACGCGCAGTGCCGGGGCGACCTGGCACTGCAATCAGCCAAAGGGGGAATACCCATGCGACTGACTCCACTGATCATCCTCATGGGCTCGCTGACCTTGGTCGGCGGCTGCTTTGACCGCGACAATGACCACCCGGGCAAGGATGCCGACCCCAGCAAGCCATCACTGCAGATGCAGCAACCCGATACCAAGCCGGCACCGCAGCCTGCGCCCGACCCGGAACCGATGCCGGGGCAGAAACCGAGCCAATAGGCCCACAAGGAGCACGGCATGAGGGTGATGAACCGCGACACCGCTCCAATTTTGCCCATGGCCGCCGAGCGGTCCAGCGTGCAACAGCGCTATCAGGCAATGCTGACAGGCCACTATGACGGCAGCGCCGCATGGCTCGACGAACAACTTTCACGTGCTGCACGCCTGCCGGATGACCTGCCTGACTCACCTTCGAATTTGCCAGCCTGGAGCGCGCGGTGCGCTAGTGATGTAGCCGCCGGCTACGCCGAGTACCTTGAGCAACGCCGGCAAGGCGCACCACGCCGCTTCTTTACCTGCCGTGCCCATGCGCTGTGGTTTCTGCAACAGGTTGCACCGACCAAGGCGGTGGATGGAGCCTGGCTGCACGGCACGCTGCAGCACTGGGGCGACCCACGTTTTCACGGGCTGATCCGGACTTACCTGGAAGAGCTCGGCAATGGTGACCCGCGTTGCAATCATGTGCTGATCTACCAGCGTCTGCTGGGTCGCCTGGGGTGTGTAGAGGCGATGCCACTGGACGATGCACGGTATCTCCAAGGCAGCCTGCAGCTGGCCCTGGGGCAGCATTGCAACACTCACCTGCCTGAGGTCATTGGCTATAACCTCGGCTATGAACAACCACCGCTGCACCTGCTGATCACCACTTACGAGCTGGCAGAGCTCGGCATCGACGGCCACTACTTCCAGTTGCATGTGACGATCGACAATGCCGCCAGCGGCCACGCTCAGCTATCGCTTCAGGCCCTGCGCCAGCTCAGCCCCCAGCACGACCAGCAAGCGTTCTACGACAGGGTGCGCAACGGTTATCGCCTGAACGAGCTGGGTACTGCGGCAGCTGACCTGATCCGCCAGTTCAACCTGCAGGGTGAACTGTTCGCAGCCCTGGAACGCAAGCGTATCTACGGCCAGTTCATGCATGCCGACCGCTGCCGCCTGCAGCAGCGCACTATCAATCAGTGGTTGGCCACACCGGGCGCCATGCCCGAGTTCGTTGCCGCGTTGCAGGCCCAAGGCTGGATTGTGCGGGGCCAGGACCCGGCCCACAGCCGCTGGTGGAAGCTAATCGAAGGGCCTGCGGCGGTTATGTTCGGTGTGTTCAACAGTTACGAGAAACAACTGTGGCACGACTGGATAGCCGACACCTGGCGCCCCACGATCCGCCGTGTCGCGCCCGGTAGCTGGGGCCTGCCCGAATCCCCGGGGGAATCAGAAGGCGAAATGCCCAGTGAAGCACCCGCCGCGTTGATAGGGCAAATGGCCGGCAACCGTCATGCCACACCTGAGGGCCTGGCGGCGACCCGGGCATACATTCGCACCACCGGGCTGCTTCAGGAGGAACCCCGCTGATGATGCTTGATGCCAGACAAGTCGAGGCCGACCAGGCGTTGCTGCAACTGGGCCAGCGGTTACGCGCCGACGGCTACCGATTTACCTGCGTGACACCCGCGACCCACAGCCGCGTCAATGCCCGCGAGGGTTACAGACAGGCCAGCAGCTTGCGCGACGTGTTCGGCTGGAGCCGACCTTTCGCCCCAGGCTTGTTATCAAATGATGAACTTCAGTTGCTCGAACGCGCGCAGGTGCTGGCACCCAGGGGCGAACTGCTGGGCAGTTCGGTGCGCTGGTCCACCCTGGAAGACCTGCTGCTGGTGCATTCAGCGTTCCCCACCGAGGCCAGCGATGCGGTGTTCTTCGGCCCGGACAGCTACCGCTTTGCCCAGGTCATCCACCAGCACCTGCAGCACAACCCCATGCCGGTCGAGCATGCAGTCGATATCGGCTGCGGCAGCGGGGTGGGTGCGTTGCTGATCGCTCGCGCCGCCCGGCATGCGCAGGTCAGCGCCGTGGACATCAACCCCTTGGCGTTGCGCTACGCCACGATCAACGCGGCGCTGGCAGGGGTGGGTAATGTGTCGATAGCGTCCAGCGACCTGCTGGACGGCATCACCGGTACGTTCGACCTGATTGTCGCCAACCCGCCTTACATGCTCGACCGCAGCGCCCGCACCTATCGCCACGGCGGTGGTGCGCTGGGCGCTGAACTGTCGCTGCGCATCGTTGAGCAGGCATGCGAACGCCTGACCCGCCATGGCACCTTGCTGCTATACACCGGCGTGGCCATTGTCGATGGCCGCGACGCCCTGCTCGAAGCTGTCCGCTTGCGCCTGGCAGGGCCACAATGGGCGTGGGTATACCGCGAGATCGACCCTGACGTGTTTGGCGAGCAACTGGCCGAACCGGGCTATGAGCAGGTCGAACGCATCGCCGCCGTGGCGCTCACGGTAACCCGTCATCGCTGAGGCAACATGGCCCGGGCCTGCACATTTGGCATCGAGGAGGAATACCTGCTGGTGAGGCTGGACTCAGGGCAGGTCCCTGCAACACCGTCACCTGCGGTAATAGGGCGTTGTCGCGAAGCGTTGGGCCAATATTTTGCCCAGGAAATGTTCCGCAGCCAGATCGAGCTGGCCTCGCCGGTGTTCAACAACCTTCATGAAGCACGTGAGTTCTTCCAGCACAGGCGGCAGCGTTTGAGCGTGGCGCTGGCCGAGGAGGGGATGGGACTGTACGGTGCGGCCAGTCACCCCAGTGCAGCCTGGCTGCGGCAGAAGGCTGCAGCCCCGGCACATTATCAGCAACTGTTCGATGACTACCGGCATGTGGCCCGGCGAAGCCTGCTCAACGGCTTGCATGTGCACGTTGGGGTTCCTCCAGGTTGTGACCGCATGCAACTGATCAACCGCGTGTTGGTCTGGCTGCCGTTGTTGCTGGTACTGAGCACTTCGTCGCCCTTTTGGGCTGGCCAGCGTACCGGCTACATGAGCTACCGCCGAGTGATTTGCGGGGAGTGGCCGCATATGGGCTTGCCCGAAGCCTTGCCGGACTGGGCCGCCTATGAACGCTACCGGGCCTTTTTGCAGCGAACCGGTGCCTTGGCTGCGGATGGCGACTTCTGGTGGGCCATTCGGCCTTCGCGGCGCTTCCCTACGGTGGAGTTGCGTATCTGCGATGGCTGCCCGCAACTGGAAGATGCCCTCTGCATCGCCGCGCTGTTTCGCCATTTGGTGGAGCACGCCATTACTGGTCGCCATGACCTGTTGCCCAGCAACCGCGAACTGCGCTGGATCGCCCAGGAGAACTATTGGCGCGCCATGCGCTATGGGCGCCATGCACAATTCATTGGTATGCACGAGCAACAGCCAGTCACGGCCGAAGGCTGGCTTGGCCAGTTGCAAGAGCAGGTGCCGGTCGACAGCGTGGATGCCGAGCGTGCCTGCCAGCATGCCCGGCACCTGCTGCGCGACGGCACCCATGCCGACCAGCAGTTGCACCGCCTGGCACAGGCCATCGAGGGCGGGCTCGACAAGGCACAGGCGCTGCAGGCCGTGGTGGCGGCCGGGACTTGCAATTAGCCGGGGTTGGCCGACAATGGCCGCGCCTCTTGCAGCCACGCGGAAACACCTGCTCCATGATGCTGATCAAGCAATTCCCCGACATTTCCCTGGATGACACGCTGTTCGTATTCGCCCTCGAGGCCGAGGCTGGCGATGTTTTCACAGAGGTGAACACCGTGTTCACCGGCATTGGCAAAGTCAATGCGGCGATCGCACTGACCAAGGCAATTGCAACCCGCAGGCCCAGACTTATCGTCAACCTTGGCTCGGCGGGCAGCCAGCGCCATGGCAAGGGCCAGGTGGTGTGCTGTAACCGTTTCGTACAACGCGACATGGACGTGACACCGCTGGGCTTTGCCCGTTACGAAACGCCCTTGTCGGCTGTCCCGGTAGTCCTGGAACATGGCGCAGCAATCCCCGGCCTGCCGCTGGAAACCTGTGGCAGCGGTGACAGCTTCGAAATCAACCATGCCGACGCGCCTTATGACGTGGTCGACATGGAAGCCTATGTGCTGGCGTTGATCGCACGCGGCGAAGGCATTCCGTTTGTGTGCCTGAAATACATATCCGATGATGCCGGCAGCGATGCCGCAGGGGACTGGGCCGTGCAGGTGCACCTGGCGGCCGAGGCATTCAAGCGGGTGCTGTTCAGCCAGGTTTGAGCGCTGATCGAAAACGCGATGGATGGCACCGGCGTTGCCGGTGTTCGCGGCCAGAACCGGTCCCACAGCGCACCCCCTGACGTGTAGTTGCTGAGCACGGTAGTTGCTGCGAGTGGGACAGGCATGGGTTAGAAGATTTAATGAGTCTGCCAGACCCCGTTGTTACGCTCGCAGTCGGTTCGTGCCTGGCCAAGGCTGGGAGTATCGTAGTAGTCGGTGATCACGCGGGCATCCTTGGGCAAAGCCGGCTTGTCGCCACCGACGGCTTTGGGATTGGCCAGCGCTTCCTGAGTCAAGGGCGCGATGCAGCTCATTGCGGTCCCGAATCGGTCGAGTCGTGATGAGTGGCGGGGGTTCAACGCGCTTGACCAACGGATAGACCGATGCCGGGTTGAACTTTGCAGCCTCTGGCGTTTCCACCGCATATCAGGCTTTTGGAAGGTCAGCCTTGGCAGGGGACGATGCCAGAGCAACGGATGCCTGCCAACCCTGGAGGAAAGCATGGCCAGACATATCATTCATTTCACCGGGCCGATCAATTCGTCGACCTGTGGCAACCTGATCAACACCTGCTCGCGGGCGTTGCAACAGGGCGCCGGGATCCTGCAGTTGAACATCGCCACCATGGGCGGCGAATGCAGTTACGGGTTTACCCTGTACAACTTCTTGCGGGCATTGCCGGTAGCGGTGCATACCCACAACCTGGGCACGGTGGAATCCATGGGTAATATCCTGTTCCTGGCGGGGGAGCGGCGCACGGCGTGCAGCTTCAGCAAGTTCCTGTTCCATCCGTTTCACTGGACCTTGCATGGTTCGGTTGACCATGCGCGGATGGCCGAATATGCAATGAGCCTCGATTACGATCTGGAGTTGTATGCGCAGATCGTTGCCGAACGGACCGAGGGTGCGGCGCAGGTGCTGGATGTGCCGCGATACCTGATGGCCCACCCGCGGATTCTGAGCCCACGCGAGGCCCTGGAGAACGGGATGATCCATGCCGTCGACGAGATGCCGATCGAGCCGGAGTCAGTTCAGTGGAGTGTGCATGCCTAGCGTTTGCCTTGGCGGGCCTCTTCGCAGGTAAACCCGCTCCCGAGGTACGGCGAAAACATTCCGCGCAGGCTTACCGGACTGACGCCGCAGTGGTTCTGTCGCAAGCCAGTAGCGAGCGGATAAGCGACTTGATCTCACCCTTGAGCCCGGGTGCCTGGTCCAGGTGGGCGAAGCGGTAATCGGCAATTTCATGCCGTGCCTTGGGCTGCGGTGCGTCTGCAAACTCTGCTTCGAATACGTAGTGCATTCGCTCGGAGGTTTCGTGGCGCATCAACAAGGTCAGGGAATCGGCCTGCAACCCGGTTTCTTCGAGCAATTCACGCTCAGCTGCCTGCATGGGCGTTTCGCCAGGTTCAATCTTGCCACCGGGAAGGGTCCAGGCGCCTTTGGACTTTCTCACCCATAACCATTTATGGGTTTGCTTGCCATGTCGGCAGATGATGGTGGCGCGGTCCTTGTTCAACTTCATCAGGCCTCCTGAGCGATGCGCTTGTTTTATGAGGATTCGGCCCTTGGCAGAAACAAACGTTGCGTTTAACCCGACGAACGGTCAAGACAGGGATTTGTCCTTTAATCGTGCACCCACGCAAACATTTTGTCGGCGTCCTTTTCGTGCCACTGGTCCAGCTGCAATCAAAAGCTTTGAGCAGACCTGGCAATAGCCCGCTCGGAACAAAGGCAGGGCACATGCTCATGCGACCAGCCAATCCATCGCAAGGAGAAACCAAATGGCGCAGGACCAAGAGCGAACAAGCCGGCGCGGCGGCACCAAGGAAACCAACCCGGGCAACTTTGCCAACGACCGGGAACGGGCTTCGCGCGCGGGTCACAAGGGCGGGCAGGCTTCTGGCGGCAACTTCGCCAACGACCGCCAGCGGGCTTCGGAAGCGGGGCGCAAAGGTGGTCAGAATAGCCACGGCAGCGGTCGCAGTCAGCAGTGAACACCCTTGCTGACACGCAGCGATTCCGGGTTTGCCGACCCGGAATCGCCCCATGACCTGGCCTGCTCTAGCACCCGGTAACGGCCGCTGGTGCCAATTGCTCGACAAAATATTGAATCTTCTGGCGATGGCCTGATCAATCAGGGAGTCATCCATGGAGAAGAGGAGGCCCCTGCGATGCCTAGCCCACAGCTTTACATCATCGATTACCAACTGCATGGCCAACCGCGCAGTTTCATCATTCGCCTGGAACGCCTGGACAATGCCGAGGCCTGGCATTGGGCAAGTTGCGATGCGGGTATCGGCATCATTCCCAAGTTCGGGCGTGAGAAGATCAGGAAGATCAGCCGGCCGATGGCCGAGCGCTACGGGATTACCGCCGTGAGCTGGCGAATTTCGGGGAGCAAGCCGAACCAGTCAGTGGGGGACCCGGCGGCGACGGTCTAACCCGCCATCCGAGCGCCGGCAGCCCCTGACCAAGGGTGTCAGCTGCCGGTGTACTTCACCGCAGCAGCGGTACGCGAGCTGACCCCAAGCAGCTTGAGCAGCGACGAAACATGTATGCGCACGGTAAACGGGGAGATATTCAGGGCCTTGGCAATTTCCTTGTTGGTCTTGCCCTGGGCAATCAGCCGGAGTACTTCTTGCTGACGGTGGGTAAGGTGCTCCACTGCACATTCGCCACCGAGGTTGGGCAGCAAGCCTGAGGGCGCATACCTGACCAGCACCTCGCCATTGCGTATGGCGAGGATTGCCGCCCCTATCTCATCTGCGGCGATGCTTTTGCCGATGAACCCCTCGACTCCCGTAGCCATCACCTGCTCGACGATAGCGGGGTCGTCGACCATCGACACGATGATCAGCGTGGTGCGTCGAAACTGTTGGCGTAAACGCGCAAGGCACTGGATGTCCACCAGCCCGGGGAAACGCAGGTCGAGGATCAGGGTATCAGGTACCTCCCCGCCATCAGCCAAGGCCATTACTTCATCCAGGTTGCCGGCCTCTTCTATGCATGCACCCGCAACCACGCGCTTTACGGTGCGCGCCAGGGCTTCCCTGAACAGCGGATGGTCATCCGCCACGATGATGCGACACGTCACGCTTGGCAACTCCCTGTAGCCGCAAGTGTAGAAGGCCATGCTAATTTAGCAGCCTCGGAGAAAGGGTGCTGCCTACGGATGGCAGCAATGCGACCCCGTGCACAGGGAGGCTGGCCATGGACCTGGACAAGAACAACGAACTCGATCAAGCCAACTTGCGCGTGATCGTCGCATGCTGTGCGCTGGTCTACATGACCGTGCTTGGCTTTCTGCCGGGCAGTTCGCCTGCCCCTTATCTGCCGGTCATCTACTACATCGTCACCTTTGTGCTGGTGTCCATCGGTTTGCGCCAGGCCATTGCCCGTTGGCCCGGAAATTACCCTTGGCGACGGGTACTGGGGATGGTGCATGACTACACCGGTACCTGCTTCGGCCTGGTGGTAGGTGGCGAGGCAGCGTTGCCGATCTATGCGGTGATGGTGTGGGTTAACCTGGGCAACGGCATGCGCTTCGGCTCGCGCTACCTGGCGATTGCCACGGTGCTGGCGCTGGCGGCGTTGCTGGTGGTGTACCAGATCACGCCTTACTGGCAGGCCAACCCGTTCATGGTGTTGATGTTGCTTACCACCAGCACGGTCATCCCGGTGTATGCGCACCTGCTGCTGGAGCGCACGCGCAAGGCCTCTGAACAGGCTGCGGCGGCCAACCGCGAGAAATCCCGCTTCCTGGCGCAGGCCAGCCACGACCTGCGCCAACCGATTCACTCTATCGGCCTGTTCACGGCATGCCTGCGCGAGGCGCAGCTGGGCGAAGAAGAGCGGCGACTGGTGGACAGCATCGACCGCTCGCTGCTCAATGTATCGCAGCTTTTTCGCTCGATTCTTGACCTTTACACCCTGGACAACGGGCGCGTGCAACCGCGCAGCGAGACATTCGCCCTGGCCGGATTTCTGGCGGAGCTGGTGCGTCAGAACACCGAGCCCGCCCGCTGGGCCGGGGTGGAGATACGCTTGCGGCCCTGCGCGTACTGGACCTGCACCGACCGCGGCATGCTGACGACCATGGTGCAGAACATACTGTCCAACTGCTTCAAATATGCGGCGCATCGCCCGCTGCTGCTGGCGGTACGGCGCTGCGACGAAGGCCTTGCCATCGTCGTTTATGACCAGGGGCGAGGCATAGACGAAGCGCACCAGCGGTTGGTGTTCGAAGAGTTCTACCGGGTACGCCAGGTACGCGACAACGATGTCGAGGGTGTGGGCCTGGGTTTGTCGATTGTGCGGCGGCTGGGGCATCTGATGGGCCTGAAAGTAAAGCTGCGTTCGCGGCCAGGCCACGGCACGGCGGTCAGCCTGCAAGGCTTGCCGCGCCTCAGCGCTCAGCCAGCCCTGGTTGTGGGCGAGCGCTCGCCGGCAGCGGCCGGCCTGCTTGGCGGCTTGCGGGTATGCCTGGTGGAAGACGACCACAATGTGCTGCAGGCGACCTCGGCGCTGCTGCAGCGCTGGGGGTGTGAAGTAGAGGCGCACAGTTCGCCTGCTGGTTTGAGCAGTGATTGTGAAGTGATCGTTGCCGATTATGACTTGGGGCAGGAGGCAACCGGGGTCGACTGCATCGACCGGTTGCGGGCCCAGCGCGGCTGGGACGTACCCGCGTTGATCATGACCGGGCACGACCCGGAGAAGATTCAGGCAGCGGTGCATGAGCGCAATATCGCCGTGCTTTCCAAGCCGGTACGCCCAGCTGAACTGCGTGCGGCCCTGCGCGCATTGCGCGAGGAGCCTGCGGCGCCGGCGCTTTAGACCGGCGCAAGGGCGCAGGGGTTGTGCGTGGGTTATTGCAGGATGACCGCCTGGCCTTCCTTCATGCAGGAGGGCGTGGGCTCGTACAGGCCCATGCCGGCCACCGCGACGATGCCACCGCTGGGCATCTGGCACTCGTACCGGCCTTTGGCGGTGGTGGCGGTGTAGTAGGTGATGGTGCTGTCACTGCGCACGTCGGCGACGTTGGAAACCTTGGTGTTCAGAATGAACTCGGTGCGCTGCTTGAGCGTGTCTTCGGAGGGTTTGATGGTCTGGCAGCCGGCGACGCCGGCAAGGAGGGCGGCACTGAGGACGAGCTTGAGGGCGTGCATGATGGGAGCTTCCTTGGCGTTGTTATCGCTGGACTATAACGCCGAGGGACGAGGTGGGCGATTAGGGCAGATGTACGAGGTGGCCCTTGGCCTTTATGTAACCTGTGCGTGCCTCTTCGCGGTCCGATGTACCCGCGAAGAGGCACGCGAGGTCAACAAGTCACTCAGGCTGTTTCAGCACCAAGGTCAGGATGTCATAGCTGGCTACCAGCTCACCCAGCTGGTTGGTTACCTCTACATCCCACGCCACCACACCCTGCGGCTGGCCCAGCGGGCTGGTCTTGCCCTGGTCGATCTTGCGCTTGCAGGTGAGGCGCGCCTGAATGGTATCGCCGATGCCCACCGGGTTGATGAAACGCAGGGTGTCCAGGCCATAGTTGGCCAGTACTGGCCCGGCGCCAGGCGATACGAACAGGCCGGCAGCTGCCGACAGAACGAAATAGCCGTGAGCAATGCGTTTACCGAACTGCGATTGCTTGGCGGCGATTTCGTCGAAGTGCATATAGAAGTGGTCACCCGATAGGCAGCCGAAGTTGACCAGGTCTGCTTCGGTGACGGTGCGGCGATGGGTTAACAGGGATTCACCGATGCGCAGCTGCTCGAAGTAGCGGCGGAACGGGTGCACTTCGGTCTCGATCACTTCACCACCGCGTACGTATTCGCCGGTGACTGCCGTAAGCATGCTTGGCGAGCCCTGTACGGCGGCGCGTTGCAGGTAGTGCTTGACCGCGCGCAAGCCACCCAGCTCTTCGCCGCCACCGGCCCTGCCCGGGCCGCCATGCTTGAGCTGCGGCAGAGGCGAGCCGTGGCCGGTGGATTCCTTGGCGGCTTCGCTGTCGAGGACCAGCAGGCGGCCATGCCAGGCAGCCGCCACCGGAATGGCCTTGGCAGCGATGCTGCGGTCGGCGGTGACCAGTGTCGCCACCAGGCTGCCTTTGCCTCGGGCGGCCAGCGCCAAAGCTTCGTCGAGATCGTCATAGGCCATCAGCGTGCTGACCGGGCCGAACGCTTCGATATCGTGGGCGCCGCCTTCGGCATGCGGGTCGCGGGCCTGCAGCAGGGTTGGGGCAAAGAATGCACCCTCGGCCACGCCCTCGCCACGCGGAGCAAAGCCATCGCTGGCGCCGAACAGCTGATCACAACTGTTTAGCAGGCTGCGCACCCGCTCGGCCACGTCGTGCTGCTGGTCGTGAGAGGCCAGGGCGCCCATGCGTACGCCTTCCAGCGACGGGTCACCCACTACCACCTTGCTCAACCGCTCGCGCAAGCGCGTGGCAACTGCGTCGATGTGCTTGGCCGGCACGATGGCGCGGCGGATGGCGGTGCACTTCTGCCCGGCCTTGGTGGTCATTTCACGCACCACCTCTTTGATGTACAGGTCGAACTCTTCGCTGTCTGGCGTTACGTCCGGGCCGAGGATGGCGCAGTTCAGCGAGTCGGCTTCGGCGGTGAACGGTACCGAATTACGTATCAGGTTCGGCGTGACGCGCAATTTGGCGGCGGTATCGGCGGAACCGGTGAAGGTCACCACGTCCTGGCCTTGCAGGCGGTCGAGCAGGTCGCCGGTGCTGCCGATCACCAGTTGCAGGCTGCCCTCTGGCAGCAGGCCGGAGGCGTTCATCAGGCGTACGACGGCTTCGGTCAGGTAGCTGGTGGAAGTGGCCGGCTTGACGATGCACGGCATGCCCGCCAGGAAGGTCGGGGCGAACTTTTCCAGCATGCCCCAGATGGGGAAGTTGAAGGCGTTGATGTGCACCGCCACCCCGGCGCGCGGCACCAGGATGTGGCTACCGGCAAAGTGACCTTGCTTGCCCAGCGGGATGGCCGGGCCCTCGTGCACCAGGTTGCCCGACGGCAGCTCGCGGCTGCCGATGCCGGCATAGGCGAACAACGTGGCGTTGCCGCCTTCGATGTCGATCCAGCTGTCGGCACGGGTGGCGCCGCTATGGTGCGACAGGGTGTACAGCTGTTCCTTGCGTTCGGCCAGGTACAGGGCCAGCGCTTTCAGGCGTGCAGCGCGTTGCTGGAAGTCCATGGCCATCAGGCTGGCCAGGCCGCGAGCACGGGCGAAGTCGACGGCTTCGGCGAAGTCCGGGCGCTCTTCGTGGCTGTAGGCCAGTACGTGGCCGTCAAGGGCGCTGCGCAGGGCCTGGGCGCCGTGCTGGCCGAGCCAGCGGCCGGCGATGAAGCTTTGCAGGGTAGGGGCGGCAGACATGCTGTTCTCCATGCTTTTCAAATTTAAGGGGGCGCTGTTACCACAGCGCCAGGGTGTAGCCGATGATCAGGCGGTTTTCGTCCACGGCGTTGGTCAGGCCATTGCCGGAACGGAAGGTGACGTTGCGCCAGCGCAGGCTCACGTCCTTGAACGGGCCGCTCTGGATGACGTAGGTGATGTCGGTGTCGCGCTCGCGCTCGCGGCCATTGCTGACAGTGGCGGTTTCGGCGTGGCGGCCGTCGGTGTAGCGGGTCATGAAGCTCAGGCCGGGGATGCCCATCGCGACAAAGTCGTAGTCATAGCGCACTTGCCAGGAGTCCAGCCCGGCGCGGGTGAAAGTGTTGTAGGTCACCAGGTTGACGGTGAACGGGTCGCCGCCGTTGACGAACGGGAAGGCACTGTCGCCGGACATTTGTTGCCAGGTGGCGGTGAACTTGTGCGCGCGCACGCCCAAGGTGAACATGGCGTTGAAGTTGCGGTTGTCGATGTTGCCGGCACGCTCGGCGCCGTCGTTGCGGCTGTCGAAGTAGCGCAGGTCGCTGCGCAGGCTCAC
Organism: Pseudomonas sp. YNh; assembly: GCF_037993085.1. Taxonomy (NCBI): domain Bacteria; kingdom Pseudomonadati; phylum Pseudomonadota; class Gammaproteobacteria; order Pseudomonadales; family Pseudomonadaceae; genus Pseudomonas; species Pseudomonas sp. YNh. The sequence continues at coordinate 46,976 of NZ_JBBMRJ010000015.1, read as the reverse complement.
GCCTTCGCTCAAGGGGCGGGTATCGATCAGGCCGACGAACTGCTGGCGGTAGATGTCCTCGAGCTTGGCGTAGTAGTAGCTGACGCTGGTTTGCGGGGTGATGGCGTAGCTGCCACCGCCAAAGTCCAGGTGGTCACTGCTGGCAGCGCCGTAGCCGATGTCGTCGCGGCCCGAGGAGTCGCGCAGGTTGGCCTTGGTCAGGCGGCCGGCGTTGAAGGTCAGGCCATCGACATCCTGGCTGGTCAGCAGGCCGCCCTGGAAGGTGGACGGCAGCAGGCGGGTGTCGTTGTAGACCACCACCGGCAAGATTGGCTGCAAGGTGCCCAGGCGCAGGGTGCTTTTGGACACGCGGATTTTGCCGGTCAGGCCCAGTTCGCTGTAATCATCGACCGGTTCGTGGCTGTTCGGGCCGAAGGGCAGCAGCCCGGTATTGCGGCGGTCGCGGCTGGAGTCGAGCTTGATACCCAGCTGGCCCATGGCGTCAACGCCAAAGCCGACCGGGCCCTCGGTGAAGCCGGACTCCAGCTTGGCGGTAAAGCCCTGGCCCCATTCCTCTGCCTTGGCCTGCGGGGCGTTGCTCTGGCGAAAGTCGCGGTTGATGTAGTGGTTGCGCAGCTCCAGGCGTGCGTGGCTGTCACCGATGAAATCGGCCATCGCCGGCACTGGCAACGCAAGGGTGGCCAGGCAGGCAGCTGACATGAAGTGAGTGCGGTTCATTGTTGTTGTTTTACCCGACATGGTTGTTCGTCCTTGAGGTCAGTGCTTGCTGGCGCCGGCAGCGCCGATACCGGTCATGGAGCGGATGAACTGGGCCAGGTAGCGGCCCCGCTCTTTACTGGCACGTTCGGAGCTATCGGTAACCGAGAACACCCACGCACTGAGGAATGCCAGGCTCATGGAGAACAACGCCGGGTTGCTGTACGGGAACAGCGCTTTCTCGTGATGCAGCACGTTGACCCACACTGCCGGGCCCAGTACCACCAGCAGCACCGCCGACGCCAGGCCGGCCATGCTGCCGCACACCGCGCCGCGAGTGGTCAGGCCCTTCCAGAACATCGAAAGGAGCAGTACCGGGAAGTTGACCGAGGCAGCCACCGCCAGCACCAGGCCGGACAGGAAGGCGATGTTCTGCGACTCGAACATCAGGCCAAGCAGCACCGCCAGCAGGCCGATCAGCAGGGTGGCGATACGCGATACGCGCATTTCTTCCTGCTCGGTGGCCTTGCCTTGGCGGATCACGCAGGCATACAGGTCGTGGGAGACCGCCGATGCGCCGGACAGCGCCAGGCCGGCGACCACGGCCAGGATGGTGGCAAAGGCCACAGCGGAGATGAAGCCAAGGAACAGGTTGCCACCGACAGCCTGGGCCAGGTGCACGGCGATCATGTTGCCGCCGCCAATGATTGCACCGGTGGCGTCGCGGTAGGACGGCTCGGTGCCGACCATCACGATGGCACCAAAGCCGATGACGATCAGCAGCAGGTAGAAGTAACCGATAAAACCAGTGGCGTAGAACACGCTCTTGCGGGCTTCCTTGGCGTCACTGACGGTAAAGAAGCGCATCAGGATATGCGGCAGGCCGGCGGTGCCGAACATCATGCCCAGGCCGAGGGAAATGGCATCCACCGGGTTGGACAGCAGGCCCCCCGGGGCCATGATGGCCTGGCCCTTGGCATGCACGGCGACGGCGCTGGCGAACATGGCTTCGGTGCTGAAGCCGAAGTGCTTGAGCACCATGAAGGCCATGAAGCTGGTGCCCGACAGCAACATCACCGCCTTGATGATCTGCACCCAGGTGGTGGCGAGCATGCCACCGAAGGTGACATAGGCAACCATCAGTACACCGACCAGCATCACGGCGTACAGGTAGCTGATGCCGAACAGCAGCTCGATCAGCTTGCCGGCGCCGACCATCTGCGCCACCAGGTACATCAGCGCCACCACCAGGGTGCCGAACGCCGAAGTCAGGCGCACCGGGGTTTGTGCCAGGCGGTAACTGACTACGTCGGCAAAGGTGTACTTGCCCAGGTTGCGCAGGCGTTCGGCGATCAGGAACAGAATGATCGGCCAGCCGGCCAGCACGCCCAGGGCATACAACAGGCCGTCATAGCCGTTCATGAACATCATCGCGGAAATGCCCAGGAAGGAGGCGGCGCTGATCATGTCGCCGGCAATCGCCAGGCCGTTCTGCATGCCGGTCAGGCCCCCACCGGCGGTATAGAAGTCGCTGGCCGAACGGGTGCGCAAGGCCGCCCAGCGGGTGACCAGCAGGGTGAAGCAGACGAACACCATGAACATCGAGATGGCGGTCCAGTTCATTGTGCGCACTCCTGCTTGACCTTTTCGTTGAGCGGGTCGAGCACATTGTTGGCGCGGTGTACGTAGATGCCGGTCAGGGCGAAGGACAGCAGCACCATCAGCACCCCCACCAGCATGCCGACTGTGGTCACACCGCCGCTAAGGGATTGGCCAAGCGTGCTGGGAGAGAACGCCACCAACAGGACGAAGCCGTAGTAGATCACCAGCATGGCCAGGGTCAGGCTGCCGTTGAGGCGGCGTTTACGCCGCACCAGGTGTTGGAAATCGGGGTGGTTGGCGATGCTTTCTATGCGTTCGGGTGTCATGGCAAGCGATCTCTTGGTTTTGTAATTGTTTTGTTGAGGTCACGCGGGTGTTGCGGTATTGCAAAGGGCCTCTTCGCGGGCATGCCCGCTCCCACAGGGAGGATGTTGCCCTCAGCCTTTGTGCGGTGCCTGTGGGAGCGGGCGCGCCCGCGAAGCAGGCGGGGCGGTCTTAAAGCTGGTCGAAGTCGAGCACCACCTTGTCGCTCACCGGGTAGGTCTGGCACGACAGCACATACCCGGCTGCCACTTCGTAGTCTTCCAAGGCATGGTTGCTATCCATTTCCACTTCCCCCTCGATCACCCGGCATTTGCAGGTCGAGCACACGCCGGCCTTGCACGAGTAGGGCAGTTCCGCACCGATGGCATTGCCAGCGTCCAGCACGTTCTGGGTGTTGCGTGGCAAGTCGAAGGTGAGGGCACGGCCGTCGCTGATCACGGTGATGTGGCTGAGCGCGGAATCCACCTGGCGCGCAGCCTCACGGGCTTCGCGGCGGGTTTCGCTGCCGGCGGCGGCGAACAGCTCGAAATGAATGCGCTCCTTGCCCAGGCCATTGGCCTGCAGGCTGTCACGCACGGTTTCGGTCATCGCCTGGGGGCCGCAGATGAAGGCGGCGTCCAGGCCTGGCACATCCAGCCAACGGGAGAACAGCTGGCCGCACTTGTCCGCATCGATGCGACCGTTGTACAGGTCGACATCCTGCTGCTCGCGGCTGAACACGAAAATCAGGTTCAGCCGGTCGAGGTAGCGGTTTTTCAGGTCTTCGAGCTTGTCGCGGAACAGCGCGCCAGAGCTGGAGCGGTTGCCGTACAGCAAGGTGAAGCGGCTGTGCGGCTCACTGTCCAGGGTAGTGCCAATAATCGACAGGATTGGGGTAATGCCGCTACCAGCGGCCACGCCCAGGTAATTGCCCTGGCGGGCAGCGTCCAGCGGCACGAAGAAGCTGCCCGCTGGCGGCATCACCTCCAGTTGCTGGCCGGCCTTGAGCACTTCATTGGCAAACGCCGAGAAACGCCCGCCTGGCACGCGCTTGACGGCCACGCGTAGCTCACCGTCCTGCACGGCGCTGCAGATAGAGTAAGAGCGGCGGACCTCTTCGTTGTCCAGCTGCGTGCGCATGACCAGGTACTGGCCCTGGGTAAAGCGGAACTGCGCCTGCAGGTGCTCGGGCACGTCGAAGGCAATCGAAACCGCATCACGGGTTTCGTTGCGCACTTGCTTGATGGTCAGGCTGTGAAACTGGCTCATGGCGTTCTCCACGGCTCAAATGCATTTGAAATAGTCGAACGGCTCCAGGCACTCGCGGCAGCGGTACAGCGCCTTGCAAGCGGTGGAGCCGAACTGGCTGAGCAATTCGGTATGGGCGCTGCCGCACTGCGGGCAGCACACCTGGGGTGTTTCACCTAGCAGGCTGCGCTTGCTGGCGCTGCCTTGCGGCGGAGCGATGCCGTAGAGGCGCAGGCGCTCGCGGCCCAGCTCGCTGATCCAGTCGGTGCTCCAGGCCGGGGTCAACCGGCGCTCAAGATCCGGTGCGGGGAAGCCCGCCTGCTCCAGCGCCTGGCGGATATCACCCTCGATCACCTCGGTGGCCGGGCAGCCGGAGTAGGTCGGCGTGACCACCAGGTGCAGGTGGCCGGCGCGCCAGTCGAGGTCGCGGACTATTCCCAGGTCGACCACGCTGACCACAGGCACTTCCGGGTCCATGACCTGGGCAAGGACCTCCCAGGCCCGGGCCAGGTCGTCGCCGCGTGGCGGCCGCGCGCCACGGTCGCCGGCAATCAGCTCACCAGGTTGCATCGGGGTAAGCCCTTGGCAGGAACTGCATCTCGGCCAGCAGCAGGCCCAGGTGCTCGGTGTGCAGGCCTTTGCGACTGTCCAGGTAGAAGTGGCTGGCAGCCTTGGGCAGCGGCAGCTCGACCGAAGCGAAAGTCTCGCTCACCTGTTTGAGCCACGCGGCACCCACAGTTGCCGGGGCAGCGGCAATACCCGCTTCGGCCAACCGCACCTCGTTGTCGCTGGCGGCCGTCAGTTCGACGGTGAAGCGCCACAGTGCCGGAATGGCGGCGAGCATGCGTTGGCGGCTTTGTTCTGTACCGCCCCCCATACGCTGTACCCACTCGCTGGAACGGCGCAGGTGGTAGGTGACTTCCTTGAGTGCCTTGGCGGCGATACCGGCGATACGCTCGTCGCCGGACCCGACCAGGCCCTGTAGCACGGCGAAGTGCCAGGCGTCGTAGAGGAACTGCTTGGTCATGGTCACGGCGAAATCACCGTTGGGTTGCTCGACCAGCAGCAGGTTGCGGTAGGCGCGCTCGTCTCGGCGGAAGGCCAGGGCGTCGGCGTCGCGACCGTCGTCAAGCAGTTCGGCTGCGTATTCCAGCCAGTTGCGGGCCTGGCCGACCAGGTCGAGGCCAACGTTCATCAGGGCCAGCTCTTCTTCGATGGCAGGGGCGTGGCCACACCATTCGCAGAGGCGCTGGCCTTGGACCAGGGCACTGTCGCCGAGCAGCAACAGGTAAGGGATCAGGGCTTCGTTGTGCATGGCCAACCTCACATGTGTCCGACTTCATCGGGCAGCTCGTAGAAGCTGGCATGGCGGTAGACCTTGTCGTCCGAAGGAGCGAACAGCGGGTCTTTCTCGTCGGGGGAGGAGGCGGTGATCAGCGCCGAAGGCACTACCCACAGGCTGACGCCCTCGCTGCGGCGGGTGTACAGCTCGCGGGCATTTTCGATGGCCATGGCGGCGTCGGCGGCGTGCACGCTGCCGACATGCTTGTGGTTAAGGCCGTGCTTGCTGCGCACGAACACTTCGTAGAGGGTCCAGACAGACATTTTCGATCTCCGCATCAATCGCCGCTCAGGCGGCGTTCTTGTTCTGTTGCTTGCGCGCGTAGGCCACGGCGGCCTCGCGCACCCAGGCGCCGTCCTCGATGGCCTTGCGGCGGGTGGCGACACGTTCCTGGTTGCACGGGCCGTTGCCCTTGATCACTTCGTAGAACTCGTCCCACTGGATTTCGCCGAAGTCGTAGTGACCGCGCTCGGCGTTCCACTTCAGTTCAGGGTCGGGGGCGGTGCAGCCGAGCAGTTCGAGCTGCGGCACGGTCTGGTCGATGAAACGCTGGCGCAGTTCATCGTTGGTCTGGCGCTTGATCTTCCAGGCCATGGACTGTGCGCTGTTCGGGGAGTGTTCGTCGCTGGGGCCGAACATCATCAGCGATGGCCACCACAGGCGATTGATCGCGTCCTGGACCATGTCGCGCTGGGCCTGTGTGCCGTGACGCATCATGGTCAGGAGGATTTCGTAGCCCTGGCGCTGGTGAAAGCTCTCTTCCTTGCAGATACGGACCATTGCGCGGGAGTAGGGGCCATAGGAGGTGCGCTGCAGCACCACCTGGTTGACGATTGCGGCGCCATCCACCAGCCAGCCCACTGCGCCCATGTCGGCCCAGCTGAGGGTGGGGTAGTTGAAGATGCTCGAATACTTCGCCTTGCCGCTGTGCAGCTTGGCGATCTCCTCGTCGCGGTCGGCGCCCAGGGTCTCCATGGCGCTGTACAGGTACAGGCCGTGGCCGGCCTCGTCCTGGATCTTTGCCATCAGTTGCAGCTTGCGCTTGAGGCTAGGCGCGCGGGTGACCCAGTTGCCTTCGGGCAGCATGCCGACGATTTCCGAGTGGGCGTGCTGGGAAATCTGCCGGATCAAGGTCTGGCGGTAGGCCTCGGGCATCCAGTTCTTGGCTTCGATCTTGATTTCGGCGTCGATCTTTTCCTGGAAGTTGCGTTCCTCGGGGGACATTTCTTCCAGCGACTTGACGCGCTTGACTCCGGTTTCCACTAGCTGTGCGTACATGTGCGGCGACTCCTGCTAAGGCATGAGTCATTTGTAAGCGATACAAAACACAACGTCAAACAGTTTTAGGTGTATCACATAAGATTTGTGTATCGCTTTTCGGCCCCTTCGCTGGTAAACCCGCTCTCACAGGGGTTGCGCGGCACCTGCAAGCGCGCATAAAACGCAAAAAAAAAGCCCCGGACTATGCCGGGGCCGAAGAGGCAGCCGAATGAATCAGCTGGCCAACCGTTTGTCGTACACGTGGCACGCCTTGCCCTCGGAACGCTTGAGCGTGCCGCAAGCCTGCAGGTGCACCTGGGTGCTGATGCCGATGTAGGTCTTGATCTGTTTGCTCAGCTCCCCGATAACCAGCTTGCGCTGGCCTTCATCGAGGTGCTGGCACTCCGCACGCAACTCAACATGCACCTCTACGCTGTCCAGGTTGCCATTGCGATACAAATGAATCTCATACATCTCGGAAAGCTGTTTTATTTTTAACACCTGTTCCTCGATCTGGGTCGGGAACACGTTGACGCCGCGAATGATCAGCATGTCGTCACTGCGCCCGGTAATCTTGCCGATCCGCCGCATCGGCCTGGCGGTGCCGGGCAGCAGGCGGGTAAGGTCACGGGTGCGGTAGCGCACCATCGGAAGCGCCTCTTTGCTTAGCGAGGTGAACACCAGTTCGCCCAGCTGACCGTCTGGCAATACTTCGCCGGTGACCGGGTCGATGATTTCGGGGTAGAAGTGGTCTTCCCATATGGTCGGGCCGTCCTTGGTTTCGATGCATTCCATGGCCACCCCGGGGCCCATGATTTCCGACAAACCATAGATGTCGAGGGCATTGATGCCCAGGCGCTGCTCGATCGAGCGACGTAGTTCATCGGTCCAAGGTTCGGCACCGAAAATGCCCAGGCGTAGCTTGAGGTCATGCGGGTCGATGCCCTGGCGCTCGATCTCGTCGGCCAGGTTGAGCATGTAGGACGGTGTGACCATGATGATGTCGGGCTGAAAGTCGCGGATCAGCTGCACCTGCTTCTCGGTCTGGCCACCCGACATCGGGATTACCGTACAGCCCAGGCGCTCGGCGCCGTAGTGCGCACCAAGCCCGCCAGTGAAAAGCCCATAGCCGTAGGAAACATGCACTTTGTCACCCTTGCGCCCGCCGGCCGCACGGATCGAGCGCGCCACGACGTTGGCCCAGGTGTTGATGTCATTCTGGGTGTACCCGACCACCGTCGGCTTGCCGGTGGTGCCGCTGGAAGCATGCAGGCGCACCACCTCTTCCTGGGGGACGGCGAACATCCCGTAGGGGTAGTTGTCGCGCAGGTCGTTCTTGCCGGTGAAGGGGAACTTCGCCAGGTCTTCCAGGCACGTGAGGTCGTCGGGGTGGGCGCCGCATTCGGCAAAGCGCTGGCGGTACAGCGGCACATTGTCGTAGGCGTGCTTCAGGCTCCAGCGCAGGCGCTCCAGCTGGTGCTGGCGCAGGGCGTCGACACTGGCGGTTTCCATCGGGTCCAACAGGGCACGGTCGGCATCATGGTACATGTTCATGGCTTCACTCGAATTGTTCTTGTACGCCGCGCGCCAGCGGTTGCAAGCCACGCGGTGAGTGTCATGAGCGCAGCATATACGGCTGCGTTCGGTTCGGTAACAGGCTGATGGTCTGATCCGCTCAGAGGCGCTCGATGACCATGGCTATGCCTTGGCCAACCCCGATGCACATGGTGCAAAGGGCATAGCGCCCGGCGGTTGCTTCCAGCTCGTGGAGGGCGGTTGTAACCAGCCGCGCACCACTCATGCCCAGCGGATGGCCGAGGGCGATGGCTCCGCCGTTGCGGTTGACCCGGGGGTCGTCGTCGGCCAGGCCCAGCTCGCGCAACACTGCCAAGCCCTGGGCGGCGAACGCTTCGTTGAGTTCGATGACGTCCAGGTCGGCCAACGACAATCCCGTAAGCTCAAGCACCTTCCGGGTTGCGGGTACCGGGCCGATGCCCATCAGCCGCGGCTCAACCCCGGCCACCGCCATGCCGACGATACGGCCGCGGGCTTTCAGGCCATGGCGCCGGGCAGCGGCGCTGCTGGCCAGCAGCAGGGCACAGGCGCCGTCGTTGACGCCGGAGGCATTGCCGGCGGTGACGCTACCGCCCTCACGGAATGGCGTGCCGAGGCGGGCCAGTTGTTCCAGCGTCGTGTCGCCGCGCGGATGCTCGTCGTGCTCCACCCGTTTGGCCGGTCCTTTACGCTGCGGGATCTCGACCGGTACGATTTCTTGCGCCAGCCGGCCGCAGGCCTGAGCTGCAGCCGCCTTGTGCTGGCTGCGCAGGGCGAAGGCATCCTGATCGACGCGGGAAATGCCAAACTGTTCAGCCACGTTCTCGGCGGTTTCCGGCATCGAATCGGTGCCGTAGGCAGCCTTCATCAGTGGGTTGACGAAGCGCCAACCGATGGTGGTGTCGAACAACTCCGCTGCGCGGCCGAACGCCTGCTCCGACTTACCCATCACGAAGGGCGCACGCGACATCGACTCTACGCCGCCAGCCAGCATCAGCCCGGCTTCACCGCAGCGCAGGGCGCGGGCCGCGTTGCCGATGGCGTCCAGGCCCGACCCACACAGTCGGTTGATCGTGGTCCCGGGCACTTCCATCGGCAGCCCGGCCAGCAGGCTGGCCATGTGCGCCACGTTGCGGTTGTCTTCGCCGGCCTGGTTGGCACAGCCGAGGATCACGTCGTCGATCGCTTTCCAGTCAAGCTCGGGGTGGCGCTGGATCAAGGCCTTCAGTGGGATGGCGGCGAGGTCGTCGGCACGTACGCCGCTCAAGGCCCCGGCATAGCGGCCGATGGGGGTGCGCACGGCGTCGATGATCAAGGCATCGGCGAGGGTGGGTTCAGTCATGTTGTGTCTCCTGCGCCAGCACGGTGCCGCGCACTTTGTAGGATTTGCCATGGAACATCGCCACCAGCTCACCGCGCTGGTTGTGGATGCGCACGTCGTACAGGCCGGTGCGGCCTTTGCGGCTGACCTCGCTGGCGTCGGCGGTGAGCACGTCATCGCGCAACGCCGGGGCCAGGTAGTCAATGCTGCAGCCCAGCGCCACGGTGGCCTGGTCATAGCTGTTACAGGCAAAAGCAAACGCCGAGTCGGCCAGGGCGAAGAGGAACCCGCCATGGCACGTGCCGTGGCCCTGGATCATGTCGGCGCGTACCGTCATACGCAGGCTTGCCCGGCCCGGGCCGGCATCCAGCAGGCTGATGCCCAGGCCCTGAGTGGCCGGGTCGCGGGCATACATGGCGTCGGCACAGGCGTGTGCCAGTTCGAGTTCAGTCATGCAGGGTGCCTCCTTTGGCCTCGCAGCGACGTAACAACAGGGAAGGGCGGTAGCGGCTCTCGCCATAGCTGCGCTGCAGGTTGTCGAGCACGCGCAGGGTGTGGGCAATACCGATGTTCGTCGCCCAGGCCAGCGGGCCGCAGGGGTAATTGACACCGGCGCGCATGGCCAGGTCGATGTCGGCGGCGCTGCCGACGCCCTGCAGCACTGCATCGGCGGCCTCGTTGGCGAGCATTGCCACGGTGCGCAGTACCACCAGGCCGGGCAGGTCGGCGACCGCAGTGACCTTGAGGCCGGCCCGCTGCAGCAGGGCCACCGCCTGGTCGCGGGCGCTTTCGGTGGTATCGCCCGACCAGCTGATGGCAATCCGCGAGGCAGTGCTGTAGTCCAGCGCGAGATCGAGCAGCACCAGGTTGCGCAGCCCATCTTCACGGGCGCGCTGGCTGGCGAGGCGGCCATCGGACAATGCCAGGGTGGCATCACCGACCTGGATCACGCCGCTACCGGCACGCTGGGTCACGACGATGTCGTTCTGGCGCAGGCGTTCGACCAGTGGCTGAAGTACACCCAGTTGCCCCTCGATAACGCAGGCTTCGGCCATGGTGGAGCTGTGCAATTCGACCGGTGCAGGGCGCTCGGCGCCTTCGGCGTAGCTATAGAAGCCTTGCCCAGTCTTGCGGCCGAGGCGGCCGGCATCCACCAGCTCTTTTTGCACCAGTGAAGGCTGGAAGCGGAAGTCCCCATAGAACGCATCGAACACTGAGCACGTAACGGCGTAGTTGACGTCGTGGCCGATCAGGTCGGTAAGCTCGAACGCCCCCATGCGGAAACCACCCGCATCGCGAAGCAGCGCATCAAGGCTGGCGCAGTCCGCTGCTCCTTCCTGTAGCAGGCGCAGGCTCTCGGCATAGAAAGGCCGTGCCACACGGTTGACGATAAAGCCCGGTGTCGAGCGCGTGTGCACCGGCTGTTTGCCCCAAGCCTGGGCGGTGTCGTAGATACACGCGGCCACGACCGGTTCGGTTGCCAGGCCTGACACCACCTCGACCAGCGCCATCAGCGGTGCCGGGTTGAAGAAGTGCATGCCCACCACCTGCTGCGGGCGTGCAAGGCCTGCAGCCAGGCTGGTAATGGACAGCGACGAAGTGTTGCTGGCAATGATGCAATCAGCCGTGCACAGGGCTTCTAGCTGGCTGAAGAGCGCCTGCTTGACCTGCAGGTTCTCGACGATGGCTTCGATCACCAGGCCGGCATCAGCCAATGCTTCGAGCGTGTCGACCGGGCATAGCCGAAGGCTGATCATTTCGCGCTCTACGGCCTGCAGCTTGCCTTTTTCCACGAGCCGGGCGAGTTGCCGGTCTATACCGGCCACTGCTTGGGCGGCAGCCCCCGGGCGGTTGTCGTAAAGCTTTACCGGGTGACCGGCCTGGGCGGCGACCTGGGCGATGCCGGCGCCCATGGCACCGGCACCGATCACCGCTACTTGCACTGTGCTTGCGAGTGCGCCCATGTTCAGCGCCCCTTGAATGCGGGTGTGCGCTTGTTCATGAAGGCGCTCACGCCTTCACGGTAGTCCTCGCTGCGCCCGGCCAAGCGTTGCAGGTCGCGCTCGAGTTCCAGTTGTTCATCGAAGCCGTTGTCGAAACTGGCATTGAGGCTGCGCTTGATCAGCGCAAGGCCATAGGTGGGCTGGCTGGCGAGCTGGCGAGCGAGGGTGAGGGCTTCGTCGCGCAGTGCGGCATCGTCCACCACGCGGTGGATCAGCCCCCATTGCTGGGCCTGTTCGGCACCAAGCCGCTCGCCCAGCATGGCCAGTGCTTTAGCCCGCGCCATGCCGACCAGGCGCGGCAGCAACCAGGTACCACCAGAGTCCGGCACCAGGCCGATCTTGCAAAATGCCTGAATGAAGCTGGCCGATCGCCCAGCCAGCACCAGGTCGCAGGCCAGTGGGATGTTGGCACCGGCGCCGGCGGCCACACCATTTACCGCACAGATCACCGGAAGCGGCAGGTCGCGCAGGGTGCGCACCAACGGGTTGTAGAACTTGTCGATCGATTCGCCCAGGTCTGGCACCTCGGCGTCTGGGGCGACGTTACGGTCGGACAGGTCCTGGCCGGCGCAAAAGCCGCGGCCCTCAGCCGTCAGCAACAGCACCCGTGCATCACTGCTCTGGCGAACTTGCTTGAGGGCTTCGCGCACTTCAAGGTGCATGGCGGCGTTGAAGCTGTTCAGCTGCTCGGGGCGGTTCAAGGAGAGGAAGGCCACGCCGTCCTCGATGGAAAACAGGATGTGCTGGAAAGTCATGACAGACTCGCTCCGTCAGTCGAGGGGTAAATGATCAGCGGCCTTGGAAGCGCGCCGGGCGCTTTTCCTGAAAGGCCTGAATGCCTTCGTCACGGTCGGCGGTGCCGGCCAGCAGGGTGAATGCATGGCGTTCGAAGCGCAGGCCACTGGCCAGGTCGGTATCACCGGCCTTGAGCAGCGCCTCTTTTGCCAGGCGCACTGCCAGCGGCGCCTTGGCGGCGATGTTGCGGGCGATCTGCATGGCGCGTTCTACGGTGAATTCGGGCTGGGTTATTTCGCTGACCAGGCCGGCTTGCTGGGCGTGACGGGCGGTGATGGCTTCGCCGGTCAGCACCATCTGCATGGCCAGCGGCTTGCCCACGGCACGCAACAGGCGCTGTGTGCCGCCAGCACCGGGGATGATGCCGAGGTTGATCTCCGGCTGGCCGAAGCGGGCGTCGCTGCCGGCGATGACGATGTCGGCACACATCGCCAATTCGCAACCGCCACCCAGGGCGTAGCCGTTGACCGCAGCAATCAGCGGCTTGGCAAAGGCGGCGATGCGTTGCCAGTGGGCTACTCGAGGGTCGTTGAGGATGCCGACCAGGTCGCGCTCGGCCATTTCGCGGATGTCAGCGCCTGCGGCGAACGCCTTGCGGCTGCCGGTGAGCACAACAACGCCTATCTGGTCATCCCGGGCGGCTGCGTCGAGCGCAGTGGCCAGCTCTGCCAGTAACTCGGTACACAGGGCATTCAGTGCCTCGGGCCGTTGCAGGATAATGAGCTGAACGCCCTTTTCCGGCGCCTGCACGTCGAGATATCGCGGCATGTCGGGTTCCTCTGGCTGCACGCACGGCACATCGTGGGCCGGCATTTCTTGGAATTGTTTGCAGGGGCGTGACGATGGATCACGACCAGGTGGGGTGAGTATATGCATTACGTGATACGGAAATGCAACATAGAAAATTGTTTCGTGTATCTCGTTGTGCCAACGATAGTGTTGCTGTCGTGCGGTGCAAATGCCGTATTCAGCGCTGATAATGGCGAAATTGCTGATTTTTTTGCTAGGTTTGCAGGGGGATGTTAGCCACAAGAAAGCGATACACGACTACGCTGATTGACGACGAAATATTTTTTGATACAAGATCGGGTGCCATTTCAAATCATTTCTGGAGCTTTCATGCCTTGCTATCGACTGGACGGCTTGACGCCTGTGGTTCACCCCACAGCCTACGTGCACCCAAGCGCAGTACTGATTGGCGACGTCATCGTCGGCCCACGTTGCTACATAGGGCCCTTGGCATCGCTCAGGGGCGATTTCGGCCGCATCGTGCTGGAAGAGGGCGCCAACTTGCAGGACACCTGTGTAATGCATGGTTTTCCGGGTGGCGACACGGTGGTCGAACGAAACGGGCATGTTGGTCATGGCGCGGTGTTGCACGGCTGCAAAGTGGGCGAGGACGCCTTGATCGGCATGAACGCAGTGGTGATGGATGGCGCCCATGTCGCACCACGCTGCATCGTCGCGGCGACGGCGTTCGTCAAAGCCGGCTTCGCATGTGAAGCGCAGAGCCTGGTGATGGGGTCGCCGGCCCAGGTCAAACGTCCCTTGAGCGAACAGGAGTTGGCCTGGAAGCAGCGCGGTACTGCGGAGTATCAGCACCTGGCGCAGCGCTGCATGAACAGCATGGTCGAATGCCCGCCATTGGCCGAAGCCGAACCAGGGCGCCCGCGCATGGAAGATACCGGTGTACGGCCCAAAGGCCAGGCTTCGGCATGAGCCTGGTAGCGTCACGCAATGGTCAGGCGGCCCGCCGCACAGGTATAGTCGGTGCTTTATCCGCGCACAGTTCGCCCATGAGCAATCTTGCCCCACTGAACAACCTGATCACTCGCTTTCAGGAGCAGACGCCAATCCGCGCCAGCTCACTGATCATCACCTTGTACGGCGATGCCATCGAGCCCCATGGGGGGACCGTCTGGCTGGGTAGCCTGATCAACCTGCTGGAGCCGATCGGCATCAACGAACGACTGATCCGCACATCGATCTTTCGCCTCACCAAAGAGGGTTGGCTCACCGCTGAAAAAGTTGGCCGACGCAGTTACTACAGCCTGACGGGCACTGGCCGCCGCCGTTTCGAAAAAGCCTTCAAACGTGTCTACAGCCCGAGCCAACCGGCCTGGGATGGCGCCTGGACGCTGGTGTTGCTGTCGCAGCTTGAGGCCGGCAAGCGCAAGGCCTTGCGTGAAGAGCTGGAATGGCAGGGGTTTGGCGTGATGGCGCCGAACCTGCTTGGCTGCCCACGGGCAGACCGCGCTGATCTGACCGCAACCTTGCGTGACCTGGAAGCCAGCGACGACAGTATCGTCTTCGAAACCCACACCCAGGAAGTGCTCGCGTCCAAGGCCATGCGCGCCCAGGTGCGGGAGAGCTGGCGTATCGATGAGCTGGGGCAGCAGTACAGCGAGTTCATCCAGCTGTTCAGGCCGCTGTGGCAGAGCCTGAAAGAGCAGCAACTGCTCGATGCGCAAGATTGTTTCCTGGCGCGCACCCTGCTGATTCACGAGTACCGCCGCCTGCTGTTGCGCGACCCGCAACTGCCAGACGAGCTGCTGCCAGGGGATTGGGAGGGAAGGGCCGCGCGACAGTTGTGCCGCAACCTGTATCGGCTGGTGTTTGCCAAGGCAGAGGAGTGGCTGAATGCGGCGCTGGAGACGGCCGACGGGCCTTTGCCGGATGTGAACGAGGGCTTCTACCAGCGCTTTGGCGGGCTGGCCTGAACAAAAATGCTACACCCTGCAGGTCGGTGATGGCGAAGGTTCTCAGCCCGGCGGAGGCAGGGCTTCAGGGTGTCGAGCATGATGCTTTCAGGGAGTGCTTGCGTTCACCGTCAAGGCCGCCTTGCTCGAACGCCATCAATGCTGGCATGTCGAGTATTTCCACCAGCCTGCCGTGCAGGCTGACGACGTCTTGCGCACGCAAGCGGGCGACCGATCGGCATACGGTCTCCAGGCGCAGGCCCAGGTAGGATGCTATGTCCTCGCGCGACATGCGTAACATGAAGCCATGGGCGGAGTAGCCACGGTTGACGAAGCGCCGGGACAGCCCGATCAGAAAACTGGCCAGGCGCTGTTCGGCGGTGAGGTTGCACAACATCAGCACGCGCTCGTGTTCACGTACGATCTCCCGGCTCATCAAGCGGTTCAGGCTTTGCTGCAAGGCCGGAAAGTCGCGCGCCAGCGCTTGCAGGCGACGATAGGGGACCGGGCAGACTTCGCTATCTTCCAGGGCGATCGCGTCGCAGACATGGTGATCGGTAGCGATGGCATCCAGCCCGAGCACGTCGCCCGGCATCCAGAAGTTGATCACGACACCCTGGCCCTCGACGCTGTTGAGGCTGGTCTTGAAACTGCCGCAGCGCACGGCATAGAGCATGGTCAAGGGATCATTGGCATTGAACAGCGCCGTGCCTTTGCGGATGCGCATGCGTGGCCCGATCAGCGAGCCCAGGCAGTTATTGTCGTGCAGGGGCAAACCGGTGGGCAGGCACAAGCCGCTGACCCGACAATCGCGGCACAGCGTCGCCAGCGGTTTCAGGTGAACCGGAGGCGAAGCAGGCTGTTCGAGCAGCGTGACTTTCAGTTGGCCAGACATGTTCAGGCCTCCTTCGCACATCGGAAATCAGCCCGAGTCTGCGCAACTGGGCGCGGTGACCAGTCCAAGAGCATGCATGGGCAAGAAAACTGCGGAACGATGCAAACAAAGGGGTCCCTGCATCCAGTGCGCGAGGGCCAGGGGGTGATCGCCACTTTTTCGACGAACACCGCTGCTTTCATTAGGGCCATGGCACGCCTCCGGGGCTGGAAATTGTTGTTGATATGCGCGTAGCGTGCGCCCGGCAATCGGCGATACGTTGATCCTCGTCAAGTTTTTGTGCTGTGGGAAATACCGTTGGTCCATTGGGGCGTCAGTTGACAAACGTCAAGTCCGCAAAGCACGGGTAAACGATGCTTCGGTTACGTATCGCAACCGTCGAGGTGTGCCATGGAAACCCCGCAAAGACTGCTGTTGATCGCATCGCCCCTGATGCGCCGTACCCCCGTCTACGACCGAGCCGCAGCCTTGGCCAAGGCCAAGGGCATGGCGCTGCACATCGTGGCTTTCGATTATGTGGAAGGGCTTGCCACGGCGGGCCTGGTCAATGACCAGGCGCTGGCAGTGATGCGCGAAGGTTACGTGCAGCAACACCGGGAGTGGTTGGAAAACCAGGCGCAGCCGATGCGGCGCAACGGCGTCACAGTCACGACTGAAGTGGTGTGGGTGCAGCATCCCTTGAACGAGATCCTGGTGCACCTGCGCGAACAGCCGTTCGCCCTGCTGATCAAGGAGTTCGAGCATGAGCCCTGGTGGGCGCGTGCCATGTTCACCAACCTGGATATCCAGCTGCTGCGCGAAACCCGCATACCGCTGCATCTGGTGCACAACGCCAGCCATGCGTTACCGCGCAGGATCCTGGCGGCCGTGGACCTGTCCAGGCCCGAGGATCAGTTCGAAGGCTTCAACGACCAGATCATCAGTGAGGCGCTGAAACTGGCTCTGCAGTGCAGCGCGCAGATCGAATTGCTGTATGCCTACGACCTGGGTTCCATGTACCTGGACGCGGGCGGCAGCCGGGCGCATTCGTTCCTGTTCGATTCCAACCTCGCCCGGACGCTACACGAAGCACAGAGCGACGCCTTCCAGGCTCTTGCCGAGCGCAATGGCATTGCCGCCGAGCACCGCCACATGCGCATCGGCGACCCGGCCAAAGCCCTGGCCGTGTTCATGGACAACAATGATATCGACGTACTGGTCATGGGCAGTTATCACCACCATGGCATCGGCTGGTTCATCGGCAGTACTGCCGAGCGGGTGTTGCATCGCTTGTCCCGCAGTGTGCTGGTGATTTCCCCCGAGCATTCCCAGGGGTGAGGTACAAGGCCCGCAGGTCCAGTTCGTGGACTATCTCGCTGACATCGCCGCCCAGGTACCGTGAGCTGAACCCCAGCCCCTTGGTCAGCCGGTGCATGGCGTAATTGTTCGCCAGGTCCCTGGAAATCATCCACTCATAGCCACTGCTCCGGGCCGCGCCGAGCAGGGACCGCAGCAAGCGCGCACCCAGGCCTTTGCGCTGCCAGTCCTCACGAAAGCTACGGAGGTTCATCATGGGTCAGTTTCGACAATTGCTGGTGCTGCTTACTGAAGTCGATCCCCATTCAGCCGCACTGCGCAGTGGGCTGGCGCTGGCGCATGTCAGCGGTGCCAGCGTGCATGTGCTGGGGTTGTTCGAGCCGAGCGAGGAGCACCTGCTGCGCGAAGAGCGCCTGAACGAGGCTGATATCAAACGCCAGTACGACCACTACTGCGTGCAACTGCGGGCGCTGGCCGAACGGCACCCCGGCACCGGTGTGACACTGACGGTCGACAGCCTTGCCGCCGACGATATCCGCAGCGAGGCCATCCCCTACATCAGCGAACTGCAGCCGGACCTGGTGATCAAGGACAGCGAATCCGCGTCGGCCCTGGCGCGGCTGTTCGGTACCCCGCTGGACAGTGCGCTGATGCGAGGTTTCAAGGGGCTCACCCTCTTCGTGCCCAAAGCGGCCGTTTCATTGCCTCGGCGCGTTCTGGTCGCCGTGGATACCTGTTTCAGCGAGACGCCAGAGGTTCAGGAACGGTTCAATCGAGGGCTGATTCGCGTCGCCCAGGCGTTGGCACTGCAGTGCGATGCTGCGTTGCATCTGCTGTCGGCCTACAACCTGGCCGGTGTGTTCGCCGCGGACATGAACGTCACCGAGGCGTGGATTGACGAGCTGCGCGCGGCGCTGCAGGAACCCTTCAACGCCTTGGCAGAGGCAGAAGGTGTGGCGCCGGACCGCCGACACTTCGTGGAGGGCGGCTCGGTGCAGGTGATTCGCGAACAGGTCGTGGCCCTTGAAGTCGACGCCGTGGTGATGGGCGTGGTGCAGCCCAAAGGGCTGGACAAGCTGCTGGGCGACACTACTGAACGCATGGTCGGCCATCCGCCGTGCAGTGTGCTCGCGGTCCATCCTCATGTGTTCGAAACCCAGGAGCCTTGGCCATGCAACTGACCTTTCTCGGCGGCACCGGGACGGTGACCGGCAGCAAATTCCTGTTGACCCGCGACCGCACGCGGATCCTGGTGGACTGCGGGCTGTACCAGGGCTACAAGCAATTGCGCCTGCGCAACTGGGAACCCTTGCCTTCGGCACTGCGGGCGCTGGATGCAGTCGTGCTGACCCACGCCCATCTCGACCACAGTGGCTACCTTCCAGTATTGGCCAGGGAAGGCTATAGCGGACCGATCTATGCCACCCCGGCAACCTGCGCCCTGGCTGAAGTGCTCCTGCTCGACAGCGCGCGGCTGCAGGAGGAGCAGGCCGAACATGCCAATCGCCACGGTTATTCCAAGCACACCCCGGCGCGGCCGCTCTATACCGAGCAGGATGCCAAACAGGCGCTGGCACTATTGCGCCCGGTGGAGCTGCATCAGGGAACGCCGATTGCCGAAGGCATGGACCTGCTGCTGCGCACGGCTGGCCATATCCTGGGCGCGGCGACTGTGCAGATCAGTGCACAGGGCCAGACCTTGGTCTTCTCGGGTGACCTGGGCAGGCCGCAAGACCCGATCATGCGGGCACCGGAGCTGGTCCGTACGGCGGATGTGCTGCTTGTGGAGTCCACCTACGGTGATCGCAAGCACCCGACAGAATCGACCGAGCAGTATCTGGCCCAGGTCATCAACCAGACACTCCTGCGCCATGGCATCGTCCTGGTTCCTTCATTCGCTGTCGGGCGCGCCCAGCTGCTGATGTATTACCTCTACAAGCTCAAGCGTGACCGGCTGATCCCGGATATCCCGGTGTACCTGAACAGCCCGATGGCCACCGATGCCACGGCCCTGTATCAGCAGTTTCGCAATCAACATCGGCTACCGGCGGCGGAGTGTGCGGCGATGTGCAAGGGCACACGGATCATCCGCACGGTCGATGAGTCCCGCCACCTTGACCAGCTGCGCGAGCCGGCGGTGATCATTGCCGCCAGTGGCATGGCCACCGGTGGTCGGGTGCTGCATCACCTGAAGGCGCTGGCCCCCAATCCGCGCAACAGCATCCTGTTCTCCGGTTTTCAGGCGGGAGGCACGCGCGGGGCTGATATCGTCGCTGGCGCCCACAGCGTACGCCTGCAGGGCGAAGACGTGCCCATCCGGGCGCAGGTGCACGCCATGGAAAACCTCTCCGCCCACGCCGACGCCGACGAGATCATGGAGTGGTTGCGTGGTTTCACCCGGCCACCGCGGCAGACCTACGTCATTCATGGCGAGCCACACGCTGCCGACACCTTGCGACGGCGCATCAGCCTGGAGCTGGGCTGGCAGGTGAGTGTGCCGGAATATCAGGAAACCGTTGCCATCGACCCGGTGCGCTGAACCCGGCGCGGGAGGTAGTGTCGACCTGATACTGCTTGCCGCACAGTTTTTCCATCAATTTATTCGAAGGGCCGTTCAGGGGAAAACTCCCGTCGTCGCGCCGCCGCGCCTTGACCTGTCAGGGTGCGGCGGCCCTGGGTCAGATCAGGGAGAGCCGGTGGATGACCTGGCTGGGATCATTTGGGTCAGCGACGGTGGTGAACCCCGCCGCTTTGGCCAGCTCGCGCATCGCTTGGTTGGCTGCTGGGTCAACCGAATACATCTGCCGCAAGCCCTTGGCCCGCGCATGGTCGATCAGGTGGTTGAGCAGCAGGCGACCCAAGCCGTGGTGCTGCCAGCTGTCCATGACAGTAACGGCGCATTCGCATTCGTCCTTGCCGCTGGCGGTGGCGTAGCGGGAAATGCCCACTTCCTGCAATTCGCCATCCACGTGGGCGAGAGCGACGTAGGCTGCCTGGCGGTCCTGGTCGACCTTCATCAGCTGGTCGAGCATGGCTTTGCTGGGCTCTCTGAGCTGGCACAGGAAGCGGAAATGCCGCGACTCGGGCGACAGCCGTTCGATGAAGGCTTTTTCGCGTTCTCGGTCCTTGGCCTGCAGGGGCCTGATCAGCACGTGAACGCCGTTTTCAAGGGCTTCGATCCAGTATTCACCCGAAGGTTTGGGAAACGAAGGGTTTGTGTGCACACGGGAAGTCTCGGCGGGCGCCATGGCAATGTCCTCTGTGTTGAATGAACAAGGAAGGTCAGTTTCGGCAGCGGGCCTTGCCCTGACTTGACAGTTGTCAAATGCTTCACTCATGACCTGTCAAACCTGCAGGCGGTCGATGTGCTGCCTCGGCCTCTGATCGCCGCGAACCTGAACGAGGACCTGTTGGATGTGGTCCTCAATTCCCAAGTGGTTGATCAGCCCTATTTGGCTTTCCAGTACTTCTGCATTTCCAGGAACAGGAACGAAGCGGTCCAGGTGATCATCACCAGGCCCGTCAGCGCCTGCAGGCCGGTGAGGTACTTGAGATGGCCGGTGGGGGCGATGTCGCCGAAGCCTATGGTGGTGTAGGTGGTGAAGGAAAAATATACGCAGTCCAGAAAGCTACCGTCGAAATTGCCGCTGAGCGTGCCCCAGCCCTCGGTATGGGCCATCAGGTAATAAGCCAGGGCGAAGCACCAGACCTCCACCGCGTGGGCCAGCAACGCCCCGAACACCCCTGCGACGATACGGAACCGGCTCCACAGCCTGAGGCGCGGTAGCCAGTCATTCAGGCGCAGCAGGCATTCGTAATGAATTACCACCACCAGGATCACGATCAGCATGTTGATCAGAGTGACAGTGAACATCGTCGTTACTCGGCACGGGGTTGCAGGGTCACGGCTGGCTGATGCTGGCGCCATTGATATCGGGATTGGATTCCAGCTCTTCGATTACAAGGTCCCGCAAATCGATGTCGTTCATGATGGGCTCCGTTTGCAGACCGAGAGTGGGGGCTGGAGTGCCCTGCGTCCTTGTTTCTACCCCCTGCACCGGGCGGGGCGATTGATAAAGGTCAAACTCGGCGAACAGACGCTGCGCGGTTGACAAATGTCAGGCCTGCGCCTGCCAGCAGAGTCAGAGTGCTTCGTCGCGCCGGCCGTGGCGTATCACTTCAAGGCAGACGCTGCCTCGAAGGGCGGGACATGGCATTCGACGATATCCTGCGCCGCGACCTGCATTGACGAAAAAGGAAACAGAGCGCGGCTATAAGGTGCCGCTCAGCAGCCAACCGGACACGCCGCAGCCCAGGACAACCACCCATGCAGGCCACTTCCAGAACATCAGGGCCATCAAGGCGATCAGCGCCCATGCCAAGTCTGCTGGCTTGGCGATGGCGCTCGTCCACACCGGTTGGTACAAGGCAGCCAGCAGAAGCCCGACCACGCCGGCGTTTACCCCGGCAAGCGCTGACTGGCTGCGGGCGCTGCGCCGCAGTGTTTCCCAGAAGGGAACCACACCGATCACCAACAGGAAGGAGGGGGTGAAAATGGCGAGAATGCCAACAGTCGCGCCCACCCAGCCGGATGGCTGCACGCTCATCGATGCGCCCAGAAAGGCTGCAAACGTGAAGAGTGGGCCCGGTATGGCCTGCGCCATGCCATAACCAGCCAGAAAGGTGTCATTTGCGACCCAGCCGTGGGCTACTGTGGCCGACTCAAGCAACGGTAGAACCACATGCCCGCCGCCGAATACCAGTGAGCCTGCGCTATAAAAGGCGTTGACCATTGCCAGTGCTTGCGAGGGCCAGATGCGGGTCAATAGCGGCAAGCCGACCAACAAGACAAAGAACACTACCAGCGCAGCCAGCCCGGCCTTTCGGCTGACTGAAAACGGCAGCTCTTCCCCTGCAGGGGAGCCCGGAGGCTTGAGCAGGATCAAGCCTGTGATGGCCGACCCTGTGATCACGGCTATCTGCCCGATTGCGTTGGGCCACAGCAGCGCGGTACAGGCAGCGAACAGGGCGATGGTTACCCGCGCAACATCGGTGCAAAGGCTACGCGCCATGCCCCACACCGCCTGGGCCACCACGGCGACTGCGACGATTTTCAGGCCATGCAACAGGCCACTTGGGGCGCCACCTCCCCATGCCCCCAGGCCTTGAGCACACAGCGTCAACAGGAGGGCCGATGGCAATGTGAACCCTGCCCACGCGGCGACAGCGCCCGCGAACCCCGCCCGTGAAAGGCCCAGAGCAATGCCGACCTGGCTGCTGGCGGGGCCGGGGAGCAATTGGCACACGGCGACCAGCTCGGCATAACTGCGCTCACTGAGCCACCGGCGGCGCGCGACAAATGCTTCACGAAAGTAACCCAGATGCGCGATGGGGCCACCGAAAGACGTCAGCCCCAGGCGCAAGAACACCAGAAACACCGACCAGGCAGAGTCGCTGGGCTTCACGCCGCACTGAGTGTGTTCTGACACGGCAGGCTCCTTGGGCTAGTGACGCTGTAGTTTTTATAGTTGGGACAGCCTGCCATGAGGCCTGATCTGGCGCTGCGCATGAAAAACCTATGCAGTATTAACGCAATATCTATACAAGATGCTATCGTTGTACAGTATTTACGCGTGATCGAGGTCAGTATGGCGCACCGTGCTCGTTGGGCTTGCCTCTGTCTGCTACTGGCTGCCTTTTCGACGGTGGCGGACTGGAGGGCGGATCTTACTGGGGCGCAACGGCTTGGGAGTGGTAAGTTCACCTGGTTTGGTCTGCGTCTATATACAGCGCAATTATGGACGGCAGGGCAAGTTCATGATTGGAACCAGCCATTCGCCCTTGAGCTGCTCTACCACCGCTCCTTGTCCAGGGGCACCTTGGTACAGGCCAGCCTTGAGGAAATGCGCCGCCTCAACGGTAGCAGCATAACGCCGCAACAACGCACGGCGTGGACCCATGGGCTTGAAGAGGCATTCGTGGATGTGCACCCCGGCATGCGCATTACCGGCTTGTACCTGCCGGGGCAGGGCTGCCGCTTTTACGTCGACGGTAAATTCAGCCGCGAAATCGCCGACCCGGTCTTTGCCAAGGCGTTTTTTGCCATCTGGCTCGACCCCGGAGCCCGGGATACACAACTGCGCCAGCGCCTGCTTGGGCTGGCTGGTAACGACTGAGGAACATGACATGTACAAAGTGCTGTTGCTGGTGTCGTGCCTGCTTCTGGGCAGCTGTGGCAATGTCGGTGTTGAGCACTATGCCCAGGAGCAACCGAAACTGGACCTGGCCGCATTCTTCTCGCGACCGGTGCAGGCCTGGGGGATGTTCCAGAAGTGTTCCGGCGAAGTGGTCAAGCGCTTCCACGTACGTATCGACAGCCGCCGCGAGGGTGAGCGGCTGATCCTCGACGAACATTTTCTCTACAGTGATGGCACTCGCCAGCAGCGTACATGGACACTTGTGCCAGACGGCCCGGGGCGCTGGCGCGGTACCGCGGGGGACGTGATCGGCGAGGCGCGCGGCGAAGTGGCGGGTAACGCGCTGCGATGGCGGTACCAGCTGGACCTGCCAGTGGACGGGCGGCACTGGCAGGTAGACCTGGACGACTGGATGTACCTCATGGATGACGACACCCTGATCAACCGTTCAAGCATGAGCAAGCTGGGCGTTGAAATCGGCCAGATCACCCTGTTCTTCCGCCGCCTGCCAGAGGGTACACCATGAACCTGATCGCGCTTACCCAGCTGGTCTCGACCGGCGAAGCAAAGGAACTTGAACTGCTGTCGCTGGAGGGTGGCTTCTACCTCCTGCGTGCGTTGACCGACGCCGGCCCTGTGACATTGAGCGATGCCCATGGGCAGCCCGTTCGCGTGCGCTCCACTACCGAGCTACGCCAGCTGTTGGCCGACCTGCCAACCGTGCCGTGCATGCTGGTACAGCAGGTGGTGCATGATGAGATGTGCGGGCAACGTGACGGCCCCATTGCGCCGCTGCGCGTACCGGTAACGCTCACCAGCCAATGGTAGCCTGAACGATGCGCCTGGGCCTTGTGCTGGGTGACCAGCTGTCGTTCGACCTGGCGAGCCTGGCTGCCCTTGACCCCGCCCGCGATGCTGTTCTGATGGCGGAGGTGGAGGGTGAAGCCCGCTATGTGCCGCATCATCCGCTCAAGATCGTGCTCATCTTCAGCGCCATGCGGCACTTTGCCCAGGCCCTGCGTGAGCGGGGTTGGCAGGTGCATTACGTCGAGCTCGATGCTGACGGCAATAGCGGCAGCATCGTTGGCGAGTTGCACCGCTGGCAACACGCCTTGGGCGCCACGCACATTCACCTGACCGAGTGCGGAGAGTGGCGCCTGGAGCAGGCTTTGCATGATGCCGCATTGCCCCTCGTGTGGCATCGCGACACGCGCTTTCTGTGCTCCCGCGAAGCTTTTGCGCGCTGGGCCCATGAGCGTCGTCAACTGCGTATGGAGCACTTCTACCGTGGCATGCGCAAGCGAACCGGGCTGCTTATGGAGCCGGACGGCAGCCCGGCAGGTGGGGCCTGGAACTTTGATGGTGAAAACCGCAAGCCATTACCTCGCCAGTTGCGTGGGCCGTTCGCTGCGCATTTCGCGCAGGACGGGATCACGGCAGCGGTGGTCGCCCTGGTCCGTCGGCGCTTCAGCGACCACTACGGGGACATCGACGGCTTTGACTACCCCGTGACCCATGCCGAGGCACATCAGCTGTGGCAGCATTTTCTGGATTTTGGCCTGGCGGCATTCGGCGACTACCAGGACGCGATGGCCGAGGGCGAGCCATACCTGTTCCATGCGCGCATCAGTGCGGCGCTCAACATCGGGCTTCTGGATGTGCGATGCCTGTGTGAGGAGGTCGACCAGGCCTGGCGCGAGGGGCGGGTGCCGCTTAATGCAGCTGAGGGCTTCATTCGCCAGTTGATCGGCTGGCGCGAGTATGTGCACGGTATCTACTGGCTGCGCATGCCGGAGTATGCCGGGCTCAATCACCTGGGCAACGACCGAGCTTTACCTGAATTCTATTGGACCGGGCGCACCCGCATGCGCTGCATGGAGCAAGCCATCGGGCAGACCCTGCGGTTGGGCTACGCGCACCATATCCAGCGGCTGATGGTGACCGGCAACTTCGCTTTGCTGGCCGGTATCGTGCCCACCGCGATTTGCGAGTGGTACCTGGCGGTGTACATGGATGCCTTCGACTGGGTCGAGCTGCCCAACACGCTTGGCATGGTGATGCACGCCGACGGCGGATACCTGGGGTCCAAGCCGTACTGCGCCAGTGGTCGATACATCCAGCGCATGTCCGATCATTGCAAGGCTTGCAGTTACAAGGTCGATCATGTAATCGAGGACGATGCCTGCCCGTTCAATGCCCTGTACTGGCATTTTCTTATCCGCCATCGTCCGCTGCTGTCGACGAACCCGCGTTTGACCCTGGTGTATCGCAGCCTGGATGGCATGACGGCTAGCCGGCGCGACGCTGTGTGGCAGCGTGGCCAGGCGCTGTTGGCGCAGCTTGATGCGCGGCAGCCGCTATGAAAAAGAGTCTTTTGCCCAGCAAGGTCTGCGTGGTGTGTGGCCGGCCGTTCAACTGGCGCAAGCGCTGGGCACGCTGTTGGGAGCAGGTGCGCTACTGCTCCGAGCGATGCCGTAGGTCAGCGCCGCGCCGCGAGGCGCGCGAGCAGGGGCAGGGCCAACGCCCAGATCGGCATCAGTAGCAGGCCGGTTTCCAGCGTGCCCAACGGCAGGGCGACCTGTGTAACCCTTGCGCCGCCTACGTAGGCCAAGGGGCCGCCGAGTGCCCCGATCAGCGCACCGATCTGCCAGTGCCTGCCGGCCCATGCCAGGCTGTGGCGCATGCCGCTGGCCAGCACCAGCCACAGCAGCGCCAGCCACAGTGGCAGCGGCCAGCCGTCGAAACCGAACACGCCCAGCGCCCCCAGCGTGCTATCGAGCACACACCCCGCCAAGGTGACGCGCAACAGCGCCTTGACCTCAGCGTTAACATCCGGGCACAGGCGCAGGTGCACCACCACACCTGCAATCACCAGGAGCAATAGCCAGGGGCGTTCGGCGCCTAGCACGCAGATCCACCAGCCTGCCTGTAACCAGACGGCATTGGCGACGAGCCAGCGCCCCGGCATCAGGCACCGTCAGGCAATGGAGCGCGACGCGCCAGTGGCGCTGCCCACAGCAGGTGTGCAACGCCGATGGTGCGTTCCTCGAAACCGCCCTGGCAGTAACACAGGTAGAACTCCCACAGGCGCTGGAACATGTCGTCGTAGCCCAGGTCCGTCAGTGCCGTGCGCGCCAGGCGCAGGTTTTCACGCCAGTGCTGCAGGGTGAGGGCATAGTCCTGGCCGAAGTCCTCCATGTGCACGAGGTTGAGTGCGGTGTGCCGGCTGGCGGTGTCGAGCAACACGCTTAGCGAAGGCAGGGCGCCACCTGGGAAAATATAGCGTTGAATGAAGTCGACAGAGCGCCGCGCCTGGGCATAGCGCTGGTCGCGGATGGTGATCGCCTGCAGCAGCATCAGGCCGTCGGGCTTGAGCAGCGAGGCACATTGGCGGAAATACGCAGGCAGGTAACGATGGCCGACTGCCTCGATCATTTCGATCGAAACCAGTTTGTCGAAGGTACCTTGCAGGTCGCGGTAGTCTTCGCGCAGCACCTTCACGCGCTGCTCAAGCCCCAAGGCCCGAACACGCGCCAGGGTATGGCTGTACTGGGCCTCGGAGAGCGTTGTGGTGGTGACCCTGCAGCCGTAACGGGTGGCCGCGTGGATTGCCAGGCTGCCCCAGCCGCTGCCAATTTCCAGCAGGTGATCGTCGGGGTGCAGTTCAAGCTTCTGGCAGATGCGCTCCAGCTTGTGCAACTGGGCTTGCTCCAGTGTTTGCCCAGCATGTTCGAATTGGGCCGCCGAATACATCATGGTGGGGTCCAGCAGCCGCTCGAACAGGGCGTTGCCCAAGTCGTAATGGGCCAGAATATTGCGCCGGGCACCGCGTCTGTTGTTGCGGTTGAGCCGGTGCAGAAGGCGCAGGGCAGGGCGGCCGAAACGGGCCAGGCCACCCTCGAGCGCGTCGAGCACTTCAAGGTTGGCGACGAACAGGCGGGTCACCAGCGCCAGGTCGGGGCTTCGCCAATAGCCGTGGATGTAGGCCTCGCCAGCACCGATCGAACCATTGCCGGCGATCAGGCTCCAGGAGGCGTCATCGAGGATCTCCACCTCGGCCTGCAACGGGCTGTCGACATCACCGAAACTCCACTGCTGCCCGTGGCAGAGCAGGCGCAGGTGGCCGTGGCGAAGCTTGCCCAGCTGGGCGAGCACGGCGCTGCGTGCCAGACCGCCGAGCAAGGGCGCAAGGCCTGCGAACTTGCTAACGCTCAGTGTGGGATTTGACATCATCAGGGTCCTCGCAAGGTTGGCCCAGCGCCAGGTCATTCTGGCTGGTGGTGTGGTCATGCACGGGGGTGCGTTTGAGTAGCAGGCGTAACGCTTGCCAGTAGATGGCCGAGACAGTGCGCAGACTCATCCATGGGAAGGTCATGACATATCGACGTAGTGCAGTTCCATCCAGTGGTTGACGGTGCAGGGCGAGGTCGGCCTCGAACACCTTGTGGCCGTCCTGCCAGTTCTGCATGTGGATGCGTACATGGTCTGCGCTCAGGAAAAAGCGCAGGTGATAGTCCATGTCCACCGGCATGAACGGTGAAACATGGAAGGCCTTGGCCACGGTGAACGGCTTGGCAATGTTCTCTTGCACCGGCAGTACGTAATGAAAACGCTCACGCCACGGGGTGTTGCGCACCTCCATCAGGATTGCCGTCAGGCAGCCGTCGCGGTCGTGGCAGAAATAGAAGCTCACCGGATTGAACGACAGCCCCCAGCAACGCAGTTGCGTGAGCAGCCGTACCGGGCCTTCGGGCATATGCCCAGTGGCCTGACACACCAGCAAGCGTGCTGCCTGTGCCAGGGTTTTGCCGTGCCGGGTCTGCGCTGGCAGGTAGTCGGTCTCGCGCCAGCACAGCGGTGCCAGGCGCCAGCGCCCCAGCCAGCGTGACAGGCCCATGAGCCAGGCTTGTTCGTCCAGGTCCACGTAGAACATGCCAATCCGGTAACGGAAAGCATGGCGCCGCGGGGTCAGCCGACGGTGACTGATCCAGCCCAGACAAAGGCTGCTGTTCACAATTGCTCTCCGAAGTGCGCAGCCACTTTCAGCGCGCTGACCACCCCGTCCTCATGAAAGCCGTTGCCCCAGTAAGCGCCACAGAAGTAACTGTGCTGCTGACCCTGCAGTTGTGCCTGGCACGCCTGTGCAGCGGACGCGGCAATGCTGTACTGCGGATGGGCATACTGGAAGCGCGCGATCACCTGCGCCGGGTCTATCAGTGCGGTCTGGTTGAGGCTTACGCAGAAGGTTGTCGGCGCCTGGATTCCTTGCAGGATGTTCATGTTGTAGGTCAGCGCGGCGGGAGCCTGCTCGGGGCCGCCCAGGCGGTAGTTCCAGCTGGCCCAGGCGCTCTTGCGGCGTGGCAGCAGGCGGGTATCGGTGTGCAGCACCACATCGTTGCTGGCGTAGCCAATGGCGCTGAGTACAGCGCGCTCCAGCATGGTTGGGGTTTCCAATACCGCAAGAGCCTGGTCGCTGTGGCAGGCGAACACCACATTGTCGAAGCGTTCGGTGCCGGCCGCGCTCACCAGAGTCACGCCTCCCTCGTCGCGGCTGACCCGGGATACCTTGCAGTTGAGGCGTATGCGTTCAGCAAACGGTCTGCACAGCGGCGCGACATAGCTGCGTGAACCGCCTTCAACCACCCGCCACTGCGGCCGTTGGTTGACCGACAGCAAGCCGTGGTTGCGACAGAAACGGACGAAGAACTCAAGGGGAAAATGGAGCATGTCGGCGCGGGACATCGACCAGATCGCAGACCCCATCGGCACGATATAGTGGTCGATGAAGCGCTGCCCGTAGCGCTGTGTCCGAAGGTAGGCGCCCAAGGTGGTGTCTGTATCGATTCGCTGGTTGTCCAGGTCGGCCAGCGCCTGGCGGTTGAAGCGCAGAATATCCCTTATCATGCCCCAGAAACCTGGCGACACCAGGTTACGGCGTTGAGCAAACAGTGTGTTCAGATCGTGACCGTTGTACTCCAGGCCAATGGCCGGATCATGCACGGAAAAACTCATTTCGGTCGGCTGCGAGGTGACCTGGAGCTGGTCGAGCAAGCGTATGAAGTTGGGGTAGGTCCAGTCGTTGAAAACGATGAAGCCGGTATCTATTGCATGACGCTGGCCCTTCCAGACCACATCGAGCGTGTGCGTGTGCCCTCCGATCCATTGCTCGGCTTCGAACACCGTTACTTCATGCTTGCGTGACAGCAGATGGGCGCAGGTCAGCCCCGCGATGCCACTGCCGATGATTGCGATACGCATGGATCATCATTCCTGTTCATGACGGGCGAGGCGTTGGCCGAGTGCCAAACGCAGGCGCGCGGGTAGTGCCCCTGACAGGCGCAACACCAATGTGAAAAGACCGGGACAGTTGATTTCCAGGGATGGGGCAGGGCAGCCGCGTGGGGAAATCGTTGCGACGTATGAGTGGCGTGTCGACGAAGCCAGGGCTGACCAGGGTGACCGCAGGCCAGGCGTGGGTGGCAAAACTGCAGCGTCCAGTGCAGGTAGCCTTGCCGTGGTCTTAGCTCGTCGTACAGTTTTTCCCGCGTGTCGATGTTAGCCCCATCGAACCTGACGAGGCGCACGACGAATTGCTGTAGGTACGCTGGCATGCTGGGCCCCAGGAAATCCTGTACAAAAGTTGTTTGTTGTACAGGTATAGCTGAAAGCCAAGCATTAATCTATACAGAAAGACGATCTTGTATAGGTTTTTGTCAATGCTCTATCTGTCCCAGTTGCCGGCGCAATTCAGCCACTTCAGCCTCCAGCGCGCGTACTTTCTCCTCGGCGCATATCTGCGCGGTGACGTCGCGCTGAATACCGATGTAGTACGTCAGCTGGTCCGCTTCGTTGTACACGGGCGTGATGGACAACTCATTCCAGAACAGGCTCCCGTCCTTGCGGTAGTTGCGAAGCACCTGGCAGCAGGGGCGGCCTTCGCGGATCGCCTCGCGGATGGTTGCCACGCCCGCCTGGTCATGATCTTCGCCCTGAAGAAAACGGCAGTCCTGATAGAGGATATCGTCGGCGCAATAGCCGGTCAGGCGCTCGAAGGCGGGGTTGGCGTAAATCAGGATGCTTTCAGTGCCTTCCTGCTCGGCGACGACGATGCCATCGTTGGAATGCTCGACCATCAGTTGCAGGAGTTTCGCGGTGATCATAGGGCCCACCTACAGGCGTTTTGTATGCGATATGCGCAGCGTAGCTTCTGTGCAGAAGGTATCGGCGCTGTTTGTTGCATGATGGACCAAGGAGGCTCGCCGCAGAAGGTGCATATGGGTTTAGAATGGCCTACCACTCGGATATCCCCTCGTTATGACTGACGCTACCCCACCCGATTTGCTACCTATGCGCGATGTTGTCAGCTTGACCGGCATCAATCCGGTGACCCTGCGTGCCTGGGAGCGGCGCCATGGGTTGATACGTCCGCAGCGCACCGAGGGTGGCCACCGACTTTACACGGCGCGGGATGTACAGCGCATACGCGACATCTTGCGCTGGACAGCAAGCGGCCTGTCCGTCAGCAAGGTCGGTGATCTGCTCGCAGCCCAGCCTGAGGCGTCTGTGCAGCAGCATTCGGCCTTTGACGATTGGCGAGCGGCCGTTGTGCGCGCAACCAAGGCATTCGATCGGCCGGCACTGGAGGGGATCCATGGTCAGTTGTTCACACTCTTGCCCAAGGCCACCGTGCTGCGTGAAGTGCTGATGCCAGTGTGGCATGACCTAGCTTCAGGCACTGCGCCAGGCCAGCGCAGCCAGTGGTTGTTTCTCGACACTTTCCTGCGCGCCCGCTTGCTGCTGCGTCTGCAGGTCAACCAGGTCGATGCGCCGCAGGTTTTGCTAGCCGGTAGCGAGGGGCAAGCCGAACTCAGTGTGTTGTGCGCCGGGCTACTGTTGAGCAGTGAGCTACAGCGTATCGACGTGCTCGGTTGCGGGCAGCCACTTGAAGAGCTACCCATCGTCTGTGCGGCCATGCAGCCTGCGGCACTGGTGATAAAAGTCCAGGTGCCGGTGGGCCCCGGCTTGGCCAAGCGCTTGCGGTCGTTGCAGATGGAAATCGCGTGCCCGCTGGCCCTGATAGGCGAGGGGCTGGTCGATTCGCAACCCGCCCTGAGCGGAATCCCGCTATGCCTGCTGGACGAGGCGGGCGCCGACGCCGCGCGCATGCTGAACGCCTTGCACCGGGGTGCTCTTGACGTTTGACCGAGGGGCTTGCCCCCAGACTGGCTGAGCGTCCGCAGCGGTTGTTTAACTTGAGGTCGTGAAGAGTAGGGCAGATGGCTCGTAAGCGTTTTGAAGAACAGCACGTCAATAACTACACTAAATGTCTATTTAGTGTAGTTATCAGCAATTCTTGCCCAAACAACGAAAAACACGAAAAACACGAAAAACACAGAGATAAAATCACTGGCTTTCCGTTAATGCAAGCAATATCAAGCTTGCGCCGTCTGCTTGAACGGAGTAGGCGGCGGGCTTTTGATACCCTGCAACCAGTCGCAGTAGCGGGCCACGCCTTGCTGGACGGTCAATGTGGGCGCCTGGTAACCGGCAGCGCGTAAGCGCTCCAGGTCAGCACAGGTGTAGCACTGGTACTTGCCACGCAAATGATCAGGAAATTCGCTGTACTCAAGCACCCCCTCAAGCAAGGCAATCTCAAGTGACAAGGGCGATTGGTCTTGTTGCTCACGCAGCCGATTGATCACAGCCAAGGCAACGTCATTGAACGGCTGGGCGCGACCACTGCCGACATTGAAGATACCGCTCAACGGTGGGCGCTCAAGGAAGAACATATTGACCTTGACCACATCATCCACAGAGACGAAATCACGCAGATGGCCACCGCCGGGATAGTCACCATAGCTGCCGAACAGGCTGACTTTTCCATGGGACTGGTACTGGTTGAAGCAGTGCAGGGCCACTGACGCCATCGCACCTTTATGCTGTTCATGGGGCCCGTAGACGTTGAAATAACGCAAGCCGACGACCTGGCTCCTGGCTGTCATCAACTGCCGGCGTACCTGTTGATCAAACAGGAACTTGGAATAGCCATAGACGTTTAGCGGGCGCTCACACTCACGTTCTTCGCGAAAATCCTGCCCGGCGCCATACACAGCTGCCGATGACGCATATAAAAGCGGGACCCGTTGTTGCTGCGCAGACGCCAGCAATTCACGGCTGAACCGGTAATTGTTATCCATCATGAAACGTCCATCAGCTTCGACGGTGCTTGAACACGCTCCCTGGTGCAGCACAGCACGCACGTTGCCAAACTCACCACAAGCAAAGCGATCGAGAAAATCGTCCTTGTCCAGGTAGTCGGCAATTTCACTGTCGGCCAGGTTGCGGAATTTGTCGCCATCGGTCAGATCGTCGACGGCGATGATCTCGGTTTCGTTGCGCTGGTTGAGCGCCTGTACGAGATTGCTACCGATGAATCCTGCGGCACCGGTTACGATGATGGTCATGACAGATTCCCCGTGAGGGTACGGTGCCCGCATTTTAATCAAGGGAACAAGGGCCAACCTTAACCTGGGTCAACGAATGAACCGGGTTTGACGCATGAGGGCCTTGAGCAGGCTCACCATCTGGGCAACCACGGTGCAGCGGTAAAATACGAAGGTTCGGATAATGCATATTATGTTAAATCACATATTAGGTAGATGTGTCTGGCTGGTGCAACCTTTCACCATTCGCCGACCTTCCCGTTCACGAATCACCGACCGTCATCGAATCAATCGGTTAGCGCCAGGATCTGCAAGGAATCCTAGCAAGGTGTTCAGCAATGACCGACCTACTGCGGGCGGTATTCTGCAGATTTGACGGCTCTTAAAATCTGACTAACCTTACAGCGTCAACGTGTTTATCCTCTTATTGATTTTATCTAACGGTGGCGGCTATGGAACACCCACCCATCGTGTTTCCTATTTTTCCTCCCTACAAGCATTGGTTTCCTAACAGCGCACAGGCCTTTCCTGCAAACCGGTATGTGAATGTTCACATGGAAGCCATTGATCCGCGTGCGCAACCGTTTATGAGCGCCTGGTACTGCAATGAATACCTTACTTGGCGTGGATTTGTTCATATGGACGAACAAGTTTACTCGGTTATGACACGATCGCTGGAAGCAATGCTGCTCTGGAGCTTCTCTCAAAGGATTTCACTGTTGGACTGGGATGAGCGCCATGTGGATTCATACGCGATGTTTTGCGCTCAACCGCCCGAGTCATGGACGAGCTCTGCGCCACATCAAAAGTATGCTGAGGCACCTCATACTCCGTTTTACGATTGGCCAATTAATCAAGAGTGGCGCCCGTTCAAGCGTAAGGTGTGTGATACCGGAGGCGTGGAAAAAATCGTAGCCACGTCTCACAATCGCAGAATCAACTGCGCAAGGGAGTTCTTTGGTTTTTATCATTCAATGACAATGAGTGCTCGGCCGAATCCCGTCAGTAGAAGAATGCATGCGCCTCCAAAACTGCCTAAAAATCATGGACTACCGACTTTCACAGACCATCAAATGGACTGGCTATTCAAATTTGCACTTGAGGATGGCCGACAGTCCGATAAGGCTCTGGAGATTGGGGTGCTGATGAGCTTCGCTCGGTGGACTGATTTCCCACCTGCAACTGTCATCGGTACATACCAAAGTTCAAGCTCTCTTGCCCAGTTTACTCGAAGCAATAATGGCCAATGGCTATTTTCGCCAGATACAGCGTTGGGCACTGGCAATTCATTTTGCATGCCTATGGCGTTCACCCCAATATTCGATGGGCACTTGAGGTCGATCGGGGTCGATCCTATTTCTGAACTTCCTACGATACCGCTGTTTCCGAAGCCCGAAGGTGGTGATGGATACCACGCGGATACCATCTTGCGTCATCTCTATCGTTTTCGACGTGCTGCATCAAGTGCAGCGCGAGAGTGTTGCGATATAGAGATTCAAAAAATTGCTGCGCAAATTGGTGATCTTAGCTACCGCATGATGCGTCGGTCGGGACTGCAGCCTCCATGTAGGCATCGGTAAAGAGGCATCTGAAGATTGGCATTGGCATCTCCCCTACCCTTGTCGTTAATTCACTCTGTCAAAAACTCAGATACGCCAGGTCTCTACCTCGGCGACACCGTAGATGCTCTGCCAAGTTTTCAGGGTTTTGTGTTTTGCACTAGCCGTCTCCAAAATTTCACCGGTATAAGGGCTCTGATAGCGTTTTGGTTGAAGCTTACGGCTGGTACGCGCAACGTGAACTGGAGCGTCTGCTTTTGCATTCGCGCCCGCGGCTGTCTCAGTCGTGAACTCGTCAGCGTCAAGAAGCATGACAATCTCTTTCACGGTGTAATCGTAGTTAGCCGCAAGGGTGTCTAGCTTATGCAAGAAGCTGATGGATCGAACGACCTCGTCATCATGGATGGGTCGCGTAACCGCCTCACATCCCATGTCAACTCTTTGGTTGGCTTTGAATATCTTTGACAATTTGGTCATCGCTCAATCCTACATTCTTGCCCGTGCTAAATTTAAAATTGTTTAGGTCAATTTAGACGTTTTATTTTTGCATCGTTAAGTCCGCCGAGACGCGTACATCACCAATTGATCCACGGGCGTGAAGCATCTCAATCACCTCTTTTGGCTCGTACCCAAATTCTTTCATAAGTGTGGTCAGCTCCTCGTAGAATCTGAGATCACGCTCATATTCGGGCATAGCTTTCAGTTGTTCGATCTCATTGATGACTTGAGCAAGACGCCGCTCTGCCCTCTTAATTTCGACCATGATGTGGGGTCTAGTCATGGTAATCACCCTGTCCAGCGGCCAACACTCATCTTAGATTGTAGCGCAAAGCCCAGTTCACGAGAGTCTTCATTGATCGCCGATGTCTCTTGGGGTGGGTGCCGGTAAGGTAAGTCTAGTGTGTCTTGTCGACGAAAATCCGCTATTTAGGAGCATATGCTAATGTGGATTGTTGTCGACTTACCAATGAGTCTTTCCTATTGGCGCTGGAAGCCTAGGGCTGATACGGTGAAATTTTGTCAATACAGGTGAAATCTACAAACGAGCAGTTTTGGGGGCGTGAAGAGTTTTTCGGAACCTCTCGGATCGTCAATTTTCGAGAGCATCGGTTCTAAACCCGACCAAAATGCAAGGCGGCAGTTCTTTTTCTGAATACAGCGCCAAACCGCAGGTGTCTCTGAGCATTGTCAATTCTTGCCAATCGATATTCACGCTGCAGGCGAGTTGGGAGCGATTCTTTTGTGTGCCCCGCTCGGGGACGGCTGTCGTGAGCCAAGCCACCAAGTACCCTGGTGGATCGGCCCTTCGGGCTTCCAGCCTCACGCCTTCCGGTCGCAGGCCTGTGCGCTCCGCTTGCGATCAAGTCTGCGCAGGCCGTTTCACCTTGATCAAAATCCTGTCCATTTCCGCTAACCTCAGGCCGCTTTTCACAAAACACCGTTCCTTGTGAAATCAGAACCTTGACGCGTCCTATTCATGTCCTCCTTTAAGCGCTACTGTCAATAAAGTGCGTTTGTACAGCTGACACTCCGTAAGCTGCCAACTTTTCGCATGTCATTACTAGCCGAATATTTTAGCGCGCAGGTTACCTCATCGAGAATCCGTCCTCCATGGAAACGTCCGGGTTTCGGCCCGCTTGAGTGAAGTCAACGAGTCATGTCAGCCGTTCGTTTGCACTTGGTACTCTGCTTGGTCGTGTAGACCCAGATTACGATTTTCGCTGTACCCCCAATTGGAGCGGTACCTGAGGGAAGGACAGTCGTCATGCTCCGACTCAACAAAACGAATTTCATTGATAGCGCTGATGCGATGTGCGTCTGTATTCAGGGCTGTGTGAACCTGCTTTGCCGTGGCATGACGATGGTACGTGTAGTGGAAGCTACCACCATCATTGCGCGCCTCCCCTACTCCGAGACCATCTACAAGATCAGCACTGGTGGCAACACCTACGATCGATAATCATCCTGAATGCCGGTTTGGCCCAACAAGCCAGTCATAGCTAGCCAGCGAACCAAGTACATGGCGGTGGCTCAGCGTACTCACCCAATTTCTATTCCTAAACAAACCTCTAGCACCTGCTTGCAGCATTACAACGTATGTGATCGCATCCTCTCCGTGATCTTCACTAGAGAGGTTTATCCAAGAGAGTGCTGGGCGGGCGATTGGATCGGCAGCCTGGTGATTCCCACCTATCGCCCACCTCTTTTTCAAGTCTGAGTCTGTTTTTTTGAGATGATGAGGTGCTCGAAGTAGTAGATGGACTTGATGAGGTGATGCAAATAATGCATCTCTCGGAATAGCACAAGAATCATCCGCATGAAGGCAAGGAATGAGAGCTCGACACCGTCCTCACGCTTGAGACCTTCCTTTTTGGGATAGCATGTGATGATCTGGGTGGTTTCGTCGTACTCAAACGAGTAATGGGCGATTGCATTGCGTACGCCGGCGTTGAGTACGCTCGAGTCGATCTTGTACCAGCAGTCGTCCAGGTATTTAAGTTTTTCCGAAAGGTTCTTGTCCGTGAATTTGGCAAGACTCGACAAGGCACCACCGTCCTTTGCCAGAAACGCATTATGGCCACCTCGGTGCATCAGGTTGTTGATACCGGCTACCAAGGAAAGCTGCCGAGCGAACACTTCAGCCAAATCCTTGTAGGTGTCCTTGCAGTTCTCGAAGCCCAGGCGCGAGATTTTTGCCGAGGTCTTCAGGTGTTCCTTACCCGTACAGAAGTCCAGAAAAATGGCTGGGCGGATATAAAGCTCAAGCTCAAAGATTTTGCCATACAGGCTCAGGCAATCCTTCTGCAGGCTGTGCAGAAATCCTGAGTCTCGAATTTCGTTGTGGAAGGCGATGTATGCATCCCAATCATTTTGAGCAAGCCCCATGAGGATCTCAGGGTAGCGCTGCACGAGCTCCTCTACTGTCTCCTCTTCCAAAAAGGCTGCCGTGACTCTGGATAGCACTGAGTAGAGCAGCAAGTTGAGGTCTTCCTGCTTAAGAGAAGGATTCTGCGCCCGGTCGAGGAATTCTGATGCCCTACGGCGGAACAGATCCTTGTTTGTCCGCGGATACAATTTCAGCAGCTGTTTTACTTCCTCGAACCGACTCCCGTAGTGGTTAAGCACATCCAGGCGATCCCTGAACACCGCGCCAGCGTGGGTGCCGTGGATCATGAGCTTGTCACGATCTACCATCGTCATGGCAGTCAGGAACGGCGTGTTGCCTAATACGTAGCCCTCGCTCCAGATAGGGAAGTCGAGATGCAAGTCTTGGAAGAGATACTCACCGGCAATGGCTCGCTCGTGATCCACTTCCGCCTCAGACGCGTTCGTCAGTTCTAGTCCTTGATGCCCCCCGATGACGAGACCTATTGCGGTGCCGCATTCAGGACAGAGAAACGAGAGTGGCTGGATGGCTCGGTTGGACATGCCAATGCGGCAGTGAATTTCTGCGGTACAGGTCTCGCAGATCAACAGCTTGTTAATGTTCATTCGTTATCCATTTCGAGAGCGATCAGACGAGGTGCATTGCGAAGCGCAGCGAACAGTAGCCGCTTTTCGCTTGCTGCTCTAGTGACTGAGCTCCAGCCGCAGGAAAACCTTCTAGCGACGGCAGAGCGCTAGGAGCCGATGGGTCAAAGCGTCTCGATCACGGTGATGAGGGAGTATGGATGAAAACGCTTCTTCGATCCGGATGCCGGCCAGGCACCTGTCCGCTGCTACCCGGAAGGAGCTGAGGGCCCATCTCACCCACGGCTTCTTTAAGCGGGACTGTGCCCTTTCGGAGCCGGCTGTCGTGAACCGAGCCTCCGGCGTGTGCCGTGACCTCTGCCTGGCTAGAAGTCCCGCTTAAAGCTGATCGAAGTCTCATGCGCACCCCCACGTCCCTTCGTTGTCAGCGAGTGGAGTCACGTATACCCTGATCACTTGTGAGCGATTGCCACCTACCAAACTCAGGATATGAAGAAACATGGAAAACAATCAGGTCGATGAGTCTGGATCAAGCATACCTCAGGTGGGCGTCGCTGATACTGGTGAGCGTCACTCGTCGCATGCTCCTCAGGACGGAGCAACTCATGAGCTGCCTCTGTGCCCGAATCGCTTGATCATTGCCGTTGAAGCTGTGCGCGGCACAGGATTCGCCCTCGAACTTCTAAGGGAGCAGCTGCGTCTTCGCACTTCAGCTAAGCTCGTTTTCTCATCTTACAGCGGCTGTTATTTTCTGCAGGTAGATGACTTCGACCGTTACCAAAACCGCTGCGTTGGCATGCTTGAGGCTGTTTCCACACTGCCATTCCGCTCGGCGGAGATCTTCAAAAACGAGATAGCCGGTTGGAAAACCTCGGATATCACTCAAGTGGTAGACGCTAACGGACTCAAGGCGCTGGCAGAGCTCGGGCTTGTTCCTCCTTCTGCTGGAAAGCCAGCCCTACCGGCGTAAAAACTTGAACCCGACCGGGCTCATCAGCCCGGTTTCGGCCGAAGCTGTTCATCTTGAATGGCTAATGAGCGGTACCATTCACTACCTGGTGGTGATCAAAGTCTGGACTGGCATCACCCCATCACACGCTGCTCCGCTCTCCTCAGGTCACCTTTGTGTCACGCAACGCCGCGCGAGTAGTCCGCAACCGATCTGCATCGCTGGCTGCCTACGCCTCTTTCACGGCTCGCTGTGCATTCATCAGATTGAGCACTAGATGCTGACGCTCGCTCCGCTAACTACTCACTGAGCGAAATCGTGATACAAGGTCTGCTGCCAACCTCACCAGGACACACCATTCATGAAAGAGCTACGGACAGCCGCTGAAGTCCTTGAACGCCTCAGCCATAACCAGGATGCCTTACGCGCCGCCGTCGAAGAGCTAGCCAAATGGGTTGATGACCGAGGAGCTGCAACGGTTGTGGGCAACGTCAATGGAGCCCTTGCCACCCTGGACGACAACATCGATGCCGTGCGCGAAGGCATAGCGGAACTAGTAGCGGCGAGCGTAAAGCCTTAGGCGGGCTCCCGCCCGAACAATCGATGCAGGGCTGAGACGTAAGGATGCAGCTGCAGCACGCCATTCGAGAATTCGGCTGAACGCCGGCTATGACGCCACCACATTGGATTGCTTCAGTCCCTATCTGATCGGATCACCAGCCAAAAGCAGGAGGGCCGATCAGGAGGCCGGGAAATTATTTGAAATTATGGCTCAGCAATAATTATCTCCTAGCGATAATTTCTCTGAGCAACAGGTTCCGGTTCGCTGCCGGGTAGACCGTCACCAAGAAACGGGTCAACGCCTAGGGCAGACGCAATCGTCTCCGCTGATGGGCACCTTGAACTCGGTGCAGAAAGGAAGATGGTGCTTCGGCAAGCGCCACCTTAGTGCCTGTGTGCCACGACGCCTTAAATCAGCTCCCCGCATACGATCGCTATGGCTCGGGCAAAGAGCGGTACCACTCAGCATAGGGCGTGTTAATTGCCTTGTGGCGGTTGTAATCCGGGCTACCGTCATCCCACCATACCGGGCCCCTCTCCCCTAGCGCCACTTTCGCCACATTCACCGCTGCTCGAGCGGCATGCAGCTTGTCTTCGTCATCCAGTGCTTTGGCTTCCTTCACGGCTCGCCGTGCTTCCATCAGATCATGCACCAGGTGCTGACGCTCCTCATCAGACAGCGCGGAATTGCTGCAGCGCCAGAGCTGACCTTTA
This sequence comes from Pseudomonas sp. YNh, assembly GCF_037993085.1. Classification (NCBI taxonomy): domain Bacteria; kingdom Pseudomonadati; phylum Pseudomonadota; class Gammaproteobacteria; order Pseudomonadales; family Pseudomonadaceae; genus Pseudomonas; species Pseudomonas sp. YNh. The sequence goes on along the minus strand of NZ_JBBMRJ010000015.1, from coordinate 7,068 downwards.
ACTACGAAGTAGCGACCGTCTGGTGTTGTTGGATGCATGGCGCAAATCTCGTGAGCTGTTACCTTCCTGGCAGCCGATGCGCGCCAGAAGCAGCAAAAGGCTTTCTTCCATGCAGAAAGGCCAGCCGAGGAGCAGCAATGAGTCTGCTGCATCCGCTAAGAGTACATTTGTACTCCGCTGGCATTTCCATCAATCGAACCTGCCAGAGCTACCGTTCGAGCGAGGATGTGATTCCTGAGTCTGTTCCGCAAGAACCAGAAGCCGCTCCCACTGATCGTTGCTCAAAATCCCGCAGTCTAGGGCTGCCGCGATATATCCAGTAGCAAGGCCAAACCTGTACGTGACCTCGTCTACGCCCTTGGCTAAGCCGATGGCTTTGATACGCAGCAGGGCCCTTTCAATGATGCGAGCCTCATCCAAGCTTTCGTCGATTGAAGCCATGACGTCGCCCCTCTATGCAAAGGTATTATCCTCGATCGAATGAGCGAGGAAAGCTGCGTATGACTCTAGACCACTGTGATGCCCACTCCCCCGGCGCAGTGACAGCTCGGGAAGTCTGCCAGGTGTTGCGAGAAGTCGTTCTCGGACGCCGGACAATGACCAAGGTCGGTAGCCAGCTCTGGGAGCAGCTCTACGCCTGTCATTTCGAAGTCGATGTGGGGGAATGGCGGTTCGGCAGTTAGAGCACCTGACCTGGCGAGGTAGCTTGCTTTCGGCGTGCTAAAAAATCGGCGAAAGGCCGCAGATTTCCGTACCATTTGCCAGCCGCGCGATAGCGCCAGCCCTCAGATATGTACACCCATTAGGAAAAAAAGTGGCAGCCCGTAACCGATACGCACGATTTCTGGGAAAACGGCGCTCAAACAGCAATGCACCGCAGCATCCGACCCCAGTTGCTGGCATCTCACGGGTGGATAAAGCCCTATCGTACACAGCGGTCATAGCCAACCTTTCCCAGGTTCTGATGCTGATCGTCGTCGTTGTTGGCTACATTTTTACCGTCAGGCCCGTCTTCCAAAAAGAGGTCGTTTCCGAGGATCTCGCCCGCCTTCAGATCGAGCAGCGGAAGCTTCAGCAACAGATGGATAAGCAGACCGAGTCCTTGGCTGCAGGCGAAGCGCGAAACAAAGAACTGGCTGATCAGCGTTCTGCCATCGAGGGCCAGATCGCGACGCTAAACCAGAAACTAGTCGACGCTGAGAAGTCGGCTCGTGACGCAAAGCTCCGGGCCGGCAAGGCTGTAGCCGAGGCCAAAACGGCTGAGTCTTCCCTGTCCATGCTGCAAAACCAGCATTATGCGTTGAAGCTACAGAGCCTTTTGGGTGATCTGAAACTGCCAGGTAGCATTGTTCAAATCCTGACCAGAACCGACAGCACGTACAGCCTGAATGTGTTTAAAGAAGAAGAAGCAGGCGCTGTAGCTCAAAAGCTAGAATCCTTGGATCTGCAGCCCGTCGACCTTGCGAAGACTACCCTAACCCAACTGCAGACTGAGGCTACCAAACAAGCCCGGGCTCCCGGGGGAGCCTTGGATGCATTGTTGGCGCGGAACTACCAAGATGGCCTAGTCAAGTATGAACAAGACCTGGTATGTCCTGCACCCGTCTATGCCGACTGGCAGTCGGCATTCGAAGCGGCGATAAGGGCCAGCGAAGACAATATCCGGAGCTGCATCAACGACTACTGGACTGAGCGGACGACCAAAGAGGGTTGGACACCCTCGGACGTTACCAGCCTGCAGAAGAAGGACTTCTGGAAAGAACAGGAACGAAGCTATAGAGCGTCATGCAAAGCGGCTTATAGCTACATCATGCAATCGGCCTTCCAGAGCGCATGGGCTAAAGGGGACGAGCCATGCGATGAGCGTCGCATGTACGTTAACCATATCGTCATGGGCGCCCCCATTAAGAACAAGCTCAAACCACTGACAGTCGCTAACCCACCATCCCCACAAGACATTACCCAGCTTTTCCGCGATCGTGATGGCAAAGCGGCTGAAGCTGGATTGTGATTTCACACTGCCCCCTAGCCCAGGCAATCTAGCTTTTTTGCTAGGTGGGGGGGGGCTGGGTGTCCCACCCATCACACATCTGTAGTGTAGTCACAGGGGCATGTGCTCAAAGTCGATTCACCGCTATATCAATCATTTGCATTCCGCTTACCACGTAAGGCGGCGGTCGAGGCCTAAGCCGTACGGCGCCTAGCAGGCATCACTAGTGACTGGCCTCTGCTGGCCCACCGAGCGCGTGCAACTGATAGTCGGTGACAGCTTGAAACCGATGCTCCGCCATCAGACGAAGGCGCTCCAGTTCAGCCCCCGTCACACCATCTGCTTGAGCCTGGTGGTACCGTTTCAAAGCATCCACTGCATCGGTGTACATCGGATGGTCTGGAAGCAAAACCTTGCTGAGATTCTTCTTCATCTTGATTACTCCGATGCCTTGTGTATGGATAGCTCGGTCGCAGACAATGGCTCGAGACTGGTGCGTCGAGCTCAACTGTATCCCAGTTGAGCAACTCGTATCCGATGATCCGCCCCTTGCTCACGACGTCTCCGAGGGATACGACAGAGCCCTCTACCGTCCCATGATCTAGGCATACGCGTCGGTTGTTCGAATTTCCAATCATGGTAGGCTCTGATGGCATGCATAGCTTGCTATCGAAAGCGCCTTCCAGATGACCGCTTCTCCTTGAACGGAGTAAAAGGAAATGTACATCCACGCCCGAGCCGACGAGCCAGCCTGATGACTCTTAAGACCTCTTTCGCCAGTGTACTTCGCTCGCTGCGCAGCAAGCGCAACATCAGTCAGCGTGACTTCGCCGACACAACAAGTCGTACGTACCTCTCGAAACTCGAGCTAGGTAAATCCAGCATCACCCTGGACAAGCTCGAACAGATCAGTAGTCGTCTCCAACTGAGCCCACTGACGCTCCTCACCCTGACACTCAGTGAGGACACAGGTCGAACGCCCGTAGACCTGATGTCAAAGCTAACGGAAGAGCTTGCCGAATTGCAGCGTGATGGTGGGCTGCCAGGCCTTCGTATTAAGGTGGAAGCACCTGAGGCTGCTCGCCGTCCTCGTTTGAATGCTCCAAAGGCGATTCAAGCAGGCGTCTGGGAGTCTAGGCAGGCAGAGCTCACTTTCGCGGACTAAAAGTACGCCCCAGCTCAACTCCTCACGTACCGACACGATTGCTCAGGGAGAAGCCGGAGAACCAACTGGATAATGCTCGGCCTCGTATGCTTCGATCAGCAAGACCATGGCTTCGAAAACCTTAGCCTGTTCGGTACCAAGTTCTGGTTCGTGGTCGAAAAGGGGCGAGACCTTTTTGAGGGCTGCTCGGTAATCATCATCGTTACGGATTGGACGAATCTCCGCAGTAGGGCCCTCTACCTAATGAATCGGCTCACCAAGGGTGCCGGCCTTGTGCAGTTGATAGTCGATGAGCGTCTGGTACAGGTGGTCAGCCTCAAGGCGTAGGCGTTCAATTTCTGCTGCCGGCCTCGCACTAGCCTGCGCCTCGTTATGAGCTCGAATTGCGTCCAGAGCCTGCCTCAACAGTGGCTCGCCGGCTTCAGCCATACCCAACAGCGTTCTCTTCACTTCTTGAGCCTCAGTGATGTGGCATCCTAGTGTTGGTGCTTAGTGTACTCATGTACCGAGGGATCGTTCACACCAAGCCCAGATGGCGCTGAAGAATATCCGCAAAAAAATCTGCAAATTTTCGGCAGTTTCTTCGCTACAGCCCCGGCAAACCAGGGCCTTCAGAGTTCTGAGAAATCCGCACCGACAGTCGATATGGAGATAGGCATGGCAATCACAGCAGTTATCTTCGACGCCTTCGGCACAACCCTCCGGATCACCTCCCCCTCGCATCCGTATCGCCAGTTATTGCGAGAAGGTGCAAAGCTTGGCCGTCGCCCTACCTCTGGCGATGCCCACAAACTGCTCACCCTCGATGCTGGGATTCGAGAAGCTGCTGACCTCCTCAGCATCCAGATCGCAGCGACGCGCATGGCTGAAATCGAGTCTGAACTTCAACGCGAGATTGAATCGATCGAGGTCTTCCAGGATGCTCTCGATGCAATCACCCTCCTCCGTGAGCACGGGATCGCCACTACCGTCTGCAGCAACCTAGCTGCTCTATGGGCCGGCGGTAAAGAGACTCCTGCCAGATCTCAATGCCTACGCGTTCAGCTACGAGCTCGGAGTCACCAAGCCTGACCCTACAATCTACCGCGCCGTATGCCGTGATCTTGGCGTCGTACCTGGCCACCTATTCGGAGATGCGGCACAAGTAGCAATGATCGGCGATTCGCCGCACTGCGACCGAGATGGCCCTCGCAGTGTTGGCATCAAAGGCTTTCATCTTGATCGATCAGGTACCGGAGCCATCCGAAACCTCGTGCAGTTTGCGGAGCTGGTCGTCGCGCAGTCTACAGAGACCGGTCAGTTGCCAGGCTCATTCAAATGGAACACACCTAGGGAGCTGGGGCGATGAGTCAGCATCCATCTCCAAATACGAGCGGTAACTACGGGGGTATACCTCCCTCGCTGATCATCCCGCCTTCCATCTTGGCCAGTGCTGAGAAGCTGGCAAGAAAGGCCGCGGAATTGAATGGCCTTATTGCGCCCCAAACCGCCAGCTGTCTGGCGAAGCTCATTGACGCGGCAGCTGCGCCGCTGACTCAGGCTTGGGTAAGTACGGAACACTGGGGCGTTGGCTCAAGGGACTCTTCTGCGGATCCCGCTATCGATCCCCGCCGCCGCATCGTTGCGTTAATGGGCCGTCACGATCAGTTGGTAATCAGTCAACCATCGGGGAGCGGCGCCGCTTGGACATTGATGCGCTTCGCACCTCAGTCTTAGACAGGTAAAATGTGGCGTCCAATCCCTACCAAGAGGCAAGCCTTTGTCTACAGATCCACTATGTCTCGTTTTTGTGCCTTCGCTTGTATGCCTGCTTAAGGCGGCCGAGGATTGCAAAGGCGCACCGCTCAGCGAGACCGAGGTGCTTGAGATTCGAGACAATGCAACCGCGACAGCTGTGCCCTTCAGTGCCGCCTATGCGTTGGAAAAGGAGCGGGGTTATGAGGACATCGTCCCGGAAGAGTGCTGGACGGAGTGGCAGCGAGTACGCTCATCACTCTGAGCAACGGGACAGGCCGCTGATCATTAGCAAGTTGGCATGCTCGCTCCTGGCAAAGGGTGGGGCCCTGCCCTCAGTTAAGGATGGCGCACGCCTGAGGTCATAGTCTATGAACACAGATCTGAAGGGTAATCAGCAGCGCGACTAGGTTTTAGGGTTCAGAATGTCTGCAATGTCCCCAAGCAATGCTGCCACCTTTGCGTGATCTTGCTTGAGAAGGATGTGATCAAATGCTCGACCGACCCAGTGTTGGCCTAATCGATAAGCTGAATCTCTGATGGTTTGCGCAGCTTGGACGCGCATGTATTCAGTGGGTGCCCCTTTGCTCGCAAGCGTCTTACTGAAACGGTTTTTCATGCGATCCAGCGCTTCAGGCGTTCCTTCAATGAGCGCCAGCGCCAGAAGCGCTTTAATCGAGCCTGCCACGATATCTTTGCCGCGCTCATGGTTTCCGGCTTTCTTCGCCCAGCCAAGTAACAGATTTTGGCAATCCAGATAGAACTCGATGCAGTCACGTCGGTAGCCTTCCAGCGCAGCGTTGAACAAGCTTTCTGTCAGCGAAAAGGTTTCGACGAATATCAGGGACTCTTCGTCCTCAGGCAACCAAGACAGCGTAGAAACAAGCCACCCGGCATGCTTTCGCAGATCTTCATCTACTCCCTCAGAGCACGCCGGTGCGTTCGACACAGCATTAAGTAAATTCGACACCTCAATGATCCAAGTGATGGCATCGAAGGTGAATTGAGATCGCTTTTCCACTGCAAGCAATAGGAGATCTTTCTGAGTGTCGTAGAGCTGGTCAGCCCAGGTTTCGATATTGTCGATGATCCGATTAGCCAGCTCATCGTTCTCTGGCGCCGCCAGGATCTGGTTCGCCAGGTGTTGGAGTTGCATTAAGAAAGACGGGAGTTGGGTAGCTGAGAAATAAGGGCCCAGAGTGCTGCTATGGACGCCGGCAAGCGGCGAGTCAGCGGTATGCAGAAAAATCTTCGCTGCGGCACGGACACTTGAACGCAACTCACGAACGGGGTAGTCAATGTTGTGTTCGCCTTTAGTCAGAAGTTCGTAGGTAATCAGCGAAAGCTGCTCCATGGCGATACGAGTGACGGGTTGGTGACTGGTTTTGAGCGCCCCCACGTACGACAGCGTGCCTATCTTCTGAACTAAGCTAACAATCTCTGCGGAATCGGTATGGTGGATCGCTACCCTCGCCGCACGTCCCATCTGGCGAATACCCTCCATCATGACGTCAGGAAACTCCCGTGCTGAGACACTCTCCACTGCGGATGATAGGTACCCGGCAGCAAGCATTGCATGGTGCTTTGTGGGGGCTAAGCCCGGGTACTCAATCTGCAAGTACACGGCGTGCAGTCCGCCCAAGGTGCAAAGAGCGTTTTGCGCCAAGCGCTCATCACTATCAATCAATGCAGCCTGCATCGCCTGGCGCTGATGCTCAAGCGTATGGTTAATAAAAGCGTCGGTGGTTCCAGGAAGCTCGACAAGAGGATTTGTAGCTATGAAGGTGCCAAGCTTGGCCTGGCAGTATGCAGCGTTGATCTCCAAGATCTTGGAGAAGGCGTTCTCGGTTACCTGGTAGTCGCCCTGCACAGCAAAGCGTTTTGTGTAGGACATTGCGTAATTTATAGCCTGCCTAGCGCTGGCGTCCCAGCCGGCGTTGGCCAAAAAGAACATCACTCTAGGCTTATTGAGTTGACCTAAACCGCCTGCATCCGCAAGTGGAGAGCCTGGCTCGGATTTCTCCTCATGCATGATGGCCGAAAGGTCTGCGAACCTGCCCCACTTCTGTAAATCGCGAAGAACGGTACCCGTCATAATCGACAGTTGCTCGATCGGTGAATCGCCCCTGGTTTTCTAGACACTCTCCAAGCTCAGGAAATAGCGTTTCTCATACTCTAC